>NZ_BAAAJK010000030.1:15711-128598 GCF_039526905.1 Pseudonocardia kongjuensis | reverse complement strand
TGCCGGCGCCGCCGCTGCCGGCGCCGCCGCTGCCGGCGCCGCCGCTGCCGGCGCCGCCGCTGCCGGCGCCGCCGCTGCCGGCGCCGCCGCTGCCGGCGCCGCCGCTGCCGGCGCCGCCGCTGCCGGCACCGCCGCCACCACCCGTACTACCGCCGGCACCGACGCCGCCACCCGTACCACCGCCGGCACCGCCGCCGCCGACCTCGCTGAGGCCGCCGACGCCGTCGACACGAGGGTCCATGCCTCCGTGCGCGCCCGGACCGCGGCATCCGACGGCACCGGAGGAGAACCGCCGACCCGCGGCACCCGGCGCCGGCCGGCCCGGGACGGCGGCGATGACGACGCCCCGGCGGGCCGCCGGCGATGGCCCTGGTTGGCTGCCGCCGCAGCGGTCGCGGCCGCGGTACCGATCGGGTTCGCCGTCCTCGGCGGCTCGGACGACGAGCCCCGGACCGCGCCGACCGAGGAGACGGTCGCGTCCGGGACACCGAGCGGCGACCAGGAAACCGGCGGCGGGGATCCCGGCGTCGAACCGGCCGTCGACGCCGTCACCGAACCCGCGGCGACCGAGGTGACCTTCGAGGTGAACGGATCGGGATCGGCGGTCACGATCACCGTCGGCCGGGGGACGGCGGTCTCCCAGGTCTCCGGCGCGGAGCTGCCCTGGGAGCGGACCTTGCCCGCCGAGCCAGAATCCACCGACTACTCGGTGAGCGCTGCCGGCGGGTCCGGTGAGATCTCCTGCCGGATCCTCGTCGATGGTGCGGTCATCTCCGAGGAGTCGGCGGAGGGTGATTTCTCGGCGGTGTCGTGCAGCGGGAACCGCTGACGGCGGAGTGTGCGGATCCGGCTCACGACGCGACGACGCTCGCTGCCCGGAACGTCTCGCCGGGCATTGCCCGGTGCAGCCGCCAGGTGATCGCGATCGGCTTGCTGCCCTGGTGGGACACGTACTCGCAGGCGCCGAGGCAGAGGAACGGCGCACCCTCGCCGATGTCGTCGGAGGGTGCGTCGCGGACGAAGAGGACGACGTGGCTGCCCTGTGCGCGGTGCCCGAGGTAGCGGCGCCCGGTCCCGCTCTGTGGTGACGTCGCGTTCTGCGACTCCCAGTGGAACAGCTCCGGGGTCACGGCGAAGTCCCGGTACATGGTGGTGGGGGAGAAGTCGCGCTCGCTCTTGTGCAGGTTGACCAGCAGCGCGTCCACCCGGGGTTCGTCCGCCCACACGACGCCGCTCGCGTGACCGGCCGCCTTGCGGCGCATCGAGGCCCAGTCCAGCCCGGCCAGGATCTCCTCGCGCCGGTAGTGGGCGTGGCTGCGCAGCGGGACGTGCTGCAGACCCTCGCCGAGCGGGCGCGGCAGGTGCCGTGCCCGGTCGAGGGTGTACGACGTCAGCTCGCCGATCTCCGCGCACACCGCCGGATGCCGGCGCAGGTGGTCGAGTCCGTCCTGGTAGTCGTCGAACCCGCCGCGGTCGGGCCACAGCTGGAAGAACAACATCCTGGCCAGCCGTCGGTCCCGGTCGGTCAGCTCGGCGTAGGCGGGTCCGTCCGGGTCGGCGATCCGGGCGTAGACCTCGGCCCGCTCCGGATCGTCGACGTGGGTGAGGGTCGCGAGCCGGCGCAGCAGGGTGGTCTCGTCCGGACCGGGGGCCGGGACGGTGAACCCGGCGTCGCGGCGCAGCGCGGCCCACGAACCCTTGCCGCGGTACACGTCGGAGAGCTCGCCGCCGGACTCGCGCAGGTAGCGGCCCAGCGCGGTCTCGCCGTGCGCGCGGACGTCGGCGACCAGCGCGCGCCGGGGGAGCCGGACCCGACTGCGGACGTTGTCGAGCACGATCTCGCGGGCGACCGCGTCGAGCACCATCGCCGAACCGGACGGCAGGAACGGGAAGCCCTCCTCGACGTCCCGCACGACGCCGGACCGGCTGCTCCCGGTCAGCGCCCGGTAGCGGAGGTCGAAACGGAACTCGCGGCGGTGCTGGCCGATGAAGTCGAGCACGGTCAGCACGGCCTTGCCCGGGGCCCGGCGCAGACCGCGGCCGAGCTGCTGCAGGAACACGGTCGCGCTCTGGGTGGGGCGCAGCAGCAGGACCGTGTCGACGCTCGGGACGTCGAGGCCCTCGTTGAACACGTCGACGGCGAACAGGCAGCTGAGCTCCCCGTCCCGCAGCCGGCGGAGCGCGCTGTCCCGGTCGTCCGCGGCGGTCCGCCCGGTGACGGCCGCGCTGGGGATCCCGGCCGCGGTGAACACCCGGGCCATGTACTCGGCGTGCGCGACCGAGACGCAGAACCCGAGCGCGCGCATCGCGGTCACGTCGGCGACCTTCGCCCGGGTCTCCCGGATGATCTTGGCGGCCCGGGCGTCGTTGCCGGTGTAGATGCCGTCCAGCGACGTCACGTCGTAGCTGCCGCGCTTCCACTCGACGCCGCGCAGGTCGACGTCGTCGGCGATACCGAAGTAGTGGAACGGCACCAGCAGGTCGGCGGCCAGCGCGTCCCACAGGCGCAGTTCGGCGGCGCTGCGGCCGTCGAAGAAGCGGTCCCGGACGTCGACGCCGTCGGACCGCTCCGGGGTCGCGGTGAGGCCGAGCAGCTCCGCGGGACGCAGGTGGTCGAGCAGCGCCCGGTAGGTCCGTGCCTGGGCGTGGTGGAACTCGTCGATGACGACGACGTCGAACCGGTCCGGCGGGATGTTGTGCACGCCGTACGCGGCCAGCGACTGGATGCTCGCGAACACGTGGTTCCAGCGCTGCGGCCGGGCCCCGCCGACGAACACCTCGCCGAACGCGCCGTCGGCCAGCACCGCCCGGTAGGTGCGCCGGGACTGCTCCAGGATCTCGGTGCGGTGCGCGACGAACAGCAGCCGGGGATGCCGCTCGCGCAGCCGCCGGTAGTCCAGCGCGGCGACGACGGTCTTGCCGGTCCCGGTCGCCGCGACGACGAGATTGCGGTGCCGGTCGTGCACCGTCCGCTCGGCGTCGAGCGCCTCGAGGATCTGCTCCTGGTGCGGATAGGGCCGCACCTCCAGGCCGGTCAGCGGGGTGCTGTCGGTGCGGTCCCGGCCCAGCGCGTCGGCGAGCCGGTGGGAGTCGGCGGGGATCGCCGGGTCGTAGGAGACGAAGTCCGCCGCGGACCAGTAGCTGTCGAACGTGGACGTGAACTTGCGGATCAGGTCCGGTGTGGCGACCGAGGACAACCGCACGTTCCACTCCAGGCCGTCGACCAGCGCCGACCGGGACAGGTTCGAGCTGCCGACGAACGCGGTGTCGAAACCGGTGTCCCGGCGGAACAGCCACGCCTTGGCGTGCAGCCGGGTGGTCGCGCTCGCGTAGCTGATCTTGAGCTGGGCGCCGTGCCGGCGGACGAGCTCGTCGACCGCGCGCTGCTCGGTCGCGCCCATGTACGTCGTCGTGATGACCCGGAACGGGACGCCCCGCTCGTGCAGCAGATCGAGCTCGCGCTCCAGCAGCCGGATGCCGTGCCAGCGGATGAACGCGCACAGCAGATCCACCCGGTCGACGCTGGACAGCTCCGACTGCAGTGCGGTGTGCAGCGTCGGCTCCCCGGCGGCGTTGGTGAACAACGCGGCCTCGGACAGCGGGGTGATCGGGGCCCGGACCTCCCAGTGCCCGACCGCCACCTCCCTGGTGAGCGCGATCAGCTGCTCGAGGTCCTCGTGGACGGTGTCCTCCGGCGCCCGTTCGGCGAGCTCGACCAGGCGGTTGACCAGCGCGACGCGCTGCTCCGGGGACCGGTCGGCGAGCGCCCGCTCGACCGCCGCGGCGACGTGCCGGGCCAGCACGCGGGGTTGCTCGGCGCTCCCGACCGGCGCCCAGCGGGGGTCGAGACCGGACCCGGAGGCATCGAGCGCCGCGTCCAGAGCCGTGGTGCGCAGGCTCTCGTGGGCTCCGGCGCGCAGGGGTTCGGTCACGGTCGTCCCGTCGGTCGTCGTTCACGATCACCGACCAGGATGCCGCCCGGGACCGACAATTCGGGCCTGCCGCAGCGCGTCGCCGGCGGGCCGGCGTGTCGTGGGGGCCGTACGAGAGCGACGGGCTGCGGGATCATCGGACGAAATGTGCGCCCGATCCCAGGACCATCGGCGAGGCGGGGGATCAGGCACCCAGCTCGGCGCTGATCTCCTTCGCGATCCGCGTCAGCACCGGCACGACATGTCGTTCGACGTGCTCCGGGCTCGTGCGGCCGGTCGAGCTGGACGACGACAGCGCTGCGACGACCTGGCCGGTGTGGTCCCGGATCGGCGCGGACACCGCGATGAGCCCGCGCTCGCGTTCCTCGGAGACGAGTGACCAGCCCTGCTCGCGCACCCGAGCGAGCTCCGCGCGGAACCGGCCGTGGTCGGTGATCGTGTGCGGGGTCAGCGGCGCCAGGCCCGGCTCGACGAGGTAGCGCTCGACGAAGTCGGACGGTGCTGCCGCGAGCAGCACCCGGCCCATGGAGGTCGCGTGTGCCGGTACCCGGGTCCCGGCGGTCGCGCTCACGTTCAGGACCCGCTTCGCGGGCACCCGGGCCAGGTAGACCACCTCGTCACCGTCCAGTGCGGACAGCGAGGCCGATTCCTGGGTCTCCTCGACCAGGCGGCTCATGTGTCGTTCGGACACCGCCACCACCGTGCTCGACGTGACGTAGTGCTGGCCGATGGTCAGCACCCGGGGCGTGAGCCGCCAGTGGCTGCCGGTCGTCGGCTCCACGTAACCGAGGTGCCGCAGGGTCAGCAGGATCCGGCGCACGGCCGGCCGGGACAGCCCGGTCGCGTGCGCGATCTCCATCAGGCTCGGAGTCCGGTGCTCGTCGTCGAAGGCCAGCAACACGGCGAAACCGCGTTCGATGCTCTGGATCCGGTCCCTGGGCCCGGCGTCGGCGTCGTCCACCTGCGCATCCTCCCGCATCGGCGCCTCGCCTCGATGTGCGGCACGGCGGGCGCCCGCGTCGAGGGTTGACGGATCGCCCGGAACCCGGCACCCTGCTCGACGTACGCACAGCGTGCAACATGCACGCAGAGCGTACATGGAGGTGAGTCAATGTCGATCGATCCTGCCGAGCTGCGCCGGTGCCTGGGACACTTCACCACCGGAGTCACGATCATCAGCTGTCACGCCCCCGACGGTGCCGCGCACGGGGCGACGGTCAACGCGTTCACGGCGGTGTCCCTCGATCCACCGCTGGTACTGGTGTCCCTGGACCGTCGCTCCCGGCTGTGCGGGGTGATCGAGTCGCGGCCGTTCACGGTCAACGTCCTCGAGTCCGCGCAGAAGGAACTCGCGCTGCATTTCGCCGGCCGCCCGAACCAGGAGGTTCGCTGGGCCGCGGACAGCGACTGCGGTGCGCCGCGGCTCGCCGGGACCCTCGCGCACATCTCCTGCACGCCGTGGCGGGCCTACGACGGCGGCGACCACGTCCTCTACCTGGGCGAGGTCCAGCAGTTCCACATCCATGGAGGACAGCCGCTGCTGTTCCACTCCGGGCAGTTCCATCACCTGGGTGGTGACCACAACCCGTTGCTCTGGGACGACTCGGCCGACGGGCCGGACGGGGGAGTCTCGTTCCTCGCGGCCCGGCCCACGGCGGGCCGGTCCTGATCGCCCACCCGGCCCGACCGTTCATCCACCTTCACTCAGACGACGGAGTCGACGATGACCCTGCAGCAGGACCACACCGCGGTACCGACCGGCACGAACGGCAGGAACGGCGCGGTCACCCGGCCGCTGACCGGTGACGAGTACATCGAGAGCCTGCGCGACGGCCGCGAGATCTACCTCCACGGCGAGAAGGTCGACGACGTCACCACCCACCCCGCGTTCCGCAACGCGGTCCGGATGACGGCCCGCCTCTACGACTCGTTGCACGATCCGGACAAGCGGGACGTGCTCACGGTCCCGACCGACACCGGCAGCGGCGGCGTCACACATCCCTACTTCCGGGCGCCGCGTTCGATCGAGGACATGCGGAAGGACCAGGCGGCGATCGCCGAGTGGGCCCGGATGACCTACGGCTTCATGGGGCGCAGCCCCGACTACAAGGCTGCGTTCCTCGGCACCCTCGGTGCCAACCCCGACTTCTGGGCACCGCACTCGGACAACGCCCAGCGTTGGTACCGCGAGTCCCAGGAGAAGGTCCTCTACTGGAACCACGCGATCGTCAACCCGCCGGTGGACCGGCACCGCGACCCGGACGACGTCTCCGACGTGTTCATGCACGTCGAGGAGGAGACCGACAACGGCCTGATCGTCTCCGGTGCCAAGGTCGTGGCCACCGGGTCGGCGATCACCCACTTCAACTTCCTGGCCCACTACGGCCTGCCGATCAAGAAGCGGGAGTACGCCCTGGTCTGCACCGTCCCGATGGGCGCGCCCGGCATGAAGCTGATCTGCCGCTCGTCGTACTCGCACACGGCAGCGGTGACGGGGAGCCCGTTCGATCACCCGCTGTCGAGCCGGCTGGACGAGAACGACACGATCTTCGTCCTCGACCGGGTCCTCATCCCGTGGGAGAACGTCTTCGTCTACGGCGACACGGAGAAGGCGTCGAGCTTCGTCCCCGCATCGGGCTTCCTGCACCGCTTCACCTTCCAGGGCGTCACCCGGCTGGCGGTGAAGCTCGACTTCATCGCGGGTCTGTTGATGAAGGGTCTCGAGGCCACCGGCACCCAGGACTTCCGCGGCATCCAGACCCGGGTCGGCGAGGTCATCGCCTGGCGCAACCTGTTCTGGGGCCTCTCGGACGGGATGATCGGCAACCCCGAGGAGTGGATCGACGGGACCCTGCTGCCCAGGCACGAGTACGGGATGGCCTACCGCTGGTTCATGACCGTCGGCTACCCGCGGGTCCGCGAGATCATCATGCAGGACCTGGGGTCCTCGCTGATCTACCTGCCCAGCCACGCCGCCGACTTCGCCTCCGCCCAGGTGCGGCCCTACCTGGACAAGTACGTGCGAGGCTCGAACGGCTACGACGCCGTCGACCGGGTCAAGCTGATGAAGCTGATCTGGGACTCGATCGGCTCGGAGTTCGGTGGCCGCCACGAGCTCTACGAACGCAACTACGCCGGCAACCACGAGGGCGTCCGCGCCGAGATGCTGATGGACGCCCAGATGTCCGGCGCAGCGGACGCGATGAAGGGCTTCGCCGACCAGTGTCTGGCCGAGTACGACCTCCAGGGCTGGACCGTCCCGGACCTGATCGGCAACGACGACGTGTCGATCTTCAGTCACCGCTGACAGCGGAGAGGAACCCACCATGACCACCACACAGTCCTCACCCACCGCCGCCGGCTCCGGCAGCTCGGCCACCGAGGCGTTCCGGGCCGGACGGGCCGCGACGCCCGGTGCGCCTGCGGTCCCGCCCGAGCGGGTCTCCGCTGTCGTGTCGTCCCTGCTCGCGGGGATCCACCGGACGATCCGCACGGAGTCGGTGACCTACGACGAGTTCCAGGCAGCCAAGCAGTACCTGATCGACGTCGGGGAGGGCGGCGAGTGGCCGCTGCTGCTCGACGTCTTCGTCGAGCACGTCGTCGAGGAGGTGGCCGCCGCCGACCAGGACGGGACCAAGGGTTCCATCCTCGGCCCGTACTACCTGCCCGGCCAGGCCCGGTCGACCTCACCGGCGACGCTCCCGCAGCGCGCGGACGAGCAGGGCACCAAGCTGGTGTTCAGCGGGCAGGTCCGCGGCACCGATGGCGAACCGCTACCGGGCGCCGAGATCGACATCTGGCAGGCCGACGACCAGGGCTACTACTCCGGCTTCGCCCCGCACCTGCCCGACGGGAACCTGCGCGGTGTCGTCGTGGCCGACGGACAGGGCCGTTTCGAGATCCACACCGTCGAGCCGGCGCCGTACCAGATCCCGACCGACGGCCCCACCGGCACGCTGATCGAAGCCGCGGGCTGGCACCCCTGGCGGCCCGCGCACCTGCACCTGCTCGTCCGCGCTCCCGGGTACCGGACCGTCACCACCCAGCTCTACTTCCGCGGCGGCGAGTGGCTCGACAGCGACGTCGCCTCGGCGACCAAGCCCGAGCTGGTCCTCGACCCGGTCGACGCCGGCGACGGGACCTGCACCGTCGAGTACGACTTCACGCTGGAACCGGCGTGACGGACCGGTACCGGGGACGGTCGACGTCCGGTCCCGGTACCGGCCCGGCTGCCGTGCCCGCCGTCGGTCAGAACGGAGAAGGTCCATGAGCGACATGCGGATCGACCAGGTCGAGACCGTGATCGTCGACATCCCGTTGCGTCGTGCCCATCGGTTCGCCCGGGCCGGCATGAACGCCCAGCCGGTGCTCTACGTGTTCGTCCGGACCGCCGGCGGCGTGACGGGCGTGGGGGAGGGCGTCGTCCCGGGCGGCCCGTGGTGGGGCGGTGAGTCCGTCGAGACCATGCAGCTGATCGTCGAGCGCTACCTCGGCCCGGTCCTGCTCGGTCGCGGGGTCGACGAGATCCCGATGATCCTGCGTGACATCGCGGACGTCGTGGCGGCGAACCTGTTCGCGAAGACGGCCGTCGAGGTGGCCCTGCACGACGCCTGGGCCCGGCACCTCGGCGTCCCGGTACACGTGCTGCTCGGTGGTGCCGCCCGCACCGCGGTGCCCGTCACCTGGGCGCTGGGGACCGAACCCGCTGACGCAGTCGTCGAGGAGGCCCTGGTCAAGCTCGACTCCGGGTTGCACAGCTCGTTCAAGCTCAAGATGGGCAAGCAGGACCCCGCCGACGACGTCACCCGGATCGTGAAGGTCGCCGAGAAGCTGGCCGGGGTGGCCGGCGTCCGGGTGGACATCAACGCCCGGTGGGATCGGCTGACCGCGCTGTCCCACCTGCCCGGACTGGCCGCGGCCGGCGTCGAGATGGTCGAGCAACCGCTCCCCGGCCACGACGTCGAGGGGATGGCGGCCGTCGCCGCCGCCCTGCCGATCCCGGTCATGGCCGACGAGAGCCTGCGCACCCCGGCCGACGCGATCCGGCTGGCGACGGCCGGTGCAGCCGGCATCTTCGCGGTCAAGACCACCAAGTCCGGCGGACTGCGGGCCGGGCGTGCGATCGCCGAGGTCGCGGCCGCGGCCGGGATCCCCTGCTACGCGGCGACCTCGATCGAGAGTCCGGTCGGTACGGCGGCGTCGCTGCACGCCGCCTGTGCGAGCCCCGCCACGCCCTGGGGAAGTGAGCTGTTCGGCCCGCTGCTGATGGCCGAGGAGATGCTCGTCGAACCCCTCGTCTACGACGCGGACGGACTGCACCTGCCCGACGGCCCCGGACTCGGTGTCGAGCTCGATCCCGCCCGGGTCCGCGCGTTCCGGAGGAAGTGACCATGCTGTTCCACGTCCGGATGGATGTCGCCATCCCGCACGACCTCGATCCCGAACTGCGTACCGAGATCGTCACGAAGGAGAAGGCCCGTGCGCTGGAGCTGCAGCGCTCCGGGGTGTGGCCGCACCTGTGGCGGGTGGTCGGTGAGTACTCGAACATCAGCATCTTCGACGTCGGGTCGGGCGACGAGCTGCACGACCTGCTGTCGTCGCTGCCGCTGTTCCCGTACATGACGATCAAGGTCACCCCGCTGGCCACCCATCCCTCCGACCTGCAGGTGCAGCGGTGACCGCGGCGGAGCTGGAGCAGCGGGTCGTCCGGTTGGAGGCGCTCGAGGCGATCCGGGATCTGGACGCCCGGTACTGCCGGGCTCTCGACGACGGTGACTGGGCGACCCTGGTCTCGCTGTTCACCGTCGACGGTGAGTTCGTCGGGCTGTCCCGCGCCCAGGGCCATGATCGGCTCCGCGCCTTCTTCGCGGGGCTCGCCGACTCCGGACTCACCGCGTTCTGGCACCACGTGACCAACCTCGAGATCGAACTCGAGGGTCCGGACGTCGCCCGGGCGCGGTCGTTCCTCTGGCAACCGTGCGTTCAGGACGGCGTTCCGCACATCGCGGCCGGTCGCTACACCGACCGGCTTCGCCGTGACGGCGGCGTCTGGCGATACCTGAGCAAGCAGGTCTCGTTCGACTACTTCGTCCCGCTCACCGACGGCTGGGACCACGGCCGGTTCACCGTCGCCGCGGCCGCCGCCACCTACCCGGGGAGACAGTTCGCATGACCACCGGCATCGCGCTGCACCACCGGATCGACGGCCCGTACGACGCGCCCGTGCTGGTGCTCGGCCCGTCGCTGGGCACCGACCTGCACCTGTTCGACGCCCAGGTCGCGGCGTTCGTCGACCGGTTCCGGATCGTCCGCTACGACCTGCCCGGCCACGGCGGGAGCGCCGCCCCGGACGGCCCGCGCACGATGGCCGATCTCGCGGACGCCGTCGTCGCGCTGCTGGACCGGCTCGGCATCGAGCGCGCTCACCATGTCGGTGTGTCCATCGGCGGTGCGATCGCACTGCAACTCGCCCTCGACCACCCCGGCCGGGCAACGGGCCTCACCGTGATCGCGTCGGCGGCCCGTTTCGCCGATCCGGACAGCTGGCCGCAGCGGGCCGCCACGGTCCGGAAGGAGGGGACCGGGGCCATGCTCGGCAGCCGCCCCGGTACCTGGTTCGTGCACTCGTTCGCCGGCACCGACGAGGCGGAACGGCTGCTGGGAATGCTGCGCGCGACCGGTGACGAGGGCTACGCCGCCTGCTGCGAGGCCATCGCCGGCTTCGATGTGCGAGGGCGGCTCCCCGAGATCGGCGTCCCCGTTCTCGCCGTCGCCGGAGCCGAGGACCCGGCGACTCCGCCGGAGATGGTCCGGGTGATCGCCGACGGCGTCCGGGACGGGCGTTTCGAGATCGTCGACGGCGCCGCGCACCTGCTCAACGTGGAGAAACCCGAGCAGTTCAACGCCCTGCTCGGCGCGCAGCTCGCGGCGTCCGGGGGTGTGTCAGGGAGGGTGAACTGACCCGACTCCTGCTCGGTCGACCGCGACCGACCCGGCATGGGGTGTGCGGTCGGGCCGGCTTCGGGATGCGGGGGCCGGGTGCCTCTCGCGCTGCGCGGTGAGCGGGGTGGCCGCCGGTCCGTCCCGTCAGGCGGTTCGCGCCCTGTCGACCAGCTGTCCGGCAAGGGCGAGCCGCGCGAGAGTTCCCGGGTCCCGGTCGGCCCACGGGAGCCCGCGCTCGTCCTTCCGGATCTCACGGACGCCCGCCTCGAAGAACATCTCGATCCCGAGCAGGCGCCTGGCCAGCGGCCGGTCCAGGCCCGGCTCACCCTCCAGCCAGCGTTCGAGGGCCCGGACCGCCATCTCCGGGCCACCGACCCTGGCGCACCAGCGGGCCGCGTCGAACTCGGCGGGCCCGGTGTAGCCGCAGGTGTCGAGGAACGCCAGGCGGCCCCGGTCGTCGCAAAGCAGGTTGGCCGGGGCGAGATCACCGTGCACGAAGGTGGGGGTGCCCTGCGCCATCCACTCCCGGGCGAGCTCCGGGACGTCCGGCCGGACCTGGTAACCGTGTGCGCGCGCGGAATCGAGGACGGTGCGCAGGTGGCTCTCGATCCCTTCGTAGAGGCCCCGGTACTCACCCACCCCGGGATCGTGCACCCGATGTGCGCGGCGCATGATTCGGGCCAACCGTTCGGTGAGCGACGGTCCGCGCTGCGCCGTCGGGGGGGTGCCGCCGACCAGCGGCATGACGAGCCAGCTCACCGGGTCCTCACCGGACTCGAGCACGTCGGTCGCTGCGGTGACACCGCGGCGCGCCCAGAGCCGCTGGACGGCGGCCTCGTTCGGGCGTCGGTGCCCGTACACCTTCAGCACCACCGGCCGGTCGGCCGGATCGCAGAAGACCAACAGGACCTGGGGTTTGCCGGTGCCCGGGTTCAGCGTGCGGACGAACCGGCGCAGGCCGAGCTGCCGGCAGAGTGGCCCGACGTGCGCGACGGCCGTCCGGATCCGCTCGCTGTCGTGCCGGTAGCCGCCGACGCCCCGCACCCGCTCGTCGACCTGGGTCACCTGTTCGCGGAGCAGCCGGCCGAGGTACCCGGGCACCGTCACCTGGCGGGCCTCCCGGCCGCGAGTGCGGCCCATATCCGTTCTGCGGCCGCCTCCTGGAAGGGCCACCGGTCGATCTCGGGCTGGCGGCGACCGCGGTCGACCAGCACGTCCGCCGGCATCTCGATCGCCGCCACGTGTGCGAACTCCTCCACGGCACATCCGGGCCGCGCGGTCGCGATGGCCCGGTCGTTGCGGACGCGGTAGTCAGCGGAGACGCCCGGCACGACCGCGTCCATCCGGTTCCCCCACACCCGGCTCCCGTACTCGACGAGGGTGTCGTTGGCACGGGCGTACACCACGGCCGTCCGACGCCTCGGCCGCCCGTTGCGGCCGGCGTCGGTGTCCGCCGCGCGCCGGATCAGTGAGTCGACCGTGGACCGGCTCCCGTGTGCGATCACCCGGTACCGGCCGTGGTCGCTCGACAGGTAGGCGTCGGCGATGTCCAGGCAGTGCTGGTCGTGCGCCGCCTGGTTGTCGGGGGCGCGCCCGAATGCGCGTTGCGCATCGAAGCTGGTCCCGACGTAGCCCCATCCCGCACGGTCCGCCAGATAGGCGCCGATGTGGCTGGCACCGGCGCCGTGGTCGCCGACGACCACGACCGTCTCCACTCCGCCGGGCAGCGGGGCCGGTGCCCGCGGCGGGCGGGAGGCCATCAGTTTCGGAACCCAGAACCAGGCGTCGGCGTCCGGCCAGAGCCGTTCGAGCGTCGCCAGGTTGTCGGGGCTGTCCTCGAGCAGCGCCGGGCCGAGCCGGATCGCGACCGCGAACGCGGCACGCAGTTCCCGCTCCAGTTCGTCGTCCGGCAGGCGCCCGGTACGGCGGTCGCCGGACGGGCGGTCAGCAACGGCCACGCCGACGTAGTCACGGTCACGGGTGTGTCCCGCAATCGGGGTGGGCAGCAGGGAGGAGTGGACGTGGGCACGGTAGCCACCCAGCTCGAGTGCGCGTTCCACCAGCAGCGCGGCGCCGCTGCGCGGAGCGAGCGCGGAGTCGTTCAGGAGTTCCACGGCATCCCGGGCGGCGGTGCCGGTGTCGGTCGCGGCCGCGCGCTCGGCAGCGACCCAGTTGTGCAGGCGGAACAGCTCGATCGCGTCGAGGTCGAGGATCTCGGCGATGGTGTTGAGTCGTTCCGGCGTCACCCCGATCGCACCACTGAACATCGCGCGGACCGTTCGCTCCTTGATGCCCAGTCGGTCGGCGAGACCCGCCTGGGTCAGTCCCCGCGCCTTCATGGCCTCCGTCACGACCGCGGTCCATCTGGCTGTGCCGTTCGGGGACTCCTGCTCTTCGACTCGCACGAGGCAAGTGTGCAGATCGTCCGACCGGCAGTCAAACTGCCGAACTCTGCGCCGGTCGATTGCTGAGGACTGGATCTTCTGCCTCGCTTCGTGCGAGCTATCCGGCATTAGTAATGCCGGATCCGTCCTTGCAGCGGGGTCATTCGTGGGCGAAACTTCTCTCGAACGGCAGTACGAGCACCGAGAAGACGGATACCGAGCCGGACGTCGATCCGGCCCGGTACGGCATGACGCACGCCGGTCGTCCCGGTATGACGGCGCACCGCTCCGCGGCAGGGAAAGGCGGGACCAGCCATGGCCACGAGGACAGGTACTACTCGGTCCGACCTCGACCGACCGAGCACTGCTCGGTCCGTACGCCCGGACGGTGTGTGATGAAGGTTCTCGCCGACTTCTCGACGCTGTTCCGGATCGCGGTGACCTGCTTGCTCCTGGGATTCGTCGCCGGCGCGGTCGTGGCGTGCAGCCTCGCCGCCGGTGCTGGCGGCGAGCCCTCGGGCACGGTCACCTCTGCAGGTGTGAACCCCGGGAAAGAGGCCGCGCCGTGACCGGTGGGGACTGGGCGACCCTGGTCGTCGGCGTCGCCGCACTGCTCGTCGCGCTCGCGGCCGTTCCATCGGATGCCCCGAACCGCCGGCGCCTCGTCGTGATGGCGTCGTGCCTGGTCGTGGTGGCGGTGGCCGTCGGCGTCGTCACCAACCAGGCGGCGTGGCCCGCCCGGCTGTCAGGTGTCGGGGAGGACGTGCCGGTGACCGCGGAACCAGCGGGTTCCGGGGAGCAGGACGGGGTCCGGGCCGGTCGGAAGGGCGGTGATGCCGGTACCTCCTCCGACCTCGGGACGGTCGCCGTCGCAACCCGGAACGGCGCCGGCGCCCGGTTGCACTTCGGCACGCTCGGCGCGCTGGTCTCCGGGCTGGCCGGGGAGGTGGTGTTCCGGGTCGATCCGGAACGGCTCGCGCGTGAGGCCGAGCGGTGTGCGGAGACCGTCGTGTTCTCCGGGGCGGCGGGGCAGCACGTGGTGGTGTACGCAGAGGGGCTGGGAACAGGATGGGGTGCGCTCGAGCACCCGCCCGGCACGACGCCGCAGGGCGCGGAGGACGTCGTCCACCAGCAGATCGTCACCCCGCCGGCCGACGCCGTCGCCGGGGAGAAGTGGTCGGCCGGGGCGTCGCTCGTCGCCGACGGCAGCACCGTCGACACGGCTGCGGGGACCGTGATCACGCTGGTCGATGCAGCGAACGGGCGCACGACCTGGGACGTCGCGGGTGAGCGGGTGTCCTGCGCGCGATGAGCGGTGCCGTGGGGCGCCGAGGCGGCGGCCGGCCCCGCTCCATCCGCTGTCGTGAGGCGCTCCACCGGTCTCCCAGGTCTCCGGCGCGGAGCTGCCCTGGGAGCGGACCTTGCCCGCCGAGCCAGGACCCACCGACTACTCGGTGAGCGCTGCCGGCGGGTCCGGTGAGATCTCCTGCCGGATCCTCGTCGATGGTGCGGTCATCTCCGAGGAGTCGGCGGAGGGTGATTTCTCGGCGGTGTCGTGCAGCGGGAACCGCTGACGCCCGGCGGCAACGGTGCACCGGGTCGCGGCCACGTCACTCGCGAGGCCGGCTCCGCACCGCTCGAGGCGATGCCCCCGGCCGCCTGCGTCGCTGCTTCCGCTGCCGATGCGATTCCCGGTCGGAAACCCGGTATCCCTGAGCGGGTGCCGGTCGTTTCACCAGGAACGCATCGCACACGGCAAGCGTGACCCGGGGCGGATCGGCAGGGGCGTGGCGCCCGCTGCACGGCCCGGCGCACGAACCGACATCAGTACGAGGAGACGATCGCCCGTGCCCGACATCGATGAGACGAGTGGGACACTCGTCGCCGCCGAGCACCCGTCCGGGACGCTGTTGATCGGCGACGAGTCCGCGGTGGCCGAGTTCGTGGCGCGCTGGGCGACCGAGAGCGGCGGCACGGTCCGCCCGGCCCAGCTGTCCGGATCGGACCGCGCATCGGCCATCGCCCACGCGGCGGCCGTCGGCGCCGGCGGTGCCACGACCGTTCAGTTCGTGAGCGCGCTCCGTGGCGTTCCGTCCGGTGGCTCCGCGACGCTCCGGCTGTGGATCACCAACAGCTCGGGACGGATCGTGTCGAACAAGGCCGTCGGCCCGGCGCCCGTCGTGCTCGGCGTGATCGCGCTGACCATGGCGGCACAGGCCGCCGACGAGCGGATCGGCGAGGCCGTCGAGCGTGTCGAGGGCAAGACCGACGAGCTGCTCCGGCTCGCCGGCGCCGAGCGGGCCGGGGACATCGTCGGCCACCACCGCCTGCTCCGGCGACGTGTCGATCGGCTGGACGACGGCGGTCGACTCGGTGACGTGGACTGGTCGACGGTCGCCCATCTCGGACCGGAACTCGAGGTCGGCGTCGAACGCCTCCGGGAGCATGCCCTCCGGCTGGCCCGCGAGCTGCCCGCGGACGTGACGGCGCCGGAGCGTGCCCGTCGGCTGGAACAGGTCGTCCGGCAGGGCAGGCTGGGGGAGTCGCTCCGGCTTCTCGTCGTCGCCGAGCAGTCGCTCTACCTGTGGCAGCGCCTGCGTATCGCCCGGATCGAGAGCGTGGAGCCGGACGGCCTCGAGGCCGCTGTCGCGGATGCACATGCTGTTCTCGCCGAGCATCTGGAGGCCGACGGTGCGCTGGTCGCCGAGCTCCGCACCGCGCTCGACGTCTACGGTGTCCTGAAGGTCTCCGAGTTCCACCGGGCGTTCAGCGGCCGGAAGCTCAAGTCGGCGGTGGAGATGCTCCGGCGCGATCTCGACTACTTCGTGACGGCCCGCGGGGTGCAGGTGGAGGGATGGGTCCCGCTGGTCTCGCCGACCGTCCGCGATGCCCTGCGCCACGTACGTGATGTCGCCGCCGGTTCCGGACGCTCGATCCGGGAGCTCGGTGGCACGATCGTGGACAGCGGTCTCGCGGGTGTCAGTCGTGCCGGTGGTGCCGTCCAGGCGAAGGCGGACAGGTGGCGCGCGGCCGAGCCCGTCGACCGGCCGGAGGACCGACCCTGATCGCGTCGCCCGCTCGGCACCCGATCACCGGACGGCAGGTCTCCCACCGCGCCGGCCGGCTCACCGCCCGCGCAGCGCGCGGCGCATCAGCTTGCCGGTGGCCGTCCGCGGCAGGGCCGTCACGATCTCGACCTCCCGCGGGTACTTGTAGGCGGCCATCTGCCGCCGGCAGTACTCGATCAGCTCGACCTCGGTCGCGCCGGTGCCCGGCTGCAGGGCCACGTAGGCGCGGGTGGACTGGCCCCGGTAGTCGTCGGCGATGGCGACGACGGCGGCCTCGCGGACCGCCGGATGCTGGGTGAGCACCTGCTCGACCTCGTGCGGCCACACCTTGTAGCCGGCGGCGTTGATCAGGTCGGTGCTGCGGTCGACGACGTAGAACCAGCCGTCGGGATCCATCAGGCCGACGTCGCCGGTCCGCATCCCGGCCGCGGTGAACACCTCGGCGGTCTCGGCGGGCCGCCGCCAGTAGCCGGGCGCGATCTGCGGCCCGGACGTCATCAGCTCGCCGATCTCGCCCACCGGCACCGGCCGCCCCTCGTCCAGCACGGTCACCGCGGTGTCGAAGACCGGCAGCCCGACCGACAGGACCCCGGTGTCCGGGTGGACCGGGGCGCGGAGCCCGGGCGGGACCATGTGCGTCGGCGACGACGACTCGGTCTGCCCGTAGACGTTGTGCAGGTAGCCGCCGAGCTCGGCCTCGATCCGGTCGGCGACCTCGGGCGGGAGCGGGGACCCGCCGCACAGGCGCAGGCGCAGCGAGGCGAGATCGGCGGGGCCGGTCCCCGGCTCGTCGGCGAGGGCGATGTAGGCGGTCACCGCGGCGACCGTGAAGGCCGGCCGGTGCGCGCGGACGGCGTCGAGCACGACGCCCGGGTGGAAGCGGTGGGTCAGCACCAGCGGCGAGCGGAGCACGAACGCCAGGAGCACCGCGCCGACCAGGCCGGTGACGTGGAACAGCGGCGCCGTCGCCAGGATCGGCTCGCCGGGGCGCAGGCCGGTCCAGTCCCGGTAGGTCTGCGCGTTGTGGGCGAGCGAGCCGTGGGTCAGCATGGCGGCCTTCGGGGCGCCGGTCGTGCCGGACGACGGGGCGAGCACCGCGACCTCGTCCGGCCGCGGCGGGACGAGGGCCGGCGGGGATCCGGCGTACGAGGCGACCAGCGCGCCGAGATCGAGGGTGTCACCGGGGCGGCGCGCGACGGCGCCGTCGAACAGCCGGCCGTCCGGCTGCGGCTGACCGTCCAGCGGGGAGGCGGTGATCACCGTGTGCACGGTGTTCCCGGGGCGGGCCAGCACGGCGCGGATCACCTCCTCGTAGAGGTCGTCGAGCGCCAGCAGCGCGGTCGGCGCGTAGTCCGCCACGGCGAACTCCAGCTCGCGCTGCTTGCTCATCGGGCTGACCAGCGCGGCCACCCCGCCGGCCTTCCACGCGCCGAGGAGCCCGATCACGAACGCCGGGTCGTTCTGCAGGCACAGCGCGAGGCGGTCGCCGGGGGCGAACCCGCGGGCGACGAGCAGCGCGGCCACGGCGTCGGAGGCGTGATCGAGCTCGGACCAGCTGAGGGTGGTGCCGAAGTAGCGGATCGCCGCGGCGCCTGGCGCGGCCCGCACCGCGGCGGCGAACGCGGCCGCCGGCGAGTCGTGCTCGCGGCGCAGCGTCCGCGCCAGCCCCGGCGGGTACCTGGCCAGCCAGGGACGCCGCTCGTAGACGCTCACCGTCCACGACCGGAGGGCGGATCGACCGGGCCGGGTCGCACGGCCCGCAGTGTACGACGGGGACCACCCGTATGCTGTTCAGCATGCCTGAACCGTCGGCGGGGGGCGGCTCGGTCCGAGCCGCCCGCCGGCGTGCCGGGATCACGCTCCGCCGGCTGGCCGCCGAGCTGGGCGTCAGCGTCGGGACCATGAGCGCGATCGAGAACGACAAGGTCGGGCTCACGATCGAACGCCTGCAGCAGATCGCCCGCTGCCTGGACGTGCCCGCGGCGCGGCTGCTCGAGGCACCGCCCCCCGACGACGGGACCGGCCGCGCCGCGCCACCGGAGACACCGGGCGCCGGGCAGTGGCGGGTCTTCGCCCCGCTCGAGCTCGATCCGGTGCTCAGCTCGGCGGTCGAGGTCCTCAACGAGACCGGGTACCACGGCGCCACCATGCGGGTGATCGCCACCGGCGCCGACATCAGCGTCCCCGGGCTGTACCACCACTACCCGAGCAAGCAGCGGCTGCTGGTGGCGCTGCTCGAGATCGCCCTGCAGGACCTCGAGTGGCGGGTCGCCGCCGCCGGCCGGGAGACCGCGGATCCGGCCGGGCGGTTCGCCGCCATGGTGGAGGCGCTCGCGCTGTTCCACTCCGAGCGCGCCGAGCTCGCCTCGCTCGTGCTGTCGGAGCTGCGCAGCGTCGAGGAGCCGAACCGCGAGCGGCTGGTGGCCCTGCAGCGCCGGGTGCCGGACCTGCTGGAGCAGGCGGCCTCGGTCGCGGTCCGGCTCGGCCGGTTCACCGCGGCCGACGTGCGGACCACGACCAGGGCGATCACGACGATGTGCCTGGCGCTGCCGTACTGGTTCCCGGGGTCCCCGGAGGCCGCGGCGACCGGGCCGGCCGAGCTCGCCCGCCGCTACGCCTCGCTCGCGCTGGACATGATGCGGCACGTCCCGCCGACCCCCTCCGAAGTTCAGTTAAGCTGAACCGGTCGTCCCGACCGGTTGCCGCGCAGGGCGCACCCTCCGGGCCCGTCCGGGCCATTCTGCCGCTGGTCGGGTGTCACTCTTGACGCCGCCTGCCGTGCTCTGCATGATCCTGAACATCCACCGACCGAGCGTTCTGGTTCTCGGTGATCACTTCAGCGTAGAAGGAGACGGTATGTCCGACGTGCCCACGATGCGGGAACTCCTCGGCGACGACGCCCTCAGCAACTGGGGCCGGTGGGGTCCCGACGACGAGGTGGGCGCCCTGAACTACCTCGACGCCGAACAGGTCCTGCGCGGGGTGCGGTACGTCCGGTCCGGCGAGGTCTTCCCGCTGCAGGCGCCGATGGGGCACCCGCACGGCGATCCGGTCTTCCCCGGCCGGGAGAGCATCAACCGCACCAACGTGCTCGACGAGTCGTCGTGGGACGAGGGCAAGGAGGGCGCCCCGGCGTTCCCCGGCGGCCTGCACTACGCCGACGACAAGGCGGAGATCTTCCTGCAGGGCTCCACGCAGTACGACGCGCTGGGGCACGTCTGGTACGACGGCAAGATCTGGAACGGCTACGACGCGCGCGACACCGTCGACGGCATGAAGAAGGCGTCCGTGCAGGCCATCGCCGAGCGCGGGGTGGCGGGCCGCGGGGTGCTGATCGACATGGCGCGCCACCGCGGCAAGCCGTGGCTCGACAAGGGCGAGACCTTCGACCACACCGATCTCGAGGCGGCCGCGAAGGCCCAGGGCGTGGAGATCGGGCAGCGCGACGTCCTGCTGATCCGCACCGGTTTCCTGGCCTACTTCTACTCGGTCCCGGCGGAGGAGTTCTACGCCGACTTCGTCGAGCCGGGCCTGACCTACTCGCGCGAGCTCGTCGAGTGGTTCCACCGCCGGGAGATCCCGAACCTGGTCACCGACACCATCGCCAACGAGGTCACCAAGGACCCGGTGTCGGGCGTGATGCTGCCGCTGCACTGCGCCCTGATGCGCAACCTCGGCATCGTGCTCACCGAGATCGTCCTGCTGGACAAGCTCGCCGAGGCCTGCGCGGCCGACGGCCGGTGGGACTTCCTCTACACCGCGGCCCCGCTGAACGTCGTCGAGGGCACCGGCGCCCCGGTCAATCCCGTCGTGATCCGGTGAGCCCGATCCGATGAGCGTGTACGACGACAAGCCCTGGCTGGCCCGGTACGACCCGGGCCAGCCGGCCGCGATCGAACCGGAGTACGACAACGCGCTGGAGATGTTCCGGGCGACCGCGGCCCGGACACCGGGCACCGACGCGATCCGCTACTTCGACGGCCGGATCACCTTCGCCGAGCTCGACCGGCTCACCGACTCCTTCGCGGCCGCACTGGCCGCGGAGGGGTTCGCCCCCGGCGAGCGGCTGGCCATCTTCGCGCAGAACGTCCCGCAGTTCGTCATCGCCCAGATCGGGACCTGGAAGGCCGGCGGCATCGCCGTGTCGATCAACCCGATGAACCGCGAACGCGAGCTCACCGAGCTGCTCACCGACTCCGGGGCGACCGTGCTGGTGGCGCTGCAGTCGCTGTACCGCGACGTGGCGGCCGCGGTGGTCGGCGGCACCGCGGTGCGCACCGTGATCACCACCTCGGAGCTGGAGTACCGGTCCGGCGACGAGCCCGCGGTGCTGGCCGGTGTACAGCGCATCGAGTGCCCGGGCACCCTCGACCTCGCCGGGCTGCTCGACCGCTACGCCGGCAGCGCGCCGCCCCGGGTCGAGCTCGGGCCGGACGACATCGCCTTCCTGACCTACACCTCGGGGACGACCGGCCCGCCGAAGGGCGCGATGACGACCCACCGCAACGTGGTGTTCAACGCCCGCACCTACCGGGACTGGATCGGCATCGGCCCGGACGACGTGGTGCTCGGCGTCGCCCCGCTGTTCCACATCACCGGGCTGGTCGGGCACATCGCGATCTCGCTGCTGACCGGGGCGCCGCTGGTGCTGATGTACCGGCTGGACCCGGCTCTGGCCGTCGACACCATCGCGGCGGAGCGGGCGACGTTCACCGTCGGCTCGATCACCGTCTTCATCGCACTGATGAACGTGCCGGACGTCGACCCGGCCAAGCTGGCGTCGTTCACCAAGATCTACTCGGGTGGCGCGCCGATCCCGCCGAGCACCGTGGAGGCCTTCCGGGCCACGTTCGGCCACTACATCCACAACATCTACGGGCTGACCGAGACGACGTCCCCCTCGCACGGGGTGCCCTTCCACGCCGAGGCCCCGGTCGATCCGGCGTCCGGGGCGCTGTCGGTGGGCGTGCCCACCTACAACACGATGGTCCGGGTCGTCGACGAGGACGGCCGGGAGCTGCCGGCCGGCGAGATCGGCGAGCTGGTCACCGAGGGGCCCCAGGTCGTCGCCGGCTACTGGAACAAGCCGGACGAGACCGCGACCGCGCTGCCCGGGGGCGTGCTGCACACCGGCGACGTCGGGTACATGGACGCCGACGGCTGGTTCTACATCGTCGACCGCAAGAAGGACCAGATCAACGCGGGCGGCTACAAGATCTGGCCGCGCGAGGTCGAGGACGTCCTCTACGAGCACCCCGGGGTGCGGGAGGCCGCCGTCGTCGGGGTGCCGGACGAGTACCGCGGGGAGACGGTCAAGGCGTTCGTCTCGCTGCGGGGCGGCGCCACGGTCACGCCCGAGGAGCTCGTCGCCTTCACCCGGGAGCGGATGGCCGCCTACAAGTACCCGCGGCAGGTGGAGATCCTCGACGAGATCCCGAAGACGGTCAGCGGGAAGGTCCTGCGCCGCGAGCTGCGGATCCGGTAGGCGCCGGCGCAGCACCCGCGCAGCGCGCGGCGGGGCGGCGGCCGGTCCCGCTAGCATCGGGGAACGTGACGATGCAGCGGCCGGCCCCGCTCCACCCTCCGTCGTGAGCCGATCCGTCCGGCGCCCGCGGTCCCGCACACCGCTCGCCGTCGGCGCCGCCGTCCTGCTCGGGGCGCTGGCCGTCGCGCTGGCGAACCTGGTCGTCCTCGGGCGCACCGCCGACGACGTGCTCCGCGACCCGGCGCAGCTGCGCCCGGCCCAGGTGGTGATCGTGCCCGGATCGCTGGTGGAGGACGACGGCACCCTCGGCACCATCGTGGGGGAGCGGGTCGGCGCGGCGGTCGAGCTGTACCGCAGCGGCACGGTGGACGCGCTGCTGATGTCCGGCGACAACAGCCGGATCTCCTACGACGAGCCGGGTGCGATGCGCGACGCCGCGCTCGCGCTCGGGGTGCCGCCGGAGGACGTCTTCACCGACTACGCGGGCTTCAGCACCTGGCAGACGATGCGCCGCGCGCACGAGATCTTCGGGGTCGGGACGGCCGTCGTGGTCACCCAGGAGCTGTACGCGCCGCGGGCGGTCGATCTCGCGCACGCCGCGGGCCTCGACGCCCAGGGCCTCGTGGTGGGCGACGGCGGCCGGGCCGGGCGCGAGGTGGCGGCCCGGGTCCGGGGCCTGGTGGAGACCGTCGTCCGGCCCGGGGTGACCGGCGGGCCGCCGATCCCGATCGACGGTGACGGGCGTGCCTCGTGGGCGCCGCCGCGTTCCTGAGCCGGGCGCGGGGGACGGCGCGCCCGCTGGTGCTCCGGCCGGCGCCGGTGGTTCGATACCGGACGTGCTGCGCGCCGAGAAGACCAGTCCGTGGCGCAGCGCCTATGCGTTCACCGTGGACGGCACGCCGGTCACCACGTTCAGCTCGCACTGGTGGCGATCCGGCGGCCGGATGACGGTCGACGGGCGCGAGTACCGGATCGGGACGCGGGCCTTCCGCAGCACCTACACCCTGACCGACGAGACCGGCGGCGCGGCCGGGCCGGGCGCGGTGGTCGCCACGGCCGAGCGGGTCGCCCGCAAGCGCTGGACGGTCACCGCCGACGGCCGGTCCTACGAGTTCCGGCGGGCCTCGATCTGGCGCTCCGAGCAGCTGCTCGTCGAGGGCGGGCGGACCCTCGGCTCGGTCCGCAGGCTGAGCTGGTGGCGCGGCGGCGCCGAGGCCGAGCTGCCCGGCCTGAGCCTGCCGGTGCAGCTGTTCGTGGTCGCCGTCGTGCTGTCCCTGTGGGAGCAGCAGAGCGCGGCCGCCGGATCGGGCGGCAGCTGATGCGCACGCCCGTCCCCGACTACCTGGCCGAGGTCCTCGACGGCGTCGCGGGCGACCGCTCCGGCGCGGTCGCCGACTACATCCCGGACCTGGCGCAGGCCGATCCGGAGGTGCTCGGCGTCGCCGTCACGACGGTCGCCGGGCGCACCTACGCGGCCGGCGACGCCGACGTCGAGTTCTCCATCCAGTCGATCTCCAAGCCGTTCGCCTACGCCGCCGCGCTCGCCGACCGCGGCACCGAGGTGGTGGACGCGACGGTCGGCGTCGAACCGTCCGGCGAGGCGTTCGACGAGCTGTCGCTGGAGGGCGGGACGCACCGCCCGAAGAACCCGATGATCAACGCCGGGGCGATCGCCGTGCACCACCTGCTGGTGGGGCCGGACGCCACCGGCGCCGCCCGCGTCGAGCGGATCCTGGACTTCTTCTCCGAGCTGGCCGGGCGGCGGCTGTCCGTCGACGAGTCGGTGTACCGGTCCGAGATGGACACCGCCGACCGCAACCTCGCGATCGCGCACATGCTGCGCAACTACCGGGTGCTCGGCGAGCCGGCCGCCGAGGTCGTCGACGGCTACACCCGCCAGTGCGCGGTGAACGTGACCGTCCGCGACCTGGCGGTGATGGGCGCGACGCTGGCCAACGCCGGCGTCCATCCGGTCACCGGACGACGGGTGGTGCCCGCCGACGTGGCCCGTCGCACGCTGTCGGTGATGGCCGGCTCGGGCATGTACGACGGCGCCGGGGACTGGCTGGTCCGGGTCGGCATCCCGGCCAAGAGCGGCGTCGCCGGCGGTCTGATCGGCGCGCTGCCCGGCCAGCTCGGGCTCGCCACCGTGTCCCCGCGGCTGGACGGGCACGGCAACAGCGTGCGCGGCGTCGCGATCTGCGAGCGGCTCTCCCGCGACATGGGCATGCACCTGATGCAGGCCGAGCCGTACGGCTCGACCGTGCTGCGCGGGATCCGGCCGGACGGCGACACGACGGTCGTCGCGCTGCAGGGCGTCGTGCAGTTCTCCGGGGCGGAGGCGGTGCTGCACCGGCTCGCCGAGATGCCGGTCGACGACTCCGAGATCGTGCTCGACCTGTCCCGGGTCGACCGGTTCTCCGACGTCGGGCGGCGGATGACGCTGGAGGGCCTGCGCCGGCTCGCGCTGGACGGGCACACCGTCGCCGTCGTCGACCCGGACGGCGTCCTCCCGGATCCGGACCTCGGCGACGGGACCCGGCCGCAGGTCCGGTCCCGGCCGGCCGGCGGCGGCTGATCCCGCGATGCGGGTCGTCGATCACGAGCCGCACCACTGGTTCCTGCTCGACGACGACGGCCGGCTGCTGCTCGACGTGCACTGCAACCACGGCCCGGTCGGCTACTCGGTGCTGCTGGCGCTGGACGGGACCGAGATCCGCGGCCTGCGCGGGCAGGGGCGCGAGTACCTGCACCGGCTCGCCGACGCGGTGCAGGACAGCGCGCCGATCGCCCGCGGCAGCCGGTCGCCGTACCGGGAGCGCGACCTGTCGGCGACGCACGGACGCCGGGTGAGCGACGCGGTCGCCGCGTGGCGGACCGGCTCCGGCTGACCGCCCACCTGCTCGGCGACCTCCCGCCGTCTGCCGCGGGCCCGAGTCGGTGCTGTCCGGGCCGGTGCTGTCCGGGTCGCTGCTGTCCGAGCCGGTGCCGGCGCGGATCGCCGGCCGGGGCCGGTCCGCCCGCGCCGGTGCACCCGTCGCGGCTACGGCGCGGCGGGCAGCAGCCGCGCCAGGGCGGATCGGGCCGTCGCGCCGAGTGTGCCGGGATCCATCCCGGTCCGCCCGAGCGCGACGATGCCGAGCTGGGTGGCGAGGACCGTGCCGGCGACCGTCCCGGCGTCGACGCCGGGATCGAGGTCGCCCTCGCGCTGCGCCCGCTCGAGCGCGGCGGCGAGCACGGCGGTGACCCCCTCGTAGGTGCGGCGGGCCTCGGCCGCCACGTCGGGGGTGCTGACGGCGAGCTCGGCGTTGGTGTTGGCGAGCAGGCAGCCCCGGCGTGCGGCCGCGCCGGTCGGGTCGCCGGCCGGGCCGAGCACGAACTCGCGCACGACGTCGATCCCGCGCTCCGCGGAGGCCAGGCGCTCGCGCAGCATCCGCAGGTTCGCGTCGTCGTAGTCGCGCAGCACCCGCAGGAACAGGCTGCGCTTGTCGCCGAACGCCCCGTACAGGCTGCCCTTGCCCAGCCCGCTCACCCGCAGCAGGTCGTCCATCGACGTCGCCGCGTAGCCCTTGTCCCAGAACTCGTCGCGGATGGCCAGGACGACCCGGTCCTCGTCGAACTCGCGGGGCCGGGGCACGCCGCCACGATACGAGTTCTGGACCGCACGGACCACCAGATGTGGGGTGTGCGGCACGACCCTTGCCGGATATGGACCGATCGGTCAATATCGATGGCGGCCGCCCGGAGCGAGGTGCTCCCGGTCCGGACCGTCGTGGGGAGAGATCACCGTGAACATCGGAATCATCGGCGCCGGCCAGGTCGCCACCACCGTCGCCGGACACGTGCTGCCGCGCGGGCACCGGGTCGTGCTCAGCAGCTCGCGCGACCCGGAGTCGCTGGCCCCGCTGGTCGCCGGGCTCGGACCGGGCGCCGCGGCGGGCACCCCGCAGCAGGCCGCCGAGCAGGACATCGTCGTGCTGGCGGTGGACTGGCCCAACGTGCAGAAGGCGCTGTCGGCGATCCCGAGCTGGGCCGATCGCGTGCTCGTCGACGCCACCAACCGCTTCACCGGCACCGCGCCGCTCGCGCTGGGCGACATCTCCGGGCGCACCTCCAGCGAGATCGTCGCCGATCTCGCGCCCGGGGCCAGGGTGGTCAAGGCGTTCAACTCGGCGCCGATGGCCTGGCTCGCCGATCCGCCCGCCGGGAAGGCCCGCACCGTGCTGTTCGTCTCCGGCGACCACGCCGGGCCGAAGGCCGTGGTCGCCGGACTGATCGAGGAGATCGGCTTCGCGGCCGTCGATCTCGGGACGCTGGCCGTCGGCGGGCGGCTCCAGCAGGTCGGCGGTCCGCTGGCCGGGATCCGGCTGCAGCTCACCGACCGGTTCACGCTGTGACGGGCCGGGCGGAACGACCGGCGCGACAGCGTCGGGCGCCGGACGTCGGTCACCGCAGCTCCGCGACGACCCCCGCCACCAGCGGGTCCAGGTCCGCGCCCCGGTCCGCCTCCTCGACCAGGTTGGCGATCATCGCCGGCGCCCAGAACTTGCGCAGGTGACCGGCGATCGTCCCGACCGCCTCGTCGTGCGGGCGGCCGGCGAACTGGCGGGCGATCTCGTGCGCCATCCGCAGTTCCGGGGTGGTGGTGCCGGACATCGTCAGTCACCCGCCACGGCGACGGCGGCGGTGTGCCCGGCGTCCTCGGTCCCGGCCTCGGCCGCCACCCGCAGCGCCACCTGCACCGCGGTGACCTTGTACTCCGGGCAGTTCGTCGCCCAGTCGGAGTTCTCCGTGGTCACCACGTTCGCCCCGGAGACCGGATGGTGGAACGTCGTGTAGACGACGCCGACCGGCATCCGGTCCGACAGCCGGGCGCGCAGCCGCGTCGAACCGACCCGGGAGCTGATCTCGACGAACTCGCCGCCGGAGATCCCGCGGTCCTCCGCGTCGTGCGGGTGGATCTCCAGCACGTCCTCGGCGTGCCAGGACGAGTTCGCGGTGCGCCGGGTCTGGGCGCCCACGTTGTACTGGCTGAGGATCCGGCCGGTGGTCAGGATCAGCGGGTAGCGCCGGGTGCTGCGCTCCAGCGTCGGCACGTAGGTGGTGGGCATGAGCTTGCCCTTGCCGCGGGCGAAGCCGTCGACGTGCATGATCGGCGTGCCCAGCGGGGCGGCGTCGTTGCACGGCCACTGCACCGAGCCGACCTCGTCGAGGTGCCGGTGGCTGACCCCGGCGAACGTCGGGGTGGTCGCGGCGATCTCGTCCATGATGTCCGACGAGCTCGCCCAGCCCATGTCGAAGCCCATCAGGCCGGCGATCTCGCTGACCACCTGCCACTCGTGCTTGCCGGTGCGCGGCGCCGTCGTCGGCCGCACCCGGTTGATCCGCCGCTCGGCGTTGGTGAAGGTGCCGTCCTTCTCCAGGAAGGACGTCCCGGGCAGGAAGACGTGCGCGAACCGGGCCGTCTCGTTGAGGAACAGGTCCTGCACGACCAGGCAGTCCAGCGCGGTGAGCGCCTCCTCCACGTGCCGGGTGTTCGGGTCGGACTGGGCGATGTCCTCGCCCTGCACGAACAGCCCGCGGAAGGTGCCGCGCACGGCGGCGTCGAACATGTTCGGGATCCGCAGCCCGGGGTGCGGGTCCAGGGTGGTGCCCCACAGCTGCTCGTAGATGTCGCGCACCGACTCGGTGCCGATGTGCCGGTAGCCGGGCAGCTCGTGCGGGAACGAGCCCATGTCGCAGGAGCCCTGCACGTTGTTCTGGCCGCGCAGCGGGTTCACCCCGACGCCCTCGCGGCCGATGTTGCCGGTCAGCATCGCCAGGTTGGCCATGCCCATCACCATCGTCGAGCCCTGCGAGTGCTCGGTGACGCCGAGGCCGTAGTAGATCGCGCCGTTGCCGCCGGTGGCGAACAGCCGGGCCGCCGCCCGGACCTCCTCGGCGGGGACGCCGATCACCTCCTCCAGGATCTCCGGCGAGTTCTCCGGCGAGGAGATGAACTCAAGGTACTCGTCGAGGCCCTCGCAGCGGGCGTCGAGGAACTCCCGGTCCGTCAGGTCCTCGGTCACCACCACGTGCGCCATCGCGTTGACCAGCGCCACGTTGGTGCCCGGCTGCAGCTGCAGGTGGTGCGCGGCCTCGATGTGCGGCGAGCGGACCAGGTCGATCCGGCGCGGATCGGCGACGATCAGCTGCGCGCCGGCCCGCAGCCTGCGCTTCATCCGGGACGCGAACACCGGGTGCGCGTCGGTCGGGTTGGCGCCGATCACCAGCAGCACGTCGCTGTGCTCGACCGAGGCGAACGTCTGGGTGCCGGCCGAGGTGCCGAAGGTCTGGTTCAGGCCGTAGCCGGTGGGGGAGTGGCAGACCCGGGCGCAGGTGTCGACGTTGTTGTTGCCGAACGCCCCGCGGACCATCTTCTGGACCGCGTAGACCTCCTCGTTCGTCGTCCGGGACGAGGTGATCCCGCCGATCGCGCCCTGGCCGACCTCGTCGCGGATCGCGGAGAACCGGCGGGCAACCTCGCCGAGCGCGGTGTCCCAGTCGACGACCCGCCACTCGTCGTCGATCGAGTCGCGGATCATCGGCGACAGCTGCCGGTCCGGATGGTCGGCGTAGCCGAACGCGAACCGCCCCTTGACGCAGCTGTGCCCCTCGTTGGCGCCGCCGTCCTTGTACGGCACCATCCGGACCAGCTGGTCGCCGCGCAGCTCGGCCTTGAACGAGCAGCCGACGCCGCAGTAGGCGCAGGTGGTGAGCACCGTCCGGTTCGGCATGCCGAGATCGACGACCGACTTCTCCTGCAGCGTCGACGTCGGGCAGGCCTGCACGCAGGCACCGCAGGAGACGCACTCCGAGGACAGGAAGTCCGGTGCGCCGCCGGGCACGATCCGGCTGTCGAAGCCGCGGCCCTCCATGGTGAGCGCCAGGGTCCCCTGCACCTCGTCGCAGGCGCGGACGCAGCGCGAGCAGGCGATGCACTTGCTGGGGTCGTAGTCGAAGTACGGGTTCGACGTGTCCTTGCCCTCGTCGAGGTGGTTCGCGCCCTCGTAGCCGTAGCGGACGTCGCGCAGCCCGACCACACCCGCCATGTCCTGCAGCTCGCAGTCGCCGTTGGCCGGGCAGGTCAGGCAGTCCAGCGGATGGTCGGAGATGTAGAGCTCCATCACGCCGCGGCGCAGCTCGGCCAGCTCCGGGGTCTGGGTGGACACCGTCATGCCGTCCGCGCACGGGGTGGTGCAGCTGGCCGGGGTGCCCTTGCCGCCCTCGATGTCGACCAGGCACAGCCGGCAGGAGCCGAACGGTTCGAGCGAGTCGGTCGCGCACAGCTTCGGGATGGTGATGCCGGCCTCGGCGGCCGCGCGCATCACCGAGGTGCCCGCCGGGACCTCGACGGTGTGGCCGTCGATCTCGACGGTGACCGTGGTGTCCGAGGTGCGGGCCGGGGTGCCGTGGTCGGTCTCCTTGAGCAGGGCCATCGCTACTCCTCCGTGCCCATCAGTGCCGCGTTGCGGGCGGCGGTGTCGGCGGCGAACTTGTCGGGAACCGGCAGTCCGGTGTGCACCGGCGGCCGGTCGAAGTCCTCGGCGAAGTCGGTGACGGCGCTGCGCACCGGCATCGGGGTGAGGCCGCCCATCGCGCACAGCGAGCCCTTGGTCATGGTGTCGCAGAGGCTGTCCAGCAGGAGCAGGTTCCGCTCCCGGTCGACCCCGCCGATGATCTTGTCGATGGTCTCGACGCCGCGCACCGCGCCGACCCGGCACGGCGTGCACTTGCCGCAGGACTCGATCGCGCAGAACTCCATCGCGAACCGGGCCTGGCGGGCCATGTCGACGGTGTCGTCGAACACCACCACGCCGCCGTGCCCGATCATCGCGTTCGCCGCGGCGAACCCCTCGTAGTCCATCGGCAGGTCGAACCGGGTGGTCGGCAGGTAGGCGCCCAGCGGGCCGCCGACCTGCACGGCGCGCACCGGCCGGCCGGACGCGCTGCCGCCGCCGTAGCCCTCGACCAGCTCGCCGAGCGTGATGCCGAACGCGGTCTCCACGATCCCGCCCCGGCGGATGTTGCCGGCCAGCTGGAACACCTGGGTGCCGCGGGACCGGTCGACGCCCAGCTCCTGGTAGGCGGCCGGGCCGTCGGCCATGATCATCGGGACGGAGCCCAGGGTCAGCACGTTGTTGACGACCGTCGGCCTGCCGAACAGCCCCTCCAGCGCGGGGATCGGTGGCTTCGCCCGGACCGTGCCGCGCCTGCCCTCGAGGCTCTCCAGCATCGAGGTCTCCTCACCGCAGATGTAGGCACCGGCGCCGACCCGGACGAACAGGTCGAACGACAGGTCGCTGCCGGCGATCCGCTCGCCCAGCCGGCCGCGGGAGTAGGCGATCTCGATGGCCTGGCGCATCACGCGGACCGCGTCCGGGTACTCCGAGCGCAGGTAGATGTAGCCCTCGGTGGCGCCCACCGCGTACGCGGCGATGGTCATGCCCTCGATCAGGGTGAACGGGTCACCCTCCATCAGCATCCGGTCGGCGAACGTGCCGGAGTCGCCCTCGTCGGCGTTCGCGCAGACGAACTTCAGCCCGGCCGGGGCGTCGTGCACGGTCTTCCACTTGATCCCGGCCGGGAAGCCCGCGCCGCCGCGGCCGCGCAGGCCGGACTCGGTGACGGTCTCGACGACCTCGGCCGGCGACATCTGCAGGGCCCGGTCGAGCCCGGCGAACCCGCCGTGCCGGAGGTAGTCCTCGATGTTCAGCGGATCGATCACGCCGACCCGGCGGAAGGTGACCCGCTGCTGGGAGGACAGCCAGTCGATGTCGTCGGTGCGGCCGTGGCAGAGCCGGGTGGCCGCGCCGTCGAGCATCCCGTCGTCGACCAGCCCGGCGACGTCGGCGGCGGTCACCGGCCCGTAGGCGATCCGGCCGCCGTCGGTGTCGATCTCGACCAGCGGCTCCAGCCAGAGCATGCCGCGGGAGCCGTTGCGGACGATCCGGATCTCCCGCCCGGCGCCGGCGGCGGCCGCGGTGAGCGCGTCGGCGACCTCGTCGGCGCCGACCGAGCGGGCCGCGGAGTCGGCCGGGACGTACACCGTCACCGGGGCGCTCATCGGGCCCGCTCCTGCAACAGCGCGTCGAACCGGTCGGGGGTGACCCGGCCGTGCAGCCGGCCGTCGACGGTGACGGCCGGGCCGAGCGCGCAGTTGCCGAGGCAGAAGATCTGCTCCAGCTCGTAGGTGCCGTCGTCGGTGCGGGCGTCCATCGCGATGCCGAGCGTGCCGGTGGCGTGCTCGACGAGCTCGTTCGCGCCGACCGCCTGGCAGGCCTCGGCGCGGCAGATCTGCACGACGCACTCCGCGGCGGGGGTGCGCCGGAAGTCCTTGTAGAACGTGGCGACGCCGTGCACCTCGGCCTCGGAGAGGTTGAGCACCTCGGCGATCACCGCCGTGTCGGCGTGCGTGATGTGGCCGATCTCCTCGACCACCCGGTGCAGGATCGGCATCAGGGCGCCGCGCTCGCCGGACAGGCCCGCGGCGATCTCCCGGACGGCGGCGGCCCGTCCGGTGTCCAGTGCCACGTCAGACATGTGCCTCCCCATCGCCAGTGATGCTCCTCACACGTTGTCAAGAGGGAGACGCATCGACAAGAGTCCTGTGAGTCGACCTGTCGATCCGTTGATAAGTAACGTCGATCACAGCTGGTTAGACTCGTGTGATGCCGCCCGACATCCTGATCCGCCAGCTGGAGTACGTGGTGGCGCTGGCCCGGGAGCAGCACTTCGGCCGGGCCGCAGCGGCCAGCCACGCCAGCCAACCCGCGCTGTCCGCGGCGATCCGGAAGCTGGAACGCGAGCTGGGCGTGACGATCGTGCAGCGCGGCCGCCGGTTCGCCGGGTTCACCGACGAGGGCCGCCGGGTCGTCGCGTGGGCGCACCGGATCCTCGCCGAACGCGACGGGCTCCGGAACGACCTGGACCGGATGCGCGACGAGCTGACCAGCACCCTGCGGATCGGCGCGATCCCGACCGCGGTGCCGCCGAGCCCGCTGGTGACCACGCCGTTCCGGGAGCGCCATCCGCAGGCCGGCGTGCGGATCGAGGCGCTGTCGTCGACCGAGATCCTCCGCAAGCTGGAGGAGTTCGAGATCGACGTCGGACTGACCTACCTCGACCCGCACACCCCGGAGGCCACCGCGGCCGTCCCGCTCTACCGCGAGCACTACCTGTTGCTCACCCCGGCCGACGGGCCGGCCGCCGGGCGGCCGACGGTGCGCTGGAGCGACATCGCGGCGCTGCCGCTGTGCATGCTCGACACCAGCATGCAGAACCGCCGGATCCTGGAGCACGCGGCCGCCGCGGCGGGCACCCGGCTGACCCCGGCCGTCGAGACGAACACCGTCGACGGCCTCTACGCGCACGCCGCGGGCGGGGCGTGCTCCAGCATCATCGCGCACACCTGGCTGCACGCGTTCGGCATCCCGGAGGGGATGACGACGATCCCGCTGGCCGAGCCGAGCCCGCAGCCCGCGGTGGGCATCGTGATCCCGGGCAGGCAGCCGAACTCGATCGCGGCGAACGCGCTGCTGGAGGTGGTCGGTGGGCTCGACGTCGCCGGCGAGCTGGACCGCTCGGTCGCGGCGGTGACCGGCTCGGTCGGGCCGTGGGGCGCCGTCCCGGCGCCGGACCTCCGGTAGCAGCCCGCCCGCGCCGCGCCGCGCCCCGCCCGCACCGTCCCCGCCCGCACCGTCCCCGCCGCGCCCCGCCCCGCCCGCGCCCCGCCGGCCGGGTCCGCACGGGACCGGTGTCCGCACGGGATCGGTGTGTCCGCACGGGATCCGATGCCGTGCGAACGGCGGGAACCCGTGCGGACCGATCAGGTGGTGGCCGGCGCCGGCGCCGGCGCCGGGGGACCGTAGGCCAGTCGCCGGAGCAGCGCCTCGGCCGGGCCGGGAGCGCCGCGCCGTTCCAGCGCGACCGCCCACAGCACCGTGAGCAGCCAGACCCCGATCGCGAACGCGGCCGTCGCCGCGCTGCCGAGGCTCCCGCCGAGACCCAGGCCCCAGGCCGCGAGCAGCGGGGCGCACAGCACCGACTGGGCCAGGTAGCAGCTCAGCGACCGCTTCCCGACCGCGGTCAGCGCGCCGCCGAGCGGCCCGGGCGGCCGGTCCGCGAACCGGCCGCCGACCAGCCCGAACACCGCGACGTAACCGAGGCCGCAGGCCAGTCCGGTGAGCATCTGCGGCATCGCGAACGACGACATCGCCGGAGACAGCGCGTCGAGCACCCCGATGTGGTTCAGCGCGAGCGGCAGCCCGCCGAGCCAGCCGATCGAGATGCCGCCGACGGCGGTGATCCACAGCAGCCGCCGGTGCTCCTGCGGGCGCTCCAGCACGCCGCGGCGGGCGGCCCAGAACCCGAGCAGGATCGACACCGGGACGACCATCCCGACGGGACCCTGGATCACCAGCACCTGCAGCGGCCACATCGTCATCCGTGCCAGCGCGGCGCCGAGGACGTCCGGGTCGGACACGCTCGCCCGCGCCAGCACGGTGACCACGGAACCCAGGTCGTTCGGCGGCTGCTCCCCGGCCAGCACGGCGAGCCCCTCCAGTGCCGACAGTGCCGCGAGCAGCGCGAGCAGCCCGGTGCCGACGCCGGCCCAGACCAGCAGCGTCCGGTCCGACCGGCGCAGGAACAGCCACACCAGCACCAGCCCGCACAGGCCGTAGGCACCCAGCACGTCGCCGCCCCACAGCAGCAGGGCGTGCATCGCGCCGAACGCGACCAGCAGCAGGTTGCGGCGACGCAGCAGCCGTCGTGCCTCGTCGTCGGAGAGCCCGGCGCGGCGCTGCCGTCGCAGGATCATCACCAGGCCGTAGCCGAACAGGAACGCGAACATCGGATAGACCCGCAGGTCCACCGTGGTGATCAGGACGGCCTGGACGATCCGGTCGGCGACCGATCCGTCGACCGGGTGCGCGCCCATCCCGCCGTGCGGTCGTCCGTAGAGGTAGTACGGGGTGTTCGCCAGGACGATCAGCAACAGCATGATCCCCCGGGCGAGGTCCGGCCCCGGTATCCGGCCGGTGGGCCCGGCCGTGCCGGGCGGTGCGGGCGACCGTGCGTGGTCGGTGGTCATGGTTCCCCCCTGTGCTGGTGCGGTGTGGCGCCGACGGCGTGCTCGAACAGGTCGGCCAGCTCGGTGGCGTGCGCGTCGACGTCGTGATCGGGATAGCTGTCGGCGTAGGCGACCATCGAGTCGATGGCGGCCTGGACGGTCACCGCCATCACCCGGGTGTCGAACCGGCGCAGCTCGCCGGACTCCTGGCCGGCCCGGAACATCTCCTCCATGCCGCGGTAGAGCGGCTCGTTGAACTCGTCGCCGTAGCGCAGCCGGCCCTGCGCGTCGCGGAGGTTGTTGAGGATCTCGGCCAGCGCGACCATCTCGGCCCGGTGCGCGCCGACGTAGCCGCCGACGGCGATGATCCGGGCGCGCAGCCGCCCGACCGCGGTCGTCTCGCGCTGGATGTGCGGCACGACGAACTCGGTGATCTCCCGGTACAGGTGCTCGACGAGCTGGTCGACCAGGTTGTCCCGGCCGGCGAAGTGGTACGCGATCACGCCCTTGCTGATGCCGGCGTGCTCGGCGATCCGGGCCAGTGAGGCGTTCGCGTAGCCGAGTTCGGCGATGGTCGCGACGGCGCTGTCGATGATCTGCGCGCGCCGGACGTCCTCGATGACCGAACGCCGCTTCTGACCGGTCGGGCTATTTTCTGACCGCATGGATTAGAATTAGCACGCTCGGTCAGTCCTGTGCAACGATCGGGGTCGGGAGCGGTCGTCGTACCGAGGGGGTGACCGATGGGAGAGGGTCCGCCGACGATCGAGCGGGTGCGCGATCCCGATCTGCTCGTCGCGAACGCGTTCCTGTTCGACCGGCCGGTGACAGCGCACGGCGCGGCCGACTTCCTGCGCCGCGAGGGGCACCTGCTGCTGCTCGCCCGGGCCGCCGACGGCACCGGCATCGGCTTCGTGTCCGGGATCGAGATGCGCCATCCGGACGATGATCCCGAGATGTTCGTCTACGAGCTGGGCGTCGAGGAGCCCTGGCGCCGCCGCGGGGTGGCAGCGGCGCTGCTGCGTGCGCTGGGGGAGGAGGCCGGTCGCCGGGGCTGCACGGGCATGTGGACCGGGACCGGGCGGGACAACGTCGCGGCGCTCGCCACCTACCGGTCGCTCGGGGCGGAGGTCGACGACCGCTCGGTCTTCGTGACCTGGGAGACCGGCCCCGGTCCGGACGACGCGCGGACGCGCTGACCCACGCGACCGGCCCGGGGCAGCGGGGCGCCGGCCGCGGTTCGCACGGGTTCGCTGCGTTCGCACGGGATCCGATCCCGTGCGGATGGGCCGATCCCGTGCGGACGCGATGGCGTGCTGGATCGCGCCGGGTGGGCCCGTGAACGGGGTGGGCCGGGTGGGCCGGGTGCGTCTGTCGGTGCGGTGCCGGTCAGGCGGGCAGTGCCAGCAGGTCCGCGTGGCCGACGGTCACCCGCAGCGTCCCCGCCGCCTGCTCGCGGTCCCGGCGGTCCCGGTAGGCCCCGGCCGGCCCGTTCAGCTCCGGGCGCTGCTCGCAGGCCGCGTCCAGCCAGCCGGCCAGCCACTCGCGCAGCAGGCCGGGGCGGTCCGGTCCGAGCTGCCACGGTGTCTCCGCGGTCCGGACCCGGGCGCCGCGGCGGGTGAACGCGTCGGTGGCGGCGGCGGCCGCGTCCGGGCCGAGCAGGCGCCGCCCGCCGGTCACACGTCGCTGGTGGTCGTCGAACGCGGCGGCGAGCTCGCGGTCCAGCGGATCGGCCGGATCGAACCGGACCCGGCCGGTGACCGACAGCGTCAGCAGGGCCGGGACCCCGGCGCCGGTGCACGCATCGGCCAGCGCCTCGATCTCGTCGGCGGTCAGCATGTCGAGCAGCGCCGACGCGGTGACCAGGGAGGTGCCGGCCAGCGCGGTGGCGTCCAGCGCGGTCAGGTCGCCGGGCGCGGCCTCGCCGGTGACCCCGGCGGGCAGATCGGCGACCGCGTGGCGGAGCAGCTCGGCGTCGCGGTCGTGCAGCATCCAGTGCTGGTCCGGCGGCGCGGGCTGGTCCGGCTGCGCGGGCTGGTCCGGCGGCGCGGGCAGGTCCGGCGGCGCGGGCCGGGTGGACCGGTGCGGGTGCGCGGGGTGGTCCGGCGGAGCCGGCCGGTCCGCCTGCGCGGGACGGTCGTCGCGGCGCCGGTGCAGCAGCGGCGCGAGCCAGCGGGACATCGAGCCGGTGCCGCAGCCGAGATCGCGCACCAGCAGCGGCCCGGGTGGCAGCGCGTCCCGCAGGGCGGCGGCGAGCGTCGCGGAGCGGGCGTCGGCGTCGGCGGGTTCGCGCAGTGCCAGCCAGTCCGGCGGGCAGCTCTGCGATCCGGCCGCACCCTGCAGCGGGGCGGTCACGCCAGGCCGCGCTCTCGGCCGACACCGGGGGGCCCGGCACTGGGGGCCGTGGCGATGCCGGCGCCGGTGCGGGTCCCGCTGGTACGAGTTCCGGCGGTGCGGGCCCCGGTGCGTCCCCCGCCGCTACGGGTCCCGGTGCTGCTGGTCCGGGTGCTGCCGATCACTGTGTCTCCTCCGGGTCGTCGCGCCGTCGTGGGGCCGCTACCGGTGTGAACGTGCGGGAGGCGCCGCACGTTCACCGTCCGGCCGGGATCGGCTGCCCGTAGGCGTCGAGGAAGCGGTCGCGGAAGGCGTCCATCGGCCAGACCGGCGCGGCGGGCGGCGGCCGCAGCCCGGCCGACCAGTCCCAGTCGTCGATCCGGTCGAGCACCTCCGGGTCCCGGGTGATGATCGAGACCGGGACGTCCCGGCTCGCCGCGGCGCCGGTGACCACCGAGGCGGGCTGGTGGTCCCCGAGCATGACGACGACGAGATCGTCGTCGCCGAACCGCTCGATCCAGCCGAGAGTGGCCTCCAGCGCGTACTCGGTGGAGCGCAGGTAGTCCTCGCGGATCGCGTCCGGGTCCCCGGCGAAGATCGACTCGAAGGTGCGCTGGTCATCGGCGTACGGGGCGTAGACCGAGCCGTCGCCGACCTCGTCCCACCCGAGCATCGGCGGCACCGGAGTCCACGGCGCGTGGCTGGAGGTGAGCGCGATCTCGGCCATCAGCGGCCCGCGGTCGGTGCGGTCGTGCTCGAGCCGGGAGAACGCCGACAGGGCGTACTGGTCCGGCATCGGGGACCAGCTGAACGGCGGCCCCTGGTAGTCCAGGCCGTCGAAGGCGTGCACCCGCTGGTGGCCGTAGAAGTCGGCCTCCGGCCAGGCCCGCGTCGTGCCGGGCATGACGGCGGTGGTCTCCCAGCCGGCGTCGCGGAACGCCCGGACCAGGGTCAGCCGGTCCGAGGTGACGAGCGCGTCGTGCCGGCGCTGGTCGTCGATCCGGAGCCCGGAGAACAGCGTCGCGTGCGCCAGCCAGCTGCCGCCGCCGCTGATCGGGGAGGTCAGGAACCCGCTGCGGGAGTCGAACCCGGCGTCGTCGAGGCGGCGGTCGGAGTCGTCCAGCAGCGCCGTGGTGCGCGGGGCCATCTCCGGGTCCTCCAGCGCGGTCCGCCCGTAGCTCTCGACGACGGCGAACACGACGTCCTTGCCGCGCAACGCGCCGAGCAGCTGGTCGCCGGGGACGTCGGCGTAGGCGTCCTCGGCGAGCTCGGAGGCGAAGGACCGCTGGTCGGCGATCGCGGCCGGGATGCCGACGGCCCGGTCGCGCAGCTGGGTGACGCCATCGGCGGCGGCGACCGGGACGCCGGGCACCAGCTGTGCCCCGACGACCGCCCACACGACCAGCCAGACCGTGCCGAGCGCGGCCGCGCCGGGCAGCGCGACCCGGCGGTGCCGGGCGGCCAGACCGGCGAGCCGGACGACCGCCAGCGCCGTCGCCACCAGCAGCCCGACGGCCAGCACCCCGGCCAGGACGGCGACCAGCACCGCGCCGGCCGGGCCGAGGGTGCCGCGCAGGAACTCCTGCGCGTTGCCGATCAGCACCCAGTCCGCGACCGGGTCGAACGGGCGGTCCAGGAAGATCACGAAGCCGAGGTCGAACAGCTTCAGCAGCCCGACGACGGCGAGCAGCAGCCCGGCCACCGCACCGGTGATCCGGCGGGCCCGGCCGGGCAGCAGCGCCAGGACGGCGACGCCGAGCACGATCTCGATCGGCAGCCGCAGGAACGCCGCCGGCACGATGTTCACCGGGTCGCCGGGCAGCACCAGGATGAGCGCGACCAGCGCCGCACAGACCGTGGTGAGCAGTGCGGCACCGGCCGCCCGCCAGCGGACCGGGTGCTCGTCGGCGGCCCGCCAGAGCCAGACCACCGACGTCCCGAACGACCAGAGCAGCGCCGCCAGCGCGACCGCGAGCACGGCGTGCCCGATCGTGCCGGGCAGCAGCCCGGCGGCGGCGGCGATCAGCACGACGCCCTGCAGCGCGGCGACCACCTTCGCCGAGCGGCGCACCGGCAGCGACCCCTGCAGCCACGGCAGCACCCGGGCCGCGCCGACGAAGGCGTAGCGCAGCAGGCCCAGCGCCGGCGCCCACCACAGGTGCGAGGCGATCGCGACGTGCACCGACAGCACCAGCAGCAGCAGCGCGTCGGTCTCCATGTCGAACCGGGCGCCCAGCTCGCTCGCGGTGCCGGTGCGGCGGGCGACGATCCCGTCCACCGCGTCGAGCCCGAACGCGACGAGTGCCAGCGCCACCAGCGCGACCTGCCCGGGGCCGTCCAGCCCGATCAGCGTCGCGACCGCGACCACCAGCACGCCGCGGGCCAGCGTGACGACGCCCGCGGGACCGAGCGTCACCGCACCGCCGGACACCGGTGCCGCGGCCGGGCCGGGCCGGGGTGCGGCTACGGGGTCCGCATCCGTGGCGCCGGCGGGATCGGCACCGGCGGGATCGGCGCCGGCGGGATCGGCGCCGGCGGGATCGGCGCCGGCGGGATCGGCGCCGGCGGGATCGGCGCCGGCGGGATCGGCGCCGGCGGGATCGGCGCCGGCGGGGTCAGTGCCGGTGGAGTCAGTGCCGGCGGGGTCCGGGGTCCGCCGGGCGGCCCGGGCGAGCACCGCCGCGGCCGCGGCGCCGAGGGCCGCGCCGAGCAGTGCGCGCACCAGTCCCACGTCGGTGAAGGCCGCGAGCAGGGTCAGCACGACGGCCAGCAGTGCGGCACCGGCCACGAGCTGCCGGGCGACCGGCGCGGTCGCGAGGGCCCGGGCGAGACGGGGAATCACGACCGTCAAGGATGCCCGAGCCCGGACGATCACGCCGGGGCGGCCCGGGCGTAGACGTCGCCGGAGCGGCCCAGCGGGCGGCGGCGGTCGAGCAGTGCCCGCAGCTCACCGGCGTCCAGCCAGTGCCCGCCGGCGCTGTCGTCCCACTGCATCGTCTCGACCGGGGAGTAGCGGTAGACGTAGCGCCCGAGGGCCTCGACCCGGGCCAGCGCGGCCAGCGCGGCGTCGTGCGCGGCGGGCAGGTACTCGAACGACAGGGCGGGCAGCGGCCGGGACAGCCCGGCGAGGACGTCCGCCTCGAAGCCCTCGACGTCGATCTTGCAGAAGGCGGGCGTCCCGTGCGTGGCGACGAGCTCGTCGAGGGTGGTGACCGGCACCGCGACCTGGTCCTCCCAGCGCACCCGGGCGAAGCCGGAGTCGTCGGCGACGGTGCTGCGCCAGTCCTCCGACATCGACGACACGGTCGGCGTGGCCCGGGAGATCCCGAGCCGGGCGGTGCCCGGGCGGGCCCCGAGCGCGGTGGGCAGCACGGTCACGCCGTCGTCGCGGCCGAAGAACAGCCGCAGCAGCCGGACGAAGTCGGGCTGGGGCTCGACGGCGACCACCCGCGCGCCGAGGGACCGCCAGGCGCGGACCCGGTTGCCGGCGTGCGCGCCGACGTCGAACGCGAGATCGCCCGGTCCGAGGAACGGCGCGTAGAACTCGCGCATCCGGCGCTGCCGCCCGGGGATCCCGTGGTACATCGCGAGGGAGCGGGCGATTCCGAAGGCACGGGTCAGCACGCGGGCCGAGGGTAGTCGGCGCGGGCCGGCGGGCGCGGGGCCGGGCGGTCACGTACGGCGGATTGTCGGGCATCGACGGTGTCGTTATGGTGCTGTAACTCACAAAACAAGTATCTGAAACACCGATTCTGGATGCTCTCCTCGCTGCTCGTGGAGCGGGCACCGGTCACCGGTCCGTGGGCGCATCCCGTCCCTGTCGTGCTCGTCCCGGAGAGGTCTTGATGATCAACTTCACGATGTCCGACCAGCAGAAGAAGCTGCAGTACGACGTCCGAGCATTCGCCGAGAACGTGCTGAAGCCGGTGGTCGCGGCCGCGGACGCGGAGCCGGACCCGCTGAAGGGCTTCCAGCTGACCAAGCCCGCCTACGTCGAGGCGTACCGCGCCGGGATCGCCATGTGCATGCTTCCCGCGGAGTACGGCGGGGGTGGGGTCTCCTGCGTCGACCTGGTGGTCGCGGCCGAGGAAATCTGCGTCGTGGATCCCGGTTTCGCCTGCACCGTCCTGTGCAACGGGCTCGGCCTGATGCCGGTCGCCTGGTACGGCTCCGAGGAGCAGAAGGAGCGGTTCCTCCGCGCGGCGACGTCCGACCCGAGCGGCGAGTACCTGGGCGGCTGGACCGCCAGCGAGCCCCCCGGCAACCCGTCCGGCACGGCGAACTTCGACATCCCGCTGCCGCGCCCGGCCGGCGTCGGGCTGACCGCGGTACGCGACGGCGACCACTTCGTCGTCAACGGGCGGAAGTACTGGCCGTCGTCGGCCGGGTGGGACGAGCGCGGCGTGAACGCGGGCACCCTGATCGTCCGCACCGACCCGGAGAAGGGCGGCACCGAGGGCCTGTCCGCGCTCGTCCTGGAGCGGGACACCCCCGGCGTCACCTACCGGCATCTCGACAAGATCGGGCACCGGCTGGCGTCCAACGCCGAGATCGTCTTCGACAACGCCCGGATCCCGGTGGCGAACCTGCTGCCCGGCGCCGAGGGCAACGGCGATCTGGTCATCAACCGGAACTTCGCCTGGTCCGGGCCGGTCGCGGCGATCGCGGCGGTCGGGATGGCCCGGGCCGCCTACGAGATGGCGCTGGACTTCGCCAAGGGCAACACCGCGGGCGCGCTGCGGCCGATCATCGGCTTCCAGAACGTCGGCTACGTGCTCGGCGACGTCGCGTCGAAGATCGAGATGGCCCGCGCCTTCTCCTGGCGGGCCGCGGACTACCTGGACAAGCACGACCAGCACGCGGAGCTGGTCGGCGCGATGAACAAGATCCAGGTCACCGAGCTGATGTTCGACTGCGTCTACAAGTGCATGCAGATCGTCGGCGTGAACAGCCTGGAGCTGCAGAACGGCTTCGGGAAGATCCTGCGGGAGGCGGCCGTCCTGCCGATCTACGACGGCGGCAACATGGGGATGCAGCGCCGTCGCGTGCACGGCATCCTCGCCGATCCGCTGTTCAACCCGCGGGCGATCATGGAGGACGAGTACGTGCGCTTCGGCAAGGAGCACGAGGGCATCGGGACGCTCGTCCCCTGATCCGCGCCCGGTCCGCGCCGCCACCGGTCCCGCGGGGCCGGTGGCGGTGTCGGCCGGGTTCCGCGGCGGGCAACAGGTACCGTTCGAGGCGCCAGTGCAGCGACGGGAGCGGCGCCACGATGAGGCACACCAGCCATGCGGACTACGCGCTGCGCGTCCTGCTCTACCTGCGGGTGGCGCCGGGACGGCGCGGCTCGGTCGGCGAGATCTCGGCCGCGCACCGGGTGTCGCGCAACCACCTGGACAAGGTCGTCCAGCGGCTCGCCGGCGCCGGGCTGGTGGAGACCAGCCGCGGCCGCGGCGGCGGGGTGCGCCTGGTGCGCGATCCGGCCACCATCACCGTCGGCGAGGTGATGCGCACGATGGAGAACGACTTCGCGGTCGTCGAGTGCCTGGGGCCGGCCCGCTACTGTCGGATCGCCGGTGTCTGCGGCGCGCGCAGCGTGTTCGCCCAGGCGCTGGACGCCTACTTCGAGGTGCTCGACGCCTCGACCATCGAGGACGTCGCCGTCAACGACCAGGGACTGCGCGGTGCCCTCGGCATGATCCAGGGCGCCACCGGCAGCTGAGCGCCGCCCGCCGGCGTCCGGCCCGGCCCTGTTCGGCTCTGTTCGGCTCGGCAGGAGGGCACACGGATGGCTGTCGACTTCGAGCTGACGCCCGAGCAGCGGACGCTCAAGTACGCGGCGCGCGAGTTCGCCCGCGAGGTGCTGCGCCCGGCGGCCGAGCGGGCCGACGCCCACCCGGACCCGCAGGAGGCGTTCCGCCTCATCAAGCCGGTCTACGAGCAGGCCGTCGCGTCCGGGCTGAGCACGATGTTCCTGCCCCGCGAGTACGGCGGCGGGGGCGCGTCCACGGTGGACTTCCTGCTCGTCGTCGAGGAGCTGTGCGCGGTCGATCCCGGCTTCCCGACCGTGCTGCTGGTCAACGGCCTCGCCCTGATGCCGATCCTGTGGTCGGGCACCGAGACCCAGCGCGACCGCTGGCTGCGCCGGGCGACCGACCGCGACAACGTCGACTTCCTCGCCGGGTTCGCGGTGAGCGAGCGCGGCGGGACGGCCAACTTCGACCATCCCAGCCCGCGCGGCGGCATCCAGGTGGTCGCCGACCACGACCGGGCCAACGGCGAGTACGTGCTGTACGGCGAGAAGCACTGGCCGTGCAACGCCGGCGGCTGGGACCTGCGCGGCGCCGACGTCACCCTGTGCGTCGTCCGGACCGACCGCGACGCGGGCGGCACCGGGGCGCTCAGCGCGATCCTGGTCGAGCGCGGCACCGACGGCGTCGAGCACGAGGTGATCGACACGATGGCGCACCGCACCTGCCAGAACGTCACGATGACCTTCCGCGGCGCCCGGGTCCCGGAGGAGAACGTGCTCGCCGTCGGCGAGGGCGACCTGCTCGTCAACCGGAACTTCACCTGGTCCGGCCCGATCGCGGCGATCGCCGCCGTCGGCCTGGCCCGCGGGGCCTACGAGTTCGCCCTGGACTGGGCCCGGACCTACACCGGCGGCGGCACCGTCCCGATCATCCGGCACCAGGCCGTCGGTCACCTGCTGGCCGACATCGCCGCCCGGATCGAGGCCGCCCGCTACTTCGCCTGGAAGGCCGCGCACTACCTGGACCGGCACCCCGGGCAGGGCCAGGCGCTCGGCGGGATGAACAAGACCTACTGCACCGAGTCGATGCAGGGCGTCGTCACCGACTGCATGCGGCTGGTCGGGGTGAACGCGCTCGACCGGAGGTTCCCGCTGGCCCGGTACTACCGGGAGGCGGCCGTGTTCTCCCTCTACGACGCCGGGAACCTGGGCATGCAGCGCCGGCGGGCGTGGGGCGTGATGACCGACCGGGGGTTCGGGCCGGACACCTTCGTCGACGACGAGGACCTCGCCTTCAGCCGGTCGATGCAGGGATGGGGGACGGGGGGTGGGCGGGGCTGAGCGGTGCCGGGGCGGCCCCGGCGCCGGCACCGATCACGTCTGCTGATCACCGTCGATGCGGACTTCGCATTGGACAGCACGGTGGGCGGTCGGCCTAGGGTCGACCCGTGCCGCACGAGAACCCCGCGAGCTGTCGGCTCCGCTGACCGACCCCCGTCCCGGGCCGGATCCTGCGCTCCTCCGGGTCGCACGCCGAGATCGGCAGACCTCCGCCCGGACGCGTCGCGGCGGCCCCCGCATGCCGAGAGGTTCCCGCACGATGCCCGACGAGACCCCATCCCCGGACACCGGTCCCGCGTCCCCGGCCGCCCGCCTGCGCGCCCGCTACGGCGGTGACACCCCGCTGCTCCCGCCGCCCGCCTGGTCCGCGGTGGTCGAGGCCCAGCTCAGGCACCGCTCGGTCCGCGCCTACCTGCCCGATCCGGTGCCCGACGACGTCCTGACCACCCTGGTCGCCGCCGCCCAGTCCGCGGCGACGTCGGGGAACCTGCAGCTCTGGAGCGTCGTCGCGGTGCGCGACGCAGACCGGCGGGCCAGGCTCGCCGCGCTCGCCGGCGGCCAGCGGCACATCGAGCAGGCGCCGCTGCTGCTGGTGTGGCTCGCCGACCTGGCCAGGGCCCGGACGATCGCCGCGGAGCGCACGGGGGAGACCGCGGGGGCGGACTACCTGGAGAGCACGATCGTCGCGTTCGTCGACGCCGCGCTGGCGGCGCAGAACGCCGCGCTGGCTGCGGAGTCGCTCGGGCTCGGCACCGTCTACATCGGTGCGTTGCGGAACCGGCCGGCCGAGGTCGCCGAGGAGCTCGGGCTGCCGCCGCACGTGGTGGCGGTGTTCGGGCTGGTCGTCGGCCGGCCGGACCCGGTGCACACCACGCCGGTCAAGCCGCGGCTGCCGCAGGAGGTCGTCCTGCACCGGGAGCGCTACTCGGCCGACGGCACGGCGGAACAGCTGACCGGCTACGACCGGCTGCTGACCGAGTTCTACGCCGACGAGGGGCTCGCCGGGAGCTGGGCGGAGCGGGTCGCGGCCCGGTTCGGGTCGGTCGAGGGACTGCACGGCAGGCACCTGCTGCGCGAGGCACTGCAGGAGCGGGGATTCCCGCTCCGATGAGCAGCGAGCCGACGGGCAGCGGGCCGACGGGCAGCGGGACGGACCGGTCGGACGGCGCGCACTGGCGACCGCACAGCACCCACTGGGGAGCGTTCCGGGCCCGTACCGAGGACGGCGCGTTGCGGGTGGTCCCGCGGCCCGGCGACCCCGATCCGTCCCCGATCCTCGGCAACGTCGCGTCGGCGGTCGGGCACCGCGCCCGCGTCCTGCGACCCGCGGTGCGCCGCGGCTGGTGGGAGGACGGCCCCGGGCCCGACGACCGCCGGGGGACCGACGACCACGTCGAGGTCGGCTGGGACGAGGTCCTGGACCGGCTGGCGGGCGAACTCGCCCGGGTGCGCGACGGCTTCGGGCCGGCTGCGATCTACGGCGGCAGCTACGGCTGGGCCAGCGCCGGGCGGTTCCACCACGCCCAGAGCCAGCTGCACCGCTTCCTCAACCTGGCCGTCGGCGGCTACACCCGCTCGGTCGGGTCCTACAGCGGTGCCGCCGCCGAGGTCGTGCTGCGGCACGTCCTCGGGCCGAGCGAGACCGTGTCGAAGGGCCCGGTGACCTGGGACCAGGTCGCCGCGCACACCGACACCGTCCTCGCGTTCGGTGGCATGGCACTGAAGAACAGCGCGGTCGGCGGCGGCGGGATCAGCACTCACGTCGAGCGGGACGCGATGCGCGCCGCAGCGGCCCGCGGTGCCCGGTTCGTGCTGGTCGGGCCGCTGCGCGACGATCTTCCGGCCGAGGCGTCCGCAGAGTGGATCGCGGTGCCACCCGGCTCGGACACCGCGCTCGTGCTGGGCATGCTGCACACCCTGGTGAGCGAGCGGCTGCACGACAGCGCCTTCCTGGACCGGTACTGCGTCGGCTGGGACCAGCTCGTCCGGTACCTGGACGGCTCCGCCGACGGGACGGTCCGGGACGCCGCCTGGGCCGCCGGCCGGACCGGGCTGGACCCGGCCACGATCACCGGGCTGGCCCGCAGCGCCGCCCGTGGCCGCACCCTGGTGACCGTCGCCCAGTCCCTGCAGCGGGCCGAGTTCGGCGAGCAGCCGGTGTGGGCGGCGATCGCGCTGGCCGCCGCGCTCGGCCGGATCGGGCTGCCCGGCAGCGGGTTCGTGTACGGCCTCGGTTCCATCGGCCACTACGGACGACGACGAGTGGCCGTCCCGATCGCCGCGCTGCCGCAGGGCACCAATCCGGTCCGCTCCGTCATCCCGGTCGCGCGGATCGCCGACATGCTGCTGCACCCGGGCGAGCAGTTCGACCACGACGGCAGGCGGCTGCGCTACCCGCACGTCCGGCTCGCCTACTGGGCCGGCGGGAACCCGTTCCACCACCATCAGGACCTCGGCCGGCTGCGCCGCGCGGTGCGCCGGCTGGACACCCTCGTCGTGCACGAGCCGGCCTGGACCGCGACCGCACGGCACGCCGACGTCGTCCTGCCCAGCACCTGGACGATCGAGCGCGAGGACATCGGGGCCGGCCCGTTCGACCCGGTGATGACGGCCATGCACCGGCTCGCCGATCCGCCCGGCGAGGCCCGGGACGACTACACGATCTTCAGCGCCCTCGCGGACCGGCTCGGCGCGGGCGCGGCGTTCACCGAGGGGCGGACCGCGCGGGAGTGGCTCGCCCATCTCTACGGGACGACCCGCGCGGCGCTCGCCGCGGCCGGGCTGCCGGCGCCGTCGTTCGACCGGTTCTGGGAAGACGGCGAGCTGGCGCTCCCGCAGCTCCCCGACGACGGCGGGATCCTGGCCGCGTTCCGGGCCGACCCGGAGTCCGCTCCGCTGCCGACCCCGTCCGGCCGGATCGAGATCGGCTCGGCGACCGTCGCCGGGTTCGGTCTCGCCGACGCCCCGGGGCATCCGGCCTGGTTCCCGCCGACCGACGTGCCGGACGCCCGGCACCCGCTGTGGCTGGTCGCCAACCAGCCGGCCACCCGGCTGCACTCGCAGCTGGACTTCGGCGCACACAGCGCGGCGCGGAAGGTCCGCGGCCGGGAGGTGCTCCGCATGCACCCCGCGGACGCCGCGGCGCGCGGCGTCGACGACGGCGATCTCGTCCGGGTGGCGAACGACCGCGGTGCCTGCCTGGCCGCGGTGGCGGTCACCGACCGGATCCTGCGCGGCGTGGTGCAGCTGCCGACCGGAGCCTGGTTCGATCCCGCCGATCCGGCCGCGCCGGTGCCGTTCTGCGTGCACGGGAACCCGAACGTGCTGACCCGGGACGTGGGCACGTCGTCACTGGCGCAGGGCTGCACCGGGCAGCACACCGCGGTCGAGGTCGCCCGCTGGGACGGACCGGTCCCGCCGGTCCGCGCCTACGAGCCGCCGGTGCCGGTCCGCCCGGCCCGATCGATCGTGGATCGGGATCGGTCGTGATGGCGATTCGTCGTTGGACGCCCGCACCCGGCGCGGGCGAGACTTCGACGGTGATCGGGACGACGACCTGCCGGGGCGCACGACGCCCGTCGGGTCCCGTCGCCGGCACCGGTCGTCCCGGCGGGAGCGCGCTGACCCGACGCCGGTTCATCGACCACGGAACTGTCCACTCGGCCGGCTGTCCCAGGCACTGACAGCCCGCCACCCACCACCGCCGCCGTGCGGTGCCACCGCGACCGGTGCCCGTCCACCGGTCCGGAGTACCCGCGCGGGACCGGTCGGCGGTCCGTGCAGTTCCCTCCGTGCCAGGAGACCAGGTGCCCGTCGAGTTCATCAGTGCCGCCTACGCCAACCCCAGTACCGAGCTCGACCCCGCCGCCGGGGCCGGTGTCGATCCCGCCTACCTGCGCCGCTACGTGCGGGCCCTCGAGGACGCCGGGTTCGACTACACGCTGCTGGCCTACAGCTCGACCTCGTTCGACCCGTTCACCGTCGGCGGCGCGATCAGCCAGGTGACCGAGCGGATCCGGCCGTTGATCGCGCTGCGCCCCAACACCGTCCATCCGACGGTGGCCGCCCGGAAGCTGGCCACCCTGGACCAGCTCTCGAACGGCCGGGCCGCGGTGCACATCATCTCCGGCGGCCAGACCGCGGAGCAGGCCCGCGAGGGGGACCGGCTCGACAAGCGGGCCCGGTACGCGCGGTCCGCCGAGTACATCGGGATCCTGCGCCGGGCGTGGACGGAGACCGAGCCGTTCGACCACGCCGGAGGGCACTACTCCTTCGAGGACTTCACCGCGGCCGACATCCGCCCGGTGCACGGCACGATCCCGGTCTCGGTCGGCGGCTCGTCACCGGACGCCTACCGGGTCGGCGGCGCGCTCGGCGACATCTTCGGGCTGTGGGGCGAGCCGCTCGCCGAGACCCGCGAGCAGATCGACGCCGTGTACGAGCAGGCCCGGCTGGCGGGCCGCACCGACCGGCCGCGGATCTGGGTCACCTTCCGCCCGATCATCGCCGCGACCGAGGAGCTGGCCTGGGAGAAGGCGCACCGGACGCTGGCCGCGCTCGGAGCCTTCCACGCCGCGCCGGGCCGCGGGCACGGCGCGCACTACCCCGCACCGGGGGTGGCGCGCCCGCAGAACGTCGGCTCGCAGCGCCAGCTCGACATCGCCGCCCGCGGCGACCTGCACGACCGGGCACTGTGGACGCCGACGGCGACCGCGACCAACGCGCGCGGTGCCGCGACCGCACTCGTCGGCACCCCGGAGACGGTCGCCGCGGCGATCCTCGACTACGTCGACCTGGGCGCCGAGCTGGTCTCCATCCGCGGCTACGACAACCTGTACGACGCGATCGACTACGGCCGCTACGTCCTCCCGCTGGTGCGCCAGGAGCTGGCCCACCGCAGCGCCACCGCCCGCGCCACGGCGGTCGCCGGCTCCTGAGCCGGCGGCCCGCCCTCCCCGAACCACCCCGGCCCCGGGGCACCTCCCTCTCCGAAAGGGCGACATCGCCATGTCCGGTCCACCCCTGCGCGCCCCCGCGCGCCTCGCGCTCGCACTGAGCGGCGCCCTGCTGCTGACCGGCTGTGCCGGCGGCGTGGCCGCGCCGGCCGCCGGCGACGCGGGCGCCCCACAACCCGGTGGCACCTACACCCACGCGCTGGAGAGCACGCCGTCGCCGCAGTGCTTCGACGCCGCCCAGCAGCGCAACCACGTGGCGCTCAACGCGATCCGGCCGCTCGTCGACTCGCTCGTCGACCAGGACCCGGAGACCGGCGAGATCACCCCCTGGCTGGCCAGCAGCTGGGAGACCACCGACGGTTCCAGCTACCGGTTCACGCTGGTCGAGAACGCGACCTTCAGCGACGGGCTGCCGGTGAACGCGGAGGCGGTCAAGGCCAACCTCGACCGGATCGCCGCGCTCGGCGCGACCGCGATCGGTGCCCAGCCGCTGTTCGAGGGCTACGCCGGGACCGACGTGGAGTCCGAGTTCGTCGCGACCGTGCGCTTCGACTTCCCGAACGCGCCGTTCCTGCAGGCCGCGGCCGGTGCCTGGTTCGGCCTCATCTCCCCGGCCGACACCGGCCGCACCGCCGAGGACCTGTGCAGCGGCGACTACGCCGGGTCCGGCCCGTTCGTCTACGAGGCCTTCGCCCGCGACCAGGAGTTCTCGGTCACCAAGCGGGCGGGGTACGACTGGGCGCCGCCGTCGGCCGGGCACACCGGCGAGGCGTACCTGGACCGGCTGGTCTTCAGCTTCGTGCCGGAGGGCAGCGTCCGGACCGGGCTGCTGCAGTCCGGCCAGGTGGAGTCGGTCTCCGAGATCCAGCCCCAGGACCTGCCCGCGATCGAGGGCGCCGGCCTGGAGGTCATCACGGTCGACGTCCCCGGGTACGGCCCGACCTACTTCGCGAACGCGCGCAGCGAGCTCGGCGGGGACGCCGCGGTGCGGGCGGCGGTGCAGCGCGGCATCGACCGCCAGGAGGTCGTCGACGCCATCTACGGTGTCCCCGGCTTCGAGCCCGCCCGCAGCGTGCTGACCCCCTCGGTGCCCTACTACGTGGACCTCGGTGACCGGCTCGTGCACGATCCGGACGGCGCCCGGGCGATCCTCGACGAGGCGGGCTGGGTGCCCGGCCCGGACGGCGTGCGGGTCAAGGACGGCAGGCGGCTGGAGATCAGCGTGCTCGGTTCCTCGGTCTTCCTGCGCACCCAGGAGCTGATCCAGCAGCAGCTCGCCGCGATCGGCATCTCCGCGCCGATCCGCCAGCTGGACGAGGCGAGCACCGCCTCCGCGCTGGCGGCCGGTGACTACGACTTCTACCAGTGGACGATGACCCGGGCCGATCCCGACGTGCTGCGCGCGGTGTTCTCCTCCGACCACACCGCCCAGGGGTACGCGCTGCTGCCGCCGTCCGAGCTGGACACCTACCTCGACGGCCAGCTGGCCGAGGTCGATCCGGCCCGCCGCGCCGAGCTCGTCCGCAGTGCCCAGGAGTACATCGTGGACAACGCCTGGGCGATCCCGATCAACAGCCGGGCCCGCACGTTCGGCCTGGCCGGGCACGCGCACGGCCTGCGCACCGACGCGGAGTCCAAGCTGAACTTCTACGACGCCTGGGTCGAGAGCAGCTGACGGTCGTGCTCCGCTACCTGGCCGGTCGGGTGGCCCAGGCGACGTTTGTCGTCTGGGCCGCCTTCACCGCGACGTTCGTGATCCTCTGGATGCTGCCCGCGGATCCGGTCCTGCTGATGCTCAACCAGGAGGGCGGGACCAGCCTCGATCCGGAGGTGGTGGCGGAGCTGCGCGCCCGGCACGGCCTGGACCGGCCGGTCGTCGTGCAGTACCTCGACCGGCTGACCTCGGCGCTGCGCGGCGATCTCGGCACGTCGTTGCACTCGGGGCGGCCGGTCGCCACCGAGATCGCCGAGGCGCTGCCCGAGACGCTGACGCTCGCCGCCGCCGCGTTCGTGCTGGCGGTCGGCGCGGGGACGGCGATCGCGCTCGTCGCGACCTACACCCGCCGCCGGTGGCTGAGCCAGCTGCTGCTGTCCCTGCCGCCGCTGGGCGTGGCGGTCCCGGGCTTCTGGCTGGGGATCCTGCTGCTGCAGGTGCTGTCGTTCCGCTGGGGGCTGCTCCCCGCCGGCGGCAACCGCGGCGTGGAGTCGCTGATCCTGCCCGCCGTGACGCTCGCGGTGCCGACCACCGCCACGGTCGCCCAGGTGCTGGCCAAGAGCCTGTCCGACACCTGGACCCAGGCGCACGTCGTCACCGCGCGGGCGAAGGGCGCGTCCCGGATCCGGGTCCATCTCGGGCACGCCTTCCGCAACGCGAGCCTGCCCGCCGTCACGATCGTCGGGATGGTGGTCGGCACGATGCTGTCCGGCGCGGTGGTCACCGAGACCATCTTCACCCGGGCCGGGATCGGCAGGCTGACCCAGAAGGCCGTCGAGACGCAGGACATCCCGATGGTCCAGGCGCTCGTCGTGCTCGCCGCCGTGATCTTCGTCGTGGTCAGTCTCGCCGTGGACCTGCTGTACCCGCTGCTGGATCCCCGGATCAGGCGCCGGACCGCCGCCCGGACGTCGTGACCCTCCCGTACCGAAAGGTCCTGCGATGACTGCGTTGCCAGGGGCTCCCGCCGCCGCGCCGGTGCCGGGGCCCGTCCCGCCGGAGCCGGTCCACCCCGACACCGACCCCGACCACGACACCGACCCCGGGTCGCCGCCACCGGAGTCACGGCTCCGGGCGCTGGCCCGGTTCGCCGGCCGCAACCCGGGATCGGCGCTGTCCGTCCTGGTCGTCCTGGTGGTGCTGGCCTGGGCGTTCGTGCCGGGGCCCTTCATGACCCACGACGCGTTCGCCACGGCGACCGCGGATCGGTTGCAGGGGCCGGGCCCGGCCCACTGGTTCGGGACCGACGACCTCGGCCGCGACATCTACTCGCGCACCGTGTACGCGGCCGGGCTGTCGCTGCGCGCCACGGCGCTGGCGGTCGCGATCGGGCTCGTGGTCGGGGCGGCGGTCGGCCTGCTGGGCGGCGTGGTCGGCGGCCTGCTCGACGACGTGCTCATGCGGGTCGTCGACGTCCTGCTGTCGGTGCCGGCGCTGCTGCTGGCGCTGTCGATCGTGACGGTGCTCGGCTTCGGGACGATGAACGTCGCGATCGCGGTCGGGATCTCGGCGATCGCGGCGTTCGCCCGGGTCACCCGCGCCGAGGTGCTGCGGGTGACGGCGGCGCCGTACGTGGAGGCCGCCGTCGGCAACGGGCTGCATCCGGTGACCGTGGTGCTGCGCCACGTGCTGCCGAACTCGGTCGGACCGGTGCTGGTGCTCGCGGCGCTCGAGTTCGGCGGCGCCGTGCTCGCGGTGTCGGCGCTGAGCTTCCTCGGGTTCGGGGCGGAGCCACCGGCCCCGGAGTGGGGATCGCTGGTCGCCGAGGGACGCAACTTCATCGCCACCGCGTGGTGGCTGACGACCTTCCCGGGGCTGGTGGTGGTCGCCGTCGTGCTGGCGGCCAACCGGCTCAGCCGGGCGGTCGCCGGGGAGGTGGAACGGTGAGCGCCGTCGATCCGGTGCCCGTGCTGCGGGTGCGTGAGCTCTCCGTCGCCTACCGGGTGCGCCGGCGCACCGTCCCCGCGGTCCGCGGGGTGTCGTTCGACGTGCACCGCGGCGAGGTGGTGGCGGTCGTCGGCGAGTCCGGCTCCGGGAAGACGACGACGGCGGGCGCGGTGACCGGGCTGCTGCCCGCCACCGCGTCGGTGTCCGCGGGCACCGTCGAGCTCGGCGGGCAGGACATCACCGGCTGGTCGGACACCCGGATGGAGACGGTCCGCGGGGCCCGCATCGGGCTGGTGCCGCAGGACCCGACGGTGTCGCTGAACCCGACGAAGCGGATCGGCGAGCAGATCGCCGAGGTGCTGCGCATCCACGGCCGCGCCGACCGGCGGGCGGCCGCCGCGGCCGCGGTGGAGATCCTGCGGCACTCGGGCTTCCGGGACCCGGAACGGCGGGCGGCGCAGTACCCGCACGAGCTCTCCGGCGGGATGCGCCAGCGGGTGCTGATCGGCATCGCGACCGCCTGCTCGCCGGAGCTGCTGATCGCCGACGAGCCCACCTCGGCGCTGGACGTGACGGTGCAGCGCACCGTGCTCGACCAGCTCGCGGCGACGGCCGCCCGGACCGGCTCGGCGACCCTGCTCGTGACGCACGATCTCGGCGTCGCCGGCGAACGCGCCGACCGGATCCTGGTGATGCGCGACGGCCGGATCGTCGAGCAGGGCCCGGTCGACGAGGTGCTGGGCGAGCCGCGCGATCCCTACACCCGGCAGCTGATCGCCGCCGCGCCGTCCACCCGGTCGCCGCGCCTGCGGGCCGCCGGGGCGGTCGCCACCGGCCCCGGCGCACCGGCCGGTCCGGTGCGGCCCGGGGAACCGCCGGCGGTGCGGATCGACCGGCTGACGAAGGACTACCCGGCGGGCGGGCGCCGGGCGGTGTTCCGGGCCGTCGACGACGTGAGCCTGACGATCGCGCCCGGCACCACGTTCGCGCTGGTCGGCGAGTCGGGCTCGGGCAAGAGCACGGTCGCGCGCTGCGTCGCGCGGCTGGTCGAGGCGAGCACCGGCTCGGTCGAGCTGTTCGGCCGGGACGTCACCCGGCTCGCCGGCGCGGAGCTGCGCCGGCTGCGGGCGCGCGTCCAGCTGGTGCACCAGAACCCGTTCGCGGCGCTGAACCCCCGGCTCGACGTGCAGCGGATCATCGCCGATCCGCTGCGCGCGTTCCGGACCGGCGACCGGCGCCACCGCGCGACGGCGGTCGCGGAGCTGCTCGACGACGTCGGCCTGCCGAGGTCGTTCGGCACCCGGCGCCCGGCCGAGCTGTCCGGCGGGCAGCGCCAGCGGGTGGCGATCGCCCGGGCCGTCGCGCTGCGGCCCGATCTGCTGGTGCTCGACGAGCCGGTGTCCGCGCTCGACGTGTCCGTGCAGGCCCAGGTGCTCCAGCTGCTGGTCGACCTGCAGGCCCGTCTCGGCCTGACCTACCTGCTGATCTCGCACGATCTCGGGGTCGTCGCGCAGGCGTCCGACACGGTGGGGGTGATGGCGGGCGGGCGGCTGGTCGAGACCGGGCCGACCGCCGAGGTGTACCGGAACCCGTCGTCCGAGCACACCCGGGCGCTGCTCGACGCGATCCCGGGTCGGCGCACCGCCGGAGGGAGCACCCGATGAGCCGGCCCGCAGCCGTCGAACGGCTGATCACGACGGCGGTCGAGGACCTCGCGACCGCGCTCGGCCACGACGACCCGGCCGGTACCACGTTCCCGCGCGCCGGATTCGACGCCGTCCGGTCCTCGGGCCTGACCGCGCTGACCGTCCCGGCGCACCTGGGCGGCCACGGCGCCGGGTTCGGGACGGTCGCGTCCGCCGTCACCCGGGTCGCCGCGATCGACGCGGCGGTCGGGCTGGTGCTGGCCATGCACCACCTGCACACCGTCGACCTGTTCGACGCGGAGCCGCTCGCGCCGTCGCTGGCCGCGCTCGCCGGGCGGCTGACCGGGCCGGGCGGGTTCGTCGGCGGCCTGGTCAGCGAGGCGCGCAGCAACGCGCCGCACCGCGGCACCCGGCTGGCCGGGCGGGCGTCCCGGCGGGCCGGTGGCTGGGTGCTCGACGGCCGCAAGACCTACGTCACCGGCAGCCTCGCGCTGCTCGCCGCCCGGGTCACGCTGACCGTGGACGGCAACGACGACGACCGGCGCGCGTTCCTGGTGCCGTTCGACGCGCCCGGGGTGACGATCATCCCGGCCTGGGACACGGTCGGACTGTGCGGTTCGGTCGGGCACGACCTGGTGCTGTCCGACGTGCGGCTCGGCGACGACCACGATCTCGGCCCGGAGACCCCGCCCGGCCCGGGCGCCCGGAAGGCGACCTGGTGGCCGATCCTGCTCGCCGCCGTCTCGCAGGGGATCGCCGCGCACGCCCTCGAGCTGGTGCGCGGCGGTGCGGGGGTGCCGTCGCTGCGCGAGCGCCCCGGCGACGACCCGGAACTGCGGCACGTGCTGCACGGCGGCGAGGCGCTGATGGCCTACCAGACCTGCCGGGCCGTGGTCGACTCCGCGGTCGCGCGGGCCGAGGCGGGGGAGGCGGGCCGGGGCGAGGCCGGCGCGGCGAAGGTGCTCGCGCACCGGGCCGCCACCGAGGTCGTCGACCACGTCGGCCGGCTGGTCGGGACGGCGTCGGTGTGGCGCGACCACGTGTGGCAGCGGCTCTACCGCGACCTGCGGACCGGTGTGCACCACTCACCCCCGGAGGACGTCGTCCTGGGTGAGCGGGCGGCGCACCTGCTGCGGCCGGGACGGTCAGCGCCCCCCGCGGTCAGTCCCGGTCGCCCGGGGGTTCCTCCCGCAGCAGCGTCCCGAGCCGCCCCATGACGTCGAGCTGGGCCGGGTTGTAGAGGTCGCGCATCGCGGCCCCCATGGTCCGCTGGGCGAATCCCTTCCCGCGCGGCGAGTCCTCGCGCATCGTCGCCAGCGACGGGTGCGCCGCGTGCATCTCGCGGACGTAGGGCAGCATCCGCTCGGCGAGCTCCTGGCGGGTCCGGTCGTCGGCGTCCTCTGGCAGGTTCTCGAAGGCGCCCGCGTTCGGGTCCGGCGGCAGGTCGCGCAGCAGCTCCGCGTACGCCTGCAGGCTCTGCGGGCCCAGCACCCGGGTCATCACGACGATCAGCGATCGGTCGGTGTCGGACAGCTCCGCCTGCGCGGTGGCCGGGGCGAAGTCGGACGGCAGGTCGGTCGGGGTGCCGTCGCGCATGATCACGCCGAGCTCGGCCCGGATCCGCTGCAGCCGCTCGATCGTCTCGGACAGCTCCGCGTCGAGGGTGCGCAGCGCCTCCTCGGGATGGTCGTCGGCGTCGCCCATCGCGGCGATCTGGGCGAGTGAGAAGCCGAGATCGGTGAGCCGCTTGATCCGCAGCACCCGCACCAGGTGGGCGACCCCGTACTGCTTGTAGCCGTTGGAGCGGCGCTCGGGCTCCGCCAGCAGGCCCACCTCGTGGTAGTGCCGCACCGCCCGCAGGCTGGTGCCGGCGAGCTCGGCGATCTCGCGCGTGCTCCAGGCCATGACCCCCACCTCTCCCGGGCTTCCGCGCCCTGCGGTTCCGCCCCGGGATGGTGCCGTTGCGGTACGGACCGGACAACCCCGGCCCGTCACCAGGTGTGAAGCCGTGCTGACCCGGGGCTGATTCCGTTGTGTGGTGCAGGTCGCGCCGGCCCGGGGTTGACCGTGCCGCGACGCCCGGGTGTGCGCCGGCCGGAGGCCGGGCGCACCTGCCCGGCCACGACGGGGTCGCCCTCGCCGCGGGCGCGGTCCCGGCCGGCTTCGGGCCCCCGCCGGAGGGGACGGTGCCGGGTTCGGACGCGGCCGGGACCGCGCAGCAGGCCGCCGCGGACGGCTCCGGCCCGCCGGTGGGCACACCGGTCGTCACCTTCGGGCCGGTCGGGGCGGTCGCCGAGCTGCGCGCGGTTCCGGCCGCGATGCTGGGCACCGTGCCGGCCCGGCGGGGCGGCCTGGACGACGCCGGGGAGGCGGTGGCGGCGCTGCTGGGCCGGACGCTGCACGGCAAGGCGGTCGTCGAGCTGGGCTGATCGCGGGCGCCGGAGCCGGCGCCCGCGACCGGTCAGGCCACCGGCCCGATCCCCAGGTTGCCGCGCAGCGTCCCGTGCGCGTACTCGGTCTGGAACGCCCCGCGCTCCTGCAGGATCGGCACCACCTCGTCGGTGAGCAGCGTGAACCCCTCCGGGACGTAGGACGGCAGCAGTACGAACCCGTCGGCCGCCCCCGCCTCGAACCGGCGCAGCAGCAGGTCCGCGATCTGCTCGGACGACCCGACCGGGACGTGGTGCCCGGCCGAGGCGACCTCCCACTGGATGAGCCTGCGCAGCGTCCAGCCGTCCTCGACGAGTGCCCGGTAGACCCCGAACCGGGACCGCCGCCCCTGCACCTCGGACTCCCGGGGCAGCCGCTCCAGCGGGACCGGCTCGTCGAGCTCCAGATCGTCGAGCTCGACGCCGGCCAGCTGGCGGGACAGCTTCGCCCGCCCGGAGACCAGGTCGATGAAGCCGTTGAGCTCCTTCTCGACGGCCTTCGCCTCGGCCTCGGTGTGCCCGATGATCGGCGAGACCCCGGGCAGGATCTTCACCGATCCGGGATCGCGGCCGGTGGCGGCCACCCGCTCCTTGAGCGACCGGTAGAACTGCACGCCGGCCTCGTCGGTGGTGCGGCCGGTGGTGAACACGACGTCGGCGAACCGGGCGGCGACGTCCTGCCCGATCTCCGACGACCCGGCCTGCGCGACGACCGGGCGGCCCTGCGGCGGGCGGGCCACGTTGAGCGGGCCGCGCACGTCGAAGTGCTTCCCGACGTGGTCGATCGTCCGGACCTTCGCCGGGTCGGCGTAGACCCCGGCGGCCCGGTCGAGGGTGATCGCGTCGGCGTCCCAGCTGTCGAACAGTGCGAACAGCACCTCGGCGAACTCGGCGCCCCGCTCGTAGCGTTCGTCGTGCGGGGGCAGCGCGCGCCCGTAGTTCTCCTCGCCCCAGGCCGAGGTCACCAGGTTCCAGCCGGCCCGGCCGTTCGAGATGTGGTCGAGCGAGGCCAGCTGGCGGGCGACGGTGTAGGGCTCGGAGAACGTCGTCGAGATGCTGCCGATCAGCCCGATCCGGCTGGTCACCGCGGCCAGCGCGCTGAGCAGGGTGACCGGTTCGAGCCCGGCGAAGGGCTGGCTGCGCAGGGTGTCGGTCTCCAGCCGCAGCCCGTCGGCGAGGAACACCGCGTGCAGCTTCGCGGCCTCGGCGCGGCCGACGAGATCGGCGAACAGCTGCAGGTCGTACTTCTCCTCGACCCGGCTGTTCGGCCGGCGCCAGGCGCCGGCGTGGTTCCCGACGCCGCCGATCAGGGTGGCGAGCACCAGCTGCTCGCCGCGTGCGACGCGATCGTCTCCGGGACTGGTCATGATGGCTCCGCCTCTCGCTCGGGTCAGGACCGGGACCGGAACTCCTGCGGCACGAGCCAGTGCTCGGGGCGCGGGGTCCACTCCAGGTCCTTGCGGACGACGTAGGTGAGCGGCTGCGGCCACAGGAAGACGGCGTGCGCCTGCTCCCGGTAGTGCGCGGTCGCCCGGTTCACCAGCTCCTGCTGCTGCTCGGGGGTGGTCGCCGCGGTCACCTGGGTGACCAGGTCGTCGTAGACGGCGTCGGGCTCGGCGTAGTGGCTCTGGCCGTTGCCCGAGGTGTAGATCCGCAGCCGCTCGGCGGGCGCGCGGTACCCGGCGGTGTAGCCGATGTAGTAGAGCGCCGGGGCGTCCTCCGCGCTGCGGGTGCGCTCCACCCAGTTCGGGAACGACTGGTTGGTGATCTCGACGGTGATCCCGACCTCGCCGAGCTGGCGGGCGATCGCCTGGGACACCGGGTCCTGGGCGACGTAGCTGCCGGTGGACAGGCCGAGCTCGATCGTCACGCCGTCGGCGTGCCCCGCCTCGGCGAGCAGCTGCCGGGCCCGCTCCGGGTCGTAGGGGTAGGCCGCCAGGTCGGGATTGATCCGGTCGTACGGCGCGGACAGCACCTGCCCGGCCAGCGGCTCGACGTCGGCACCGACGACGTCGCGGATCAGCGCCTCCTTGTCGATCGCGTAGTTGAGCGCCTGCCGGACCCGGACGTCGTCGAGCGGGGCGACGTTCTCGTTGATCCGCAGCGTGTTGTTCCAGCTGGACCACTGGTTGCCGGTGTCGTAGACGTCGCTGCCCGCGAACAGCTCCAGGCTGGCCGGCTCGTACTGGATCGCGACGTCGATCTCCTCGGCCTGGGCGGCCTGCACCCGGGCGGCCTCGGTCTCCAGCACCCGGTACTCGACGCGCTCCCACTCCGGTGCCTCACCGAAGTAGCCGGGATTGCGGGTCAGCACCGCACCGTTCTCCAGGTCGACCGACTCCAGCACGTAGGGCCCGGTGCCCAGGGCGACCAGCTCGTCCGGGTGCGCCTGCACGAAGTCCGGGTTGACCAGGAAGAAGTGCGCGAGCCGGTCCGGCAGGTCGATGAACGGACCGTTCGTCTCGATGACGACGGTGCCCTCGTCCGGCGCGGTGACCCCGCTGATGATCGCCCGGATCGCGGCGGCGTTGCCGAGTGTGGACTCCGGGTCGAGGAACCGCTGGAAGTTCCAGACGACCTGCTCGGCGGTGAACGGGCTGCCGTCGGACCAGGTGACGCCGTCGCGCAGGACGAACGTCCAGTGCGTGTCGTCGTCCTGGGTCCAGCTCTCGGCGAGCTCGCCGCGCAGCTCCAGCTCGGGATCGTAGTAGGTGAGACCGGAGTAGATCGCCCTGGCGAGGGTGGCGTCGCCGTCCAGCGACCCGCCCTGGGCCGGGTCGATCGAGGTGAGCTTGCGGGAGATCCCGATGACCAGCGACGAGTCCTCCTCGGCACCGGTCGACGTGCCGGAGGTGACCGCCCCGCAGGCGGTGAGTGCGAGCGAGGTCGCCGCGAGCACGGCGGCGGCGACGGTGCGGAACGTGCGGCGGGACCCGGGGGACCGGGGGGTCCGGGGAGATCGGGGGACGGGGCGGGGGATCACGGGTTGTCCTTCCGGGGGATGGCGGGGTGGAGCTCGGGCGGGGAGCCCTGCCGGGAGCGGCCGGGGACGGCGTCGAGCAGCCGGCGGGTGTAGCCGGCGGCCGGCGCCGTGAAGACGTCGTCGGTCGGGCCCTGCTCGATCTCGACGCCGTCGTGCAGCACGAGGACGTCGGTGCAGAGCCCGCGCACGACGGCGAGATCGTGCGAGATGACGAGATAGGTGAGATCGCGCTCGGCGCGCAGCCGGGCGAGCAGGTCGAGGATCCCGGCCTGCACCGACAGGTCCAGCGCGGAGACCGGTTCGTCGGCGATCAGCACGTCCGGTTCCAGGGCGAGTGCCCGGGCGATGACGACCCGCTGCCGCTGCCCGCCGGACAGCTCGTGCGGGCGGCGGCCGCCCAGGTCACGGGCCAGCTGCACGTCGTCGAGCAGTTCGGCGACCCGGCCGGGCACGCGATCGCGCTGGTCCCGGGTACCGGCCAGCTCGATCGGCTCGGCGATGCTCTCGGCGACCGTCTGGCGCGGGTCGAGCGCGGCGTAGGGATCCTGGAAGACGTACTGGACGCGGCGCAGCTGCCGCCGGCGCGCCGGGACCCGCCCGGTGACCGGCCCGCCGAACGCGGTCAGCGTGCCGCCGTGCCCGGGATCGATCCCGACCAGGATGCGGGCCAGCGTCGTCTTGCCCGATCCGGACTCGCCGACCACACCGAGCGCCTGGCCGGCCCGCAGCGTGATGTCGACGTGGTCGACGGCGCGCAACCGGGTGCCGCGCCGGCCGGCGACCGGGAAGTCGCGGACCAGGCCGCGGCCGGCCAGCAGCACCGGTGCGTCGGCGGGCGGACCGGCGGGCGACGGGACGTCGAGCCGCGGGACGGCGGCCAGCAGCCGCCGGGTGTAGCCGTCCTGCGGTCGGTCCAGCACGTCGCCGGTGCCGCCGCGTTCGACGACCGCGCCGTCCTGCATGACGACGACCTGCCCGGCCCGGTCGGCGATCACCCCGATGTCGTGGCTGACCAGCAGCACGCCGAGCCGCAGCTCGTCGCGCAGCCGGTCGAGCAGGTCCAGCACCTGCTGCTGGACGCTGACGTCGAGTGCGGTGGTGGCCTCGTCGGCGACCAGCACCCGCGGATCGCGGGCGATCGCGGTGGCGATCACCACCCGCTGGTTGAGGCCGCCGGACAGCTCGTGCGGGTAGGCCCGCAGCCGCTGCGCGGCGCGCGGGACACCGACGTGCTCGAGCAGCTCCAGCGAGCGGCGCCAGGCCCGTGCGCGGCTGCGCCGGTCGGCGTCGGGCAGCGCCTCGCGCAGCTGCCGGCCGATCGTCAGCCGCGGGTTCAGCGAGACCGCCGGGTTCTGGAAGACCACGCCGAAGGTGTCGCGCAGCAGCGCGCGGCGCTCGGCGGGGGAGCGGACGGTGACGTCGCGGCCGTCGACGGCGATCCGCCCGCCGGTGACGGTGACGCCGCGCGGCAGCAGGCCGGCCACGGCCATCGCGGTGAGCGTCTTCCCGGAGCCGGACTCGCCGACGATGCCGACGGTCGCGCCGGCGACGAGATCGAGATCGACGCCGTGCACCAGCGGGGTCCCGCCGGTGGTGGCGATCCGCAGCCCGCGCACCGAGACCAGCGGCGGGCCGGCGTCCGGATCGGGCCCGTGCCCGGGCGCGGTGCCGGGGCCGGCGGGAAGGGGACGGGAGAGGGTCATCGGGTGCCGTCCTGGGAGCCGGGGAGGGTGAGCAGGTCGGCGATCCGGTCGCCGACGATCTGGATGCTGACGACGGTCGCGACCAGGAACGCGCCGGGCACCAGCGAGATCCACCAGGCCCCGGCGAGCTGGGCCTGTCCGGAGGCGACGATCTGCCCCCAGTCCGGCCGCGGCGGCTGGATGCCGAGCCCGAGATAGCCCAGGCTCGACTCCAGGACCAGCGCGGTGGAGAAGTTCAGGGTCAGTGCGACGACGAGCAGCGGCGCGGCGGCCGGCAGCACGTGCCTGCGCAGCAGGGTGGGCCCCTGTGCCCCGGCCAGCCGGGCCGCCTCGATGTAGGGCAGCGCGACGACGGTCGCCAGCTGGGCGCGCAGGATCCGGAAGGTCAGCACCCAGCTGCCGACGGTCAGCACGCCGATCAGCGGGATCGTGCCGGAGCCGGAGAAGGACAGCACGACCAGCGCGATCAGGATGGTCGGGACGGCCAGCTGGACGTCGGCGACCCGGCCGATGAGCCCGTCCCACGGTCGTCCGCCGAGGGTGGCGCCGAGCGCGGCGGCGGTGCCCAGGACCGTCGCGAGGACGGCGGCGACGGCGGAGATGCCGAGCGCGGGCCGGCCGCCGTAGAGCACCCGGGCGAGCATGTCGCGGCCCAGCTCGTCGGTGCCCAGCGGCAGCGGGCCGAACCAGGTGGGCTCGGCGAACCGGCGGGTGAGGTCCTGCGCGTCGTAGCCGCCGGGGAACAGCACCCCGGCGAACACGACGGCCAGCACGACGGCGCCGAGGAAGACCCCGGCGACCAGCGATCCGGTGCGCCCGGCCCGGCGCCGGGGGGTCACGGCGAGGGTGCTCATCGACGGCCCCCGCGCGGGTCGAGGATCGCGGCCGCCAGGTCGACGAGCAGGTTGACCAGCACGAACCCGATGGCGATCAGGGCGACGCAGGCGAGCACGACCGGGAAGTCCCGGCTGTCGATGGCGCTGGTCGCGAGCTGGCCGACGCCCGGCCAGCCGAACACCGCCTCGGTGACGACGGCGCCGCCGAGCACCACGCCGGCCTGCACGCCGAGCACGTTGAGGACCGGGGCGAGCGCGTTGACCACGATGTGCCGCAGCACGACCCGGGTCCGCCCGATGCCCTTCGCCTCCGCGAGCCGGACGTGCTCGGCGCCGGTGCCCTCCTGCAGCGAGGTGCGGAACACCCGGGCGACCGGCGCGGCGAGCGCCAGCCCGATGACGACGGCGGGCAGGACCAGGTGCGCGGGCGTCCCGGCGCCGCGCAGCGGCAGCACCGACAGCACGATGCCGAACACGGCGATCAGCACGATGCCGAGGAAGAAGCTGGGCACCGCCTCCAGCGCGGTGAGCACGCTGACCGGCACCCGGCGCAGCCGCCGGTTGCGGCCGAACACCGCGACGGCGCCCGCGGCCAGCCCGAGCGACGCCCCGATGATCATGCCCCAGGTGCCGAGGAGCAGGGGGCAGCCGTTCGAGCACCAGCGCGACCGGGTCGCCGCCGTACCGGATCGAGTCGGGGAACTCGCCGGTGAGCACCTGTCCGAGGAAGCGCAGGTACTGCTCGGGGAGCGGATCGGCGAACCCGAGCGCCGCGGTGAGCCGGGCGATCTCCTCCTCGCTCGCGTCGATCGGCAGCAGCAGGCTCGCCGGGTTGCCGGTCAGGTGCATCGCGAAGAACACGATGGTCAGCACGGCCCACACGGCGAGCACGGCGTTGAGCAGCCTGCTGAGCACGTAGCGGGCGGACAGCGGCCAGCGCGGCCGGGCCGGCCGGACGGGATCGGGCGGGGCACCGGCCGGGGGGCCCGGTGGTCCGGAGGGGGACAGGACGGCGGTCATGGCGGTTCCTCGGGGTGGGCGCGCGACCGCTCGACGCTCGACCGGCCGCGGTCGGCGGCGGACCGCGGGCGTGCGGGCGGGCACGACCCGCGGCGGGGCGGAGCGTCGGGGGTGTCACGCGGACGTGCGGATCCGGCGACGGCGCGATCGCGGCGTCACGGGACCCGGGATGCCGGGCGTCGGTATCGGCGGGAGGCGGGACTCAGCGGCCGAGACAGCTGGCCGAGTTCACCGTGCCGTGGTCGATCACCCTGCGACGGGTGAGGACGCCGCGCTCGCCGGACCACGCCCCGCACTGGGGCGTCACTGATCCGGGTGATGTCGGCACGGGACCAGTGTGCTGAGCAGCGCGTTCGCTGTCCAACGACGGATCGGCATCATCATCGATCCGGATCGGTGATCGATCCCGATGGCGATTCGTCGTTGGACAGCGGCCGCCCGGATCGGCTTGGCTCGGTGCCATGCCGCGCATCCGCTCCGTCCGACCGGCCGGGCCCCGTCCCGTCGCCGTCGCGGAGCCTCGGCTCGTCCGCCGTCGGGTCGTCGACCACGGCACGGTGCACTCGGCGGCCTGTCCGGTCCGCTGACCGGCCCGCCGCCGTTCCGCCGTCCCCACGGCACCGTTCCAGCAGCGCCGTCCCCACGGCACCGTCCCAGCAGCGCCGTTCCAGCAGCGCCGTTCCAGCGGCGCCGCCCCAGCAGTGCCGTCCCAGCAGTGCCGCCCCAGCAGTGCCGTCCCGACGGCCGTCCCGACGGCCGTCCCGACGGCCGTCCCGACGGCCGTCCCGCCCGGCCCTCCCGCCCATCCCGTCGCCCCTGTGCTCGCGCCCGCGCTCCGCCGGTCCGTCCGCGGTCGCCCGGGAGCCGCCGCCGTCCCGGAAGGACCCTCTCCGCATGCACACCGAACCCGCACGTCCCGCCGCACCCGTCGCACACCGGCGGGCCGGCCGATGAGCCGCTACGTCGTGATCGGCGCGGGCGCCGTCGGGGCGACCCTGGCCGCCGAGCTGCACCTCGCCGGCGTCCCGGTGGTGCTGGTGGCGCGCGGCGAGCACGGCGCGATCCTGCGCCGGGACGGCCTGCGCTACGTCCGCCCGGACGGCGAGCTGCGGGTGCCGGTGCCGACGGTCGACGGCCCCGCCGGGATCGACCTCACCCCCGACGACGTGCTGGTGCTCGCCACCAAGACCCAGGACGCCGAGTCCGCGCTCGCCCAGTGGGCGTGGCGACCGGTCGGCGACCGGGCCGCCGCCGAGGTGCTGCCGGTGATCACCCTGCAGAACGGCCTGGACACCGAGCGGGCGGCGCTGCGCCGGTTCGCGACCGTGTGGGCTGCGGTCTCCTGGTCGCCGTCGGAGTTCGTGACGCCCGGCGAGATCGCGGTGCCCGCCGCCCCCGCCGTCGGGGTGCTGTGGATCGGCCGGTACCCGGCAGGCGGGGACCCGCGGCTGGCCGCGGTGGCCGACGAGCTGCGCTCCGCCCGCCATCTCGTCGAGCCGGTCCAGGACATCGCCCGCTGGAAGGCGGGCAAGCTGCTGCCGATCCTCGGCAACGCGCTCGACGCGCTCTACGCCCCCGGCCCGCTCCGGGACGCCGCGGCCGCCGCGCTGCGGGACGAGGCCCGCGAGGTCTACCGGGCCGCCGGCGTCGACCCGGCGGACCTGCGGGCCGAGACCACACTGGACCTGACCCGGTTCGCTCCCGCCCCGATCCCGGGCCGTCCCACCGGCGGCCGGTCGACCTGGCAGAGCCTCGCCCGCGGGGTGTCCCCGGAGACCGACTTCCTCAACGGCGAGATCACCCTGCTCGCCCGGCTGCACGGCGTCCCGGCGCCGCACAACGCCGCCGTGACCGCCCGCCTGCAACGGGCCGTCCGCGAGCGGACCCCGGCGGGCTCGCTGCCCGACGCCGACCTGCGCGCACTGCTGCCCGGGCTGGACGCCCCGGCCGCCGTCTGACACCCGGTGGCGGCCGGGGCCGCCACTGCCCGGCTGCCGCCACAGCCCGACTGCCATGGCCCGGCCGCCACTGGTCGGCCGCCGCCGCCTGACCGCTACCGCCCAGCCCACCCCGCCCGTCCGTCCACACCGGAGGAAACCGTGACCGCCGTACTCGAACCCACCACGTCCGCGTCCACGTCCGCGCTCGACCCGGTCGAGGCCGACCGCCGGGACCGCAAGGTCGCACTGGCCGCCACACTGCGGCTGTTCGCCCGGCTCGGCTACGAGTTCGGCTTCAACGGCCACCTCACCGTCCGCGATCCCGGCTCGGACGACCTGTTCTGGGCCAACCCGTGGCAGGTCCCGTTCGGCCGGGTCCGGGTCTCGGACCTGCTCCTGGTGGACGCGTCCGGGGCGATCGTCGCCGGCCCGCCCGGCGCCGTCGTCTCCGGGTTCGCGAGCCAGCGCGTGCTGCACTCCGCCCGCGCCGACGCGGTCGCCGTGGTGCACGTGCACTCGCCCGCCGGGTTCACCTGGTCGTCGTCGCCGCGGGTGCTCGAACCGCTGACCACCGACGCCGCCCTGCTGCACGGCCTGCAGGCGGTGCACGAGGACTTCGGCCGGACCGGGGAGGGCCGGGCGACCACCGCCGACTCGCTCGGCCCGACCGCGCGGGTGCTGATCCAGCGCGGGCACGGGTTCATCACGGTCGGCCGGTCACTGCCGGAGGCGGCGTTCTACTTCATCGCCGCCGAGCGGGCCGCCGCCGCGGCGCTGCAGCTCGCCGCGGCCGGGCACGGCGAGCCGATCGAGGCGTCGCTGCTCCCGAAGTGGACGCTGACGCCGGAGCTGGCCGAGCAGCACTTCGAGCCGCACCTGCGCCAGGTCCTGCACGACGAGCCCGACCTGCTCGGCTGAGCGGGCCCGCCCGGCCCGGCCCCGGTACCGGCCCGGTAGCGGCCGGTACCGGGCCGGCGTGGGTGTCGTCACACGGCGGATGAGTCACCGGTGGCCGGGTACGCCGCCCACCGGGCCGCGACCGGCGGACCCACCCGTCCGACGGAAGGCCGCCCGTGTCCGATATCGCCGCCGCCCCGGCGACCCCGATCCAGGCCGACCAGATCCGGGCCGACCAGATCCGGGCCGACCCGATCCCGGCCGACCAGATCCCGGCCGACCAGATCCCGGCCGACCCGGACCCTGCTGCCCCGATCCCGGCCGATCCGACTTCTGCCGACCCGATTGCTGCCCCGGTCCCTGCTGCCTCGGTCCCTGCTGCCCCGGTCCCTGCCGAACCGTTCCTGGTGAGCGCGCCCGGGGTCTACCGCCCGCAGTCCGACACCGGGGTGCTGGCCGGCGCGATCATCGGCCGCGCCGCGGCCCGCGGCCGGGACGTGCTCGATCTCGGGACCGGTACCGGTGCCGCGGCGCTCGCCGCGGCCGGCTCCGGTGCCCGGTCGGTGACCGCCGTCGACCTGTCCCGGCGTGCGGTCGGGGTCGCCCGGCTGAACGCCCGGCTGCACCGGGTGCGGCTGCACCGGGCCCGGCTGCACCCGGCGCGGGTGCGCGTGCACCACGGTGACCTGTTCGCGCCGGTCCGCGGGCGGCGGTTCGGCCTGATCACCGCGAACCCGCCGTACGTGCCCTCGGCGACCGACCGGCTCGCCCGGCACCGCAGCTCCCGCAGCTGGGACGGCGGCCGCGACGGCAGGCTGCTGGTCGACCGGATCTGCGACGGTGCCGCCGAGCACCTCGTCCCCGGCGGCCTGCTGCTGCTCGTGCACGGCGGGGCCTGCGGCGCGGACCGTACGCTGGAGCGGCTCGCCGGGCACGGGCTGACCGCCCGGGTCGTCGAGCGGGTCCGGATCCCGCTCGGCCCGGTGATGCGGGCCCGGGCCGCGCTGCACGAGGCGCGCGGGCTGGCCGAGCCGGGCGCCGTCGACGAGGAGCTGGTCGTGATCGAGGCGAGCCGTGCCTGCTGAGCCCACCCGGATGACCCTGACCGACGACGGCCCCGTCCTGGTGCACGGCCCGGTCGAGATCGAGACCGCCGACGGGCGCCGGATCCGGTCCGACCGCCCGGTGACGGCGGTCTGCACCTGCCGCCGCACCCGGCGGCCCCCGTTCTGCGACACCAGCCACCGCACCCGCGTCCGGGAGGGGGAGCGGACATGACGGTCCGGCATCCGGCCCCGCGCACCGGTCTCGCGCCGCTGCCGGCCGCCCGCGGCCCGCTGTCCGCGACGGTGCTGGAGCTGCTGCGCGGCGGGGACCCGGCGCCCGGCGGGGACCCGGCGACCGCCGACCCGTACGGCGACGACCTGCAGCTCGCCCTGCACTGCTGCTACGAGCTGCACTATCGCGGCTTCGCCGGCGTCGACGACGACCGGGAGTGGGACCCGCGGCTGCTGACCCTGCGGGTCGCGCTGGAGGACCGGTTCCTGGCCGCGCTGCGCGCCGACGTCCCGCCCGGCGACGACGTCGCCGGCACCGTCGAGGCGCTGCTCGTCGAGCCGGTCGGCCCGGCCGCGGAGACCGGGGTCTCGCACCACCTGCACCGCACCGGGGAGCTGTGGCAGCTGCGCGAGTACGTCGCGCACCGCTCGGTGTACCACCTCAAGGAGGCCGATCCGCAGGCCTGGGTGATCCCGCGGCTGCCGGACGCCGCCAAGGCCGGGCTGGTCACCGTCGAGCACGACGAGTACGGCGCGGGCGATCCGGCCCGCATGCACGCGGTCCTGTTCGCCGACATGATGCGCGAGCTCGGTCTGTCCGCCGAGTACGGCCACTACGTCGACGCGGTACCCGCGGAGACCCTCGCCGAGGTCAACTTCATGACGCTGTGCGGCCTGCGGCGCAGCCTGCGCGGCGCGCTCGTCGGCCAGTTCGCGCTGGTGGAGCTGACCTCGTCGCCCGGGTCCGAACGGCTGGTCCGCGGGATGCGCCGGCTCGGCTGCGGCGCGGCGGCGATCCGGTTCTACGACGAGCACGTGGAGGCCGACGCGGTGCACGAGCAGGTCGTCCGGCGCGGCGTCCTCGCCCCGCTGCTGGCCGCCGAGCCCGCGCTCGCCGCGGACGTGGTGTTCGGGATCCGGGCGGCCGGGTTCCTCGGCGACCGGCTCGGCGAGCTGCTGCTGCGGCACTGGTCGGCGGGCCGGACCAGCCTGCGCGCGGCGCTGCCGGACGGGGCGGCCCGGTGAGCGTCGTCGAGCTGGAGTCCGGCCCCGCGTTCTGGGACGACGTCGACGGGCTGCGGGCCTGCCTCACCGAGCCGGTCCCGCGGATCCCGCCCTGGTTCGGCTACGACGAGCGCGGCTCGGAGCTGTTCGAGCGGATCACCGAGCTGCCGACGTACTACCTGACCCGCGTCGAGTGGGACCTGCTGCGCCGGCACGGCGACGACATCGCGGCCCGGCTCGGCTGCGGCCGGGTCGCCGAGCTCGGGTCCGGCAGCGCGAAGAAGACCCGCCTGCTGCTGGCGGCGTGCGCCGCGCAGCGGCCGACCCACTACCTGCCCGTCGACGTCAGCCGGGAGATGCTCGAGCACAGCGCCGGGCGGCTGCGCGACGTGCCCGGCCTGACGGTGACCGGCCTGTGGGGCCGCTACGAGGCGGGCCTCGACCGGCTCCGCGACGACCCGGACGGCCCGCTGGCGGTGCTGTTCCTCGGCGCCAACATCGGCAACACCACCCCGGACGAGCGGTCGGCGCTGCTCGCCCGGATCGCCGCCGCGCTGCGCCCCGGCGACGCGTTCGCCGTCTCGGCCGACCTGCTCAAGCCCGGCCCGGTGTTCGAGACCTGCTACAACGACCCGCCCGGGCACACCGCGTTCGCCGAGTTCCGGCTCAACCATCTCGCGCATCTCGCCCGGCGCTTCGGCGGCCGGGTCGACCTGGCCGACTTCCACGCGCTCGCCCACTACGACCCGCACGACGAGGTCGTCGAGGGCCGGCTGTGGGCGCGCCGGGACCGGCGCGTCGCGCTGCCCGACCTGGGCCTGTCGCTGGACCTGCGCCGCGGCGAGGGGATCAACGTCGGGTTCTCCGCCAAGTTCGACCGCGACCGCTTCCGCCGGGACGTCGAGCGGCACGGCCTGCGCGCCGAGGCCGAGTGGACCGACGACGAGCAGGGCTACGGCATCTTCCTGTTCCGGCGCTGATCCCGGCCCCGCCGGTCAGACCGGCCGCTCGTCGTCCGGCTCGGTGCGCACCGGCCGCAGCCCGCGCCGCGGCGGCGCGTCGCGGCGGCCTGCCGCGGCCGGCTCGTCACCGGCGCCGGGACCGGGGTCGGGACCGGCGCCGGGGTCGGGACCGGTGCCGGTGTCGTCACCGGGGTCGGTGCCGGGGTCCGGGAAGCGGGCGGTGAGCGCCTCCAGGGTGTCCCGGATCGAGTCGCCGATCCGGGCGTGCGACCCGGCCTCGTCGACCAGGACGGCGGCGAACTCCGGCACCGTCATCCCGTCCTGCCCGGCGGCGCGGCGCAGCCACCGGGCGGCGTCGTCCTCGTCGAGCGTGTAGCGCTCCATCACGATCCCGGTGGCCCGCTCGACGCCCGCGGCGCCGGGCGGCCGGCCGGCCCCGGCGCGCGGCCCGGGAGCCGGTCCGGGCTCGTGCAGCAGCATCGCCGCCTGCAGCCCGAACAGCCCGGCGGCCAGCCGGGCCCCGGCCCCGAACACCCCGGGCGCCGGCGAGCAGAGGGCGAGCACCCCGCGCCGCCCGCGGTCCAGCGAGAGCCGGACCGACATCATCGAGCGGTACCCCGACCGCACCGCGGCCGGTGCGAAGCGCGGCCACCGGCGGGCGTCCCGGCCGCCGAGGTCGTCGGCGAGGACGATCCCGGTGGGCGGCGGATCGTCGGCGACGGTGAGCGAGGGCCCCTCGGCCAGGTCGGCCTGCAGCCGGTCGAGGCGGCGCACGTCGTCGCTGGTGGCGTGCGTGGTGCGCAGCACGCCGTCCGGTTCGATCCGGGCGATCCCGCCCGCGGTGGCCCCGGCGATCGTGCCGACCGCCGAGTCGAGGAGGCAGGCGAGCGAGGCGCGGCCGGTGCGGGTCCCGTCGGCGCCGGCGACGAAGCGGCTCGCGGTCCGCAGGGCCGCCACGATCTGGTCGTGGTCCGGCTGACGCATCCGACTCACCTCGGGCTGCGGACGGCGGTGCGTCCGGGGCGCGGACTCGAGGTATCACCGACCTTGTCGTTCACCGTACAACCCGTGCGCTGCCTGTCCATCCGGAGCGAGATCGGCCCGGTTCGGTGTGTGGCGAAATCCATCGTTGACGCGTGCCCGTCGCGCCCCCATCCTACGGTTGCGTAATACATAGCGGGTTCCGCGATGCGCAACGTGGAGGTAACAATGATCTTCGTGGGCGAGCTGTCCGACATCCCGGTCGGGGAGTCCGTTCGGATCCACGGCGAGGTCCCGATCGCCGTGTTCAACGTCGACGGGGAGCTGTTCGCGATCGACGACACCTGCACCCACCAGGACGCGTCGCTCTCCGACGGCTGGCTGGAGGGGTGCGCGGTCGAGTGCCCGCTGCACGCCGCCTGCTTCGACCTGCGGACCGGCCGGCCCAGCGGTCCGCCGGCCAAGACCCCGGTGCGCACGCACACGGTGCTGGTCGACGACGGCCGGGTCTACGTCCGCGAGTCCGCGCCGGTCGTGACCGCCCAGTCCGTCCGGCCCGCCGAGGCCGGCCACTACGCTGAGGCCGGCCACTACATCGACGAGGTCGCGAGCTGATGCCGGGCCCGGTCGGGCCGATCCGCTCGGTCACCGTGGTCGGCGCCTCGCTCGCCGGCCTGGCCGCGGTGCGGGCCCTGCGCGCGCAGGGCTTCGCGGGCCCGGTCACCGTCGTCGGGGCCGAGCGGCACGCCCCCTACGACCGCCCGCCGCTGTCCAAGGGCTACCTCGCGGGCACCGTGCCCGACGAGGACCTGGAGCTCACCGGCCCGGACGACGCCGCGCTCGGCGTGCAGTGGCGGCTCGGCTGCACCGCGGTCGGGTTCGACGGCCCGGGCCGGGTCGTCGCCCTCGACGACGGCACCGAGCTGGCCGCCGACGCGGTGGTGCTGGCCACCGGTGCCCGGGCCCGCCCGCTGCCCGGGCCGGTCCCGGGCGGTGTGCACACGCTGCGCACGCTCGACGACGCCCGCGCGCTGCGGGCCGACCTGGCGACCGCCCGGCGGCTGGTGGTGATCGGCGCCGGGTTCGTCGGCGCCGAGGTCGCCTCGACCGCGGCCGGGCTCGGGATCGGGGTCGACGTCGTCGAGCTGGCCGCGGTGCCGTTGCAGCGCGCGCTCGGCGCCGAGATGGGCGAGGTCTGCGGGCGCCTGCACGAGGCGAACGGGGTGCGTCTGCACCGGGGGGTGGGCGTCGAGCGGCTGCTCGGCTCGCCCCGGGTGACCGGCGTCCGGCTGGCCGACGGCCGCGAGCTGCCCGCGGACGTCGTGCTCGCCGGGATCGGCGCGGTGCCGAACACCGAGTGGCTGGCCGGTTCCGGGCTCACCCTCGACGACGGCGTCGTCACCGACGCGCGGGGGATGACCGGCCTGCCGGGGGTGGTCGCGGTCGGCGACTGCGCCAACTCGCACCGGGACTACACCGGCGGCCTGCTCCGGCTCGAGCACTGGACCAACGCGCTGCAGCAGCCCGCGGTCGCGGTGGCCGCGCTGCTCGGCACCGAGCACGCGCTGCCCGCGCACCACGTCGTGCCGTACTTCTGGTCCGACCAGTACGGCAGCCGGATCCAGTTCGCCGGGCACCGCGCGCCGGACGGCCGGGTCCGGCTGGTCGAGGGCGAGCCGGACGGCCCCGGCGGGTTCGTCGCCGTGTTCGACGACGCCGCGGGGGAGCCGGTCGGGGTGCTCGGGATCGACCGGCCGCGCCCGTTCGGCGGCTGGCGCAGGCGGCTGGCCGCGCGCGGGTAGCCCGTTGACCCCGGAACCCACGCCTGCCACGCTGCCGACAATTGATATATCAGTCTGCAAGATCAGATATCTGAGGTGACCGCATGAGCAGTCCCGAGCCGGTGGGGCTCCCCGAGCACCCCGACGTCCTCTGGCGCAACCCGGAACCGAAGCGGCACTACGACGTCGTGATCGTCGGCGGCGGCGGGCACGGCCTGGCCACCGCCCACTACCTGGTGCGCAACCACGGCATCACCAGCGTCGCCGTCCTGGAGCGGGGCTGGCTGGCGGGCGGGAACATGGCCCGCAACACCACGCTCATCCGGTCCAACTACCTCTGGGACGCCTCCGCCGCGATCTACGAGCACGCGCTGCAGCTCTGGGAGGGGCTGGAGGACGATCTCGGCTACCCGATCCTGTTCTCCCAGCGCGGCGTGCTGAACCTCGCGCACACCGAGCAGGACGTGCGCGACTCGGTGCGCCGGGTGGAGGCCAACCGGCTCAACGGGATCGACGCCGAGTGGCTCGAACCGGACGACGTCGCCAAGCTCTGCCCGATCCTCAACGTCTCCGGCGACATCCGGTACCCGGTGCTCGGCGCGACCCACCAGCCGCGCGCCGGCATCGCCAAGCACGACTACGTCGCGTGGGGGTTCGCCCGGCGGATCGACGAGGCGGGCGTCGACCTGATCCAGGACTGCGAGGTCACCGGCTTCGACACCGACGGCGACACCGTCACCGGGATCCGCACCACCCGCGGCGACATCGGCTGCGGCCGGGTCGCGCTGTGCGCCGCCGGGCACACCTCGACGCTGCTCGACCGGCTCGGGATCCGCGCCCCGTTGCAGTCGCACCCGCTGCAGGCGCTGGTCTCGGAGCTGCTGGAGCCGGTGCACCCGACGGTCGTCATGTCCAACGCGGTGCACGTCTACGTGTCCCAGGCGCACAAGGGCGAGCTGGTGATGGGCGCCGGGATCGACTCCTACACCGGGTACGGGCAGCGCGGCGCGTTCCACGTCATCGAACGCCAGATGGCCGCCGCGGTCGAGCTGTTCCCGGTGTTCGCGCGGGCGCACCTGCTGCGCACCTGGGCCGGGATCGTCGACACCACGCCGGACGCGTCGCCGATCGTCGGCCGCACCCCGTTCACGAACCTCTACCTCAACTGCGGCTGGGGGACCGGTGGGTTCAAGGCGACCCCCGGCCTGGGCTGGTGCCTGGCGCACCTGATCGCGCACGACGAGCCGCACCCCTACATCGCCCCGTTCGGCCTGGACCGGTTCGTGACCGGCGCGCTGGTCGACGAGCACGGCGCCGCCGCCGTGGCGCACTGAGCACCGCACCGGAGACAAGGAGTCCGATCGTGCAACTCATCGACTGCCCCTGGTGCGGCCCCCGCGAAGAGGTCGAGTTCCACCACGGCGGCCCGGCGCACGTCGCCTACCCGGCCGACCCGTCCGCGCTCACCGACGAGCAGTGGGCGCACTTCGTGTTCTTCCGGGACAACCCGAAGGGCCCGGTCGCCGAGCGCTGGAACCACACCGCGGGCTGCCGCCGCTGGTTCAACGCGGTCCGCGACACCGTCACCTACCGCTTCCTCGCCGTGTACCCGGCGGGCGCACCGCGCCCCGAGCTGCCCGGGGCCCGGACATGACCCGGGTGCCCGGCCACGGCCGGATCGACCGCAGCCGCACGCTCAGCTTCACCGTCGACGGCGTCACCCGCACCGGGCACCCCGGCGACACCCTCGCCTCGGCGCTGCTCGCCCACGGCGTCCGGGTGCTCGGTTCCAGCGTGAACCTCGGCCGGCCGCGCGGCATCGTCACCGCCTGGACCGACGACCCGGCGGGGCTCGTCCAGATCGAGGAGCCGTTCCCGGAGCCGATGCTGCAGGCCGCCGCCGTCGAGCTCTACGACGGGCTGGTCGCCCGCAGCCTGCGCGGCCGCGGCCGGCTCGCCGCCGTCCCCGACACCCACCGCTACGACCACCGGCACGCGCACTGCGACACGCTCGTCGTCGGCGCCGGCCCGGCCGGGCTGCTCGCCGCGCGGACCGCCGCCCGCCGCGGCGACCGGGTGGCGCTGGTCGACGACCGCCCCGCCGCGGGCGGCTCGCTGACCCCGGCCGACCGGATCGACGGGCGGCCCGCGCCGGAGTTCGTCGACGCGGTGCTCGCCGAGCTCGCTGCGCACCCCGAGGTGCTGCACCTGCAGCGGACCACCGCCTTCGGCCACTACGACGACGGCTTCGTGCTGGCCTGCGAGCGCCGGACCGACCATCTCGGCCCGGACGCCCCGCGGCACCGGTCACGGCAGCGGGTGCACCGCATCCGGGCCGGCCGGGTGGTGATCGCGACCGGTGCGCACGAGCGCCCCGTGGTGTTCGCGAACAACGACCGGCCGGGCGTCATGCTGGCCGCCGCCGCCCGGGAGTACCTGCACCGCTACGGCGTGCTCGCCGGCCGGGAGATCGTCGTGTTCACCACCGACGACGCCGCCTACGCCGCGGCCACCGATCTCGCCGCGGCCGGGGCCCGGGTCACCCTGCTCGACGCCCGGCCGGACCTCCCGGAGCGGGCCGCGGGGTGCCGGGCCGCCGGGGTGACGGTGCGCACCGGGACGGTCGTCGTCGACACCGCGGCCGGCCCGGACGGCTCGGTCGCCGCCGCCCGGGTGCGGCCGGCCGGCGAGGCGGACGGCCCCGGCAGCTCCGGCTCCGGGACCGAGGACCTGCCGTGCGACCTGCTGCTGGTCTCCGGCGGCTGGACACCGGCGACCCAGCTGGTCGGCCAGGTGCGCACCCCGCCCGCCTTCGATCCGGCGCTCGGCGCGTTCCGGCCCGCGCAGCCGCCCGCCGGGACCGAGGTGATCGGCGCCGCGAACGGCGTCCCGGACCTGGCCGGCTGCCTGGCCGACGGCGCCGCGGCGGCCGGGGGAGACCCGGCGGCCGCGCCCCGCGCCGATCCCGGACCGCCCCGCACCCCGCCACTGCTGCTCTGGCGCACCCCGGGCGACCCGGCCCGGCAGTTCGCCGATCTCGCCCGGGACGCGACGGTCGCCGACATCGCACGCGCGGTCGGCGCCGGGCTGCGCTCGATCGAGCACGTCAAGCGGTACACGACCATCGGCACCGGGCACGACCAGGGCCGCACCTCCGGCACGGTCGCCGCCGGGATCACCGCGGAGCTGCTCGGCCGTCCGGTCGCGGAGCTCGGCGTCACCGGCTCCCGGCCGCCGTACACACCGGTCGCGTTCGCCGCGCTCGCCGGCCGGGAACGCGGCGAGCTCTACGACCCGGTCCGCACCACCCCGGTGCACCCCTGGCACGTCGCGCACGGCGCGGTGTTCGAGGACGTCGGGCAGTGGCGGCGGCCCCGCCACTATCCGCGGCCCGGCGAGGACATGGAGGCGGCCGTGCTGCGCGAGTGCGCCGCCGTCCGCTCCGGTGTCGGCATCATGGACGGCTCCACGCTGGGCACGATCGACGTGCAGGGCCCGGACGCCGGGGTGCTGCTGGACCGCGTCTACACGAACATGATGTCCACGCTGCGGATCGGCCGGGTGCGCTACGGCGTGATGTGCGGCGACGACGGCATGGTGGTCGACGACGGCACGGTCGCCCGGCTCGACGAGCACCGGTTCCTGCTCACCACCACCACCGGCAACGCCGCGCCGGTGCTGGCCGGCCTGGAGGACCGGCTGCAGACCGACTGGCCGGAGCTGCGGGTGTGGCTGACCTCGGTCACCGACCACTGGGCGGTGTTCCCGGTCGCCGGGCCGCGCTCGGCGGACCTGATGGCGGACGTGTTCGGCTGCTGCGACGTCGCGCCGGCCGCGTTCGGGTTCATGACCTGGCGGGACACCGCGCTCGACGGGGTGCCGGTCCGGCTGGCCCGGATCTCGTTCTCCGGCGAGCTGGCCTACGAGGTGAACGTCGACGCCCGGCACGCGCTCGCGGTGTGGGAGCGCCTGGTCGCCGCCGGCGCCCGGTACGGGATCACCCCGTACGGCACCGAGACGATGCACGTGCTGCGCGCCGAGAAGGGCTACCCGATCATCGGCCAGGACACCGACGGCACCGTCTCGCCGCACGATCTCGGGCTCGGCTGGGCGGTGTCGGCGACGAAGGCCGACTTCGTCGGGAAGCGCTCCTTCAGCCGGGCCGCCAACCTCGATCCGCTGCGCAGGCAGCTGGTCGGGCTGCTGCCGACCGACGCGGCGACCCGGCTGCCGGAGGGCTCGCAGATCGTCGAGTTCCGGGCCGACGGCGTGCTGCCCCCGCCGCCGGTGCCGATGCTCGGGCACGTCACCTCCAGCTACCGCAGCGCCGAGCTGGGCCGGCCGTTCGCGCTGGCGCTGCTCGCCGGCGGGCGGGACCGGATCGGCGACGTCGTGCACGTGCCGTGCGGCGGCTCGCTCGTCCCGGCCCGGATCACCGCTCCCGTCCTCGTCGATCCCGAAGGAGCCCGCCGTGACGGCTGACCCGGCAACCGGCCACCCGGTTCTGACCGCGGGAGGAGACGGTGCGCTCACCGTCACCGCCGCACCCCCCGGGCGCCTCACGAACCTGCGCCTGGACCCGCTCGGCCCGGCCGCGGACGCCGTCGCCGCGCTGCTCGGCGCCGCCCCACCGGCCCGGCCGAACACCTGGACCGCCACCGCCGACGGCCGGATCGTCTGGCTCGGCCCGGACGAATGGCTGATCAGCGGCGGCCCCGCGGAGGCCGCACTGCGCGCGGCGCTCGGCCCGCACGGCGCCGCGACCGACGTGTCCGGGCAGTGGACCGCGCTGCGGGTGCGCGGCCCGCTCACCCGCGAGCTGCTGGCGCTGGGCTGCGCACTGGACACCCATCCCTCGGTGTTCGGCGCCGGGCGGTGCGCGCAGACCACGATCGCGCACGCCCCGGTGCTGCTCGTCGTGCTCCGGCCCGGCGACGACCTGCTCGTGCACGTCCGCCCGTCGTTCGCCGGGCACCTCACCGCCTGGCTGCTCGACGCGGCCCAGGAGTTCCGGACCGACCAGGAGAGCACCCCATGAACCCTCGTGTCGTCATCATCGGAGCCGGGATCGTCGGAGCGAACCTGGCCGACGAGCTGACCCTGCGCGGCTGGACCGACGTCACCGTCGTCGACCGCGGCCCGCTGCCGCTGACCGGCGGCTCCACCTCGCACGCGCCCGGGCTGGTCTTCCAGACCAACGCCTCGCGCACCATGACCGCCTTCGCCACCTACACCGTCGAGAAGCTCGCCGGGCTGGACGCACCGGAGGGCCGGTGCTTCAACCAGGTCGGCGGCCTGGAGGTCGCCACCACCCCGCAGCGGCTCGCCGACCTGCACCGCAGGCACGGCTGGGCGACCGCACGCGGGGTGCCCGCCGCCGTCGTCGATCCGGCGGAGTGCGCCCGGCTGCACCCGCTGCTCGATCCCGGGCAGCTGCTCGGCGGCCTGCACACCCCCACCGACGGGCTGGCGAGCGCCACCCGCGCCGTCGTCGCGCTGACCGCCCGGGCCCGGGCCCGCGGCGCGGTGTTCCACGGCTCCACCCGGGTCACCGGGATCGCGCAGGCCGGCGGCCGGGTCACCGGCGTGCGGACCGACCGGGGCGACATCCCGGCCGACGTCGTCGTCTGCTGCGCCGGGTTCTGGGGCCGCGAGCTCGGGCGGCTCGCCGGGATGCGGGTGCCGCTGCTGCCGCTGGCCCACCAGTACGCCCGCACCGGCCGGGTCGAGGAGCTGGTGGGGCGCAACGGCCCGGAGACCGAGGCCCGGCTGCCGATCCTGCGCCACCAGGACGCCGATCTCTACTTCCGCGAGCACGACGACCGGATCGGGATCGGCTCCTACGCGCACCGCCCGATGCCGGTGTCGCTGTCCGAGCTGCCGGAGACCGGCGGCACCACCTCGGAGAGCGTGCAGCCCTCGATGCTGCCCTTCACCGAGGAGGACTTCGCCGGGCCGTGGGAGGACAGCCGCGAGCTGCTGCCCGCGCTGCGCTCGACGAAGGTCGAGTCCGGGTTCAACGGCGTCTTCTCCTTCACCCCCGACGGCGGCCCGCTGATCGGCGAGTCGGCCGACGTCGCCGGGTTCTGGATCGCCGAGGCGGTGTGGGTGACGCACTCGGCAGGCGTCGCCAGGGCGGTCGCGCAGCTGCTCGTCGACGGGCGCAGCGAGCTGGACCTGCACGGCTGCGACGTGCACCGGTTCGACGAGGTGGAGACGACCGACCCGTTCGTCGAGGAGACCGCGCAGCGCAACTTCGTCGAGATCTACGACGTACTGCACCCGCTGGAGCCCCGGACGTCGCCGCGGGACCTGCGGACCAGCCCGTTCCACGACCGGCAGCGCGAGCTGGGCGCGTTCTTCCTGCCGGCGCACGGCTGGGAGCGCCCGCACTGGTACGAGGCGAACGCCGCGCTGCTGCCGGAGCTGCCGCCCGACTGGCGGGCCCCGGAGCGGGACGCCTGGTCGGGCATGTTCCACTCGCCGGTCGTCGCGGTGGAGGCGTGGCGCACCCGCACCGCGGCCGGGCTGTACGACATGACGCCGCTGACCCGGATCGAGGTCGCCGGGCCGGGTGCCTGCGCGTTCCTGGACCGGCTCACCACCGGCCCGATGGACCGCTCCGTCGGCTCGGTCACCTACACCCTGATGCTCGACGACGCCGGCGGCATCCGCAGCGACCTCACCGTCGCCCGGCTCGGCGACGAGCTCTTCCAGGTCGGCGCGAACGGCAATCTCGACGTCGACCGGCTGCGCCGGGCCGCGGCCGGGGAGCCCGGGGTGAGCGTCCGCGACATCACCGGCGGCACCTGCTGCATCGGGGTCTGGGGGCCGCTGGCCCGCGACCTGGTGCAGCCGCTGACCGGCGACGACCTCTCGCACGACGGCCTGAAGTTCTTCCGGGCGCGGTCCGCGCACATCGCCGGGATCCCGGTGACCGTGATGCGGCTGTCCTACGTCGGCGAGCTCGGCTGGGAGATCTACACCGGCGCCGAGTACGGGCGGAAGCTGTGGGACGTGCTGTTCGACGCCGGCCGCCCGCTCGGCGCCGTCGCCGCCGGGCGGGCCGCGTTCAACTCGCTGCGGCTGGAGAAGGGCTACCGGTCCTGGGGCACCGACATGACCAGCGAGCACGACCCGTACCAGGCCGGGCTCGGGTTCGCCGTGCGCAGCAAGGAGACCGCCTTCGTCGGCCGGGACGCGCTGGCCGGCGTCGGCGACGACACCGTCACCCGCCGGCTGACCTGCCTGACCGTCGACGACGGGTGCAGCGTCGTGCTCGGCCAGGAGCCGGTGCTCGTCGACGGCGAACCGGCCGGGTACGTCACCTCGGCGGCGTTCGCGCACACCCTCGGCTTCCCGGTCGCCTACGCCTGGCTGCCCGCCGGGCTGCCGGTCGGGAGCCCGGTCGGGATCCGCTGGTTCGACCGGACGATCGCGGCGACGGTGGCGGCGGAGCCGCTGCTCGACCCGGGGATGACCCGGATCCGGCGGTGAGGACGCTGCTCACACGGGGACTCACACGGGGGCTCACACCGGGGCTCACACCGGGGCTCACACCACGGCCCGCACCGCCTGCTCGAAGCCCACGACGTGCTCGCGCGCCAGCCGCTCCGCCTCGTCGGCATGACCCCCGGCGACCGCCCGCAGCAGCGCCACGTGCTCGCCGACGTGCCGGTCGAAGTGCGTCATCCGGTCCAGGAACAGGCAGAAGATCCGGGTCGCCAGGTTGTCGTACCGGATCAGGGTGTCCTCCAGGTGCGGGTTCCCCGCGGCCCGGTACACCAGCCGGTGCACGTGCAGGTCCCAGCGCATCAGCGCGTCCCGGTCCAGCGACCGGACGTCGATCCGCTCCAGCCGCTCGGCGGTCTCCCGCAGCCCGTCGAGCACCGCGGGCCCGGCGTACCCGGCGGCCCGCCGCGCGGCCAGCGGTTCGAGCTGCACCCGGATCTCGGAGATGTAGGCGAGATCGGTGATGTCGACGCCGGTCGCGAACGTCCCGCGGCGCGGGTAGGAGTGCACCAGGCGGTCGGTCTCCAGCCGCTTGAGCGCCTCCCGCACCGGGGTGCGCCCGACCTGCAGGGACCGGGCGAGCGCGCTGTCGTCGATCGGGGCCAGCGGCGGGATGTCCAGCATGATCAGCCGGTCGCGGATCACGGCGTAGGCGCGGTCGGCCAGCGAGGCGTACTCCGGCTCGTCGACGTCGGGCAGCACGGTCACGCACCGGATCGTAGACCCACCACCCCCATGGCACATCACTCGTACATCAGCTGTATATCCAGGCGGGAGCCCACCGTGACCAGCTCGTTCGTCCTCACCCTCAGCTGCCCGAACCGGACCGGGATCGTGCGCGCGGTCAGCGCGTTCCTCTACGAGCACGGCGGCGACATCGGCGAGTACCAGCAGTTCGACGATCCGGTCTCGGGCCGGCTGTTCCTGCGCACCCGGGTGGCCGCCCCGGCCGGCGTGGACCTGGCCGCGGTGTCGGCCGCGTTCGAGCCGGTCGCCACCGGCTTCGGGATGGACTTCGCGTTCTCCGACGCCGCACCGGCCCGGATCCTGGTCATGGTGTCCCGGCTCGGGCACTGTCTCAACGACCTGGTGTACCGCTGGCGGGCCGGGGCGCTGGGCGCCGAGATCGTCGCCGTGGTGTCCAACCACCAGGACCTGCGGCCGATGGCCGAGTCGGCCGGGCTGCCGTTCCTGCACATCCCGGTCACGCCGGAGACGAAGCCGGAGGCCGAGGCGCGGCTGCTGCGCGCCGTCGAGTCCTACGACGCCGAGCTGGTCGTGCTCGCCCGGTACATGCAGGTGCTCTCGGACGGGACGTGCAAGGCGCTGCACGGGCGGGCGATCAACATCCACCACTCGTTCCTGCCCGGTTTCAAGGGCGCGCGCCCCTACCACCAGGCGTACCGGCGCGGGGTGAAGCTGGTCGGCGCGACCGCGCACTACGTCACGCCGGACCTCGACGAGGGCCCGATCATCGAGCAGGAGGTGATCCGGATCGACCACACGCACGATCCGGCCGCGCTGCAGACGATCGGCCGGGACGCCGAGGCGCTCGCGCTGTCCCGCGCGGTGCGCTGGCACTGCGACCGCCGGGTGCTGCTCTCCGGCGGCAGCACGGTGGTCTTCCGCTGAGCGGGCCGGGCACGGCCGGGCGGCCCGCGGGCCGCCCGGCCGCCGGATCAGCCGACGTGGCCGCGGACCCAGTCGTGGAACTCGCCGATGTGGTGCTCGCCGGGCACCAGCACCCCGCCCTTCTGGTACGCCCACGAGTCCATCGCGACCTGGCAGCGCTCGCAGGCGTCGAAGTCCTGCAGGTTGACCCGGTGGAACAGCTCGACCGAGCGCTCGATGTCGGCGCCGGAGGCGACGACGCCGGGCAGGTAGAGCCAGTCGCAGACGACCAGCGTCCGGGCCGGGGTGAGCGGGAACATCCGGTGGAACACGACGTGATCGGGCACCAGGTTGAGGAACACCTGCGGCCGGATCGTGACGGCGTAGTAGCGGCGGTCCTGCTCGGGGGTGACGCCCGGGATGCGCTCCAGACCGGCCGAGCCGTCCACGGTGAACCCCTCGACGCCCTCGCCGAACGCGGCGCCGTGCCCGACGAAGTACTGGGCGGCGAGTCCGTCGGCGAACTCGGGGAGCACCTCGGTCAGCTCGGGATGGATCGTCGCGCAGTGGTAGCACTCCATGAAGTTCTCGACGATCTGCTTCCAGTTCGCCGCGACGTCGTAGGAGATCCGGCGCCCCAGCCGCAGGTTCGCCACGTCGTAGCCGACGATCGCGTCCGGCGAGCCGAGCCGGTTCGTCACGTCGGCGATCACGGTCTCGTCGAACGACGGCGGGGTCTCGGCCAGGCACAGCCACACGTAGCCCAGCCACTCGCGCACGTGCACCCCGTGCAGGCCCCAGTCGGACTTGTCGACGTCCGGCATCGAGGACAGGTTCGGGGCGGCGACCAGCTTCCCGTCCAGGCCGTAGGTCCAGGCGTGGTACGGGCACTGGAACGAGCGCCGCACCTCGCCGCGCTCCTCGGTGCACAGCCGGGCGCCGCGGTGCCGGCACACGTTGAGGTGGGCGGCGATCCGGCCGTCCCGGCACCGGGTGACGATCACGCTCTCCCGTCCGATCTGGACGGTCTCGTACTGCCCGGGCCGCTCCAGGTCGGCGGCGAGCATCGCGCAGAACCATCCGGTGTGGAAGATCCGGTCCTGCTCGGCGCGGAAGATCTGCGGATCGGTGTAGTAGTGGCCGGCCAGGGTCTCCCGCAGGCTCGGCGGGAGAGCGCGCTCCTGCTCGACGGGGGTCGGCAGCTCACCGGTCGTCATGGCGGTGCTCCTCGGACAGGAGGGGGATGCCGGCTCCGGGCCTCGCCGCCCGTCCCGGGGGGATGTTGCGAAGTGCGCAACTCGATGTGCACTGCGCACCAAAATGGGACCGCGGCGGGCCCGGCGCTGTCAAGAGATGCGTTGCGTGACGTCATCGCCGCCCGCCCGGCGCGCCCCCGGTCAGCCGCGCAGGATCCGGGGGAGCGCGCCGCGCAGCTCGTCGAGCGAGTCGAACACGTCCTGCGCGCCGGCCCCGCGCAGCTCGTCGTCGCCGTAGCCGCCGGTCCGCACGGCGTAGGCCGGGCAGCGGGCGCCGACCGCGGCGCGCACGTCCCACACCGAGTCCCCGACGACGAACCCGGCCGATCCGGCGACCCGGCGCAGCGCGACCCGGACCAGCTCCGGATCGGGCTTGGTCCGGGTCACGTCGTCCCGGGTCAGGCACTCGCGGGCGAGCGAGCGGCCGTCGAACAGCTCCAGGTAGGCGTGCACGTGCTCGGGCGCGCCCGAGCTCGCCAGCACCACGCTCAGGCCGTACCCGCCGGACAGGTCGGCGAGCAGCTCGCGGGCCCCCGGCAGCGCCGCCACCTCGGGCAGCAGCGGCTCGAACTCCTCCTTCCAGGCGGCGCGGGCGTCGTCGCCGTGCTCGGCCTCGAAGCGGTCCCCGGCGACGGCCGGGACGAGCTGGTCGCCGCCCATCCCGACGGCGCGGTGCAGCTGCCACAGCGGCACCGTGCGGCCGAACCGGCGCAACGCCCGGGACCAGGCGATCGCGTGCTGGTAGTTGGTGTCGACGAGGGTCCCGTCGACGTCGATCACCGCGGTGTCCGGCGTGGTCATCCGCCCCGCGTACCCGGTCCGGGCCGGTCCACTCCGCCGGTTCTCAGCCCGCGCCGCTCCCGATCGACTCGTCGATCACCGTCCGGGCCACCTGCCACAGCTTGTTGTTCGTCACCTGGGAGAGCTCGCGCAGCAGCGCGAACGCCTCGTCCGGGCCGCAGCCACGGGTGGCCATCAGCACGCCCTTCGCCTGCTCGATCACGACGTGCCGGTCGAACCGGTGCCGCAGCCTGCGGTTCTCCGCGGCGACCTCCCTGGCCAGCGCGGTCGCGCTGATCGGGTCCGCGGCGGGCCCGTCCGCCGGCCCGTCCGCGGGCCCGGGCTCCGGGAGCGGCCCGCCGCGCCGCCGGGCCCACAGCTCGGTGACGTCCTCGACGTGCACCAGGACCCCGATCGTCCGGTCCGCCGCGTCGCGCACCGGCGAGTTCACCGCCACCCACAGCTTCCGCAGGTGCCCCGATCCGGCCCGGGGCGCCGGGATGTCGTAGCGCTGCAGACCCATGTGGTCCCGCTCGCCGCTGCGCAGCACCCGCAGCAGCGACGCGGTCAGCCGGGCGACGCCGTCCGAGCCGGGCCGCTGCGGATCGTCGGGCAGCACGTCGAACAGCAGCCGGCCGTCGAGCTCGCCGGGCTCGCGCTGGGTCACCGCGTGGTAGGCCGGGTTCGCCGCGTGCACCCGCAGCTCCCGGTCCAGGATCAGGTACGGGGACCGGGTCGCGTGGAACAGCGGGCCGTCGTGGACGGCGCGCAACGCCCGTGCCTCGGCTCCGGATCGCATCTGACCTCCGCGGGGCCGCCGGCGGCGCCACGGCGGTCCCGGCGGACGACGCGTCGTCGGGACCCGGGACCGGGCGCGTGACCGGCAGCGCCCTGGTGCGCTGTCGGACTCCCCGGCCCGGCCGTCGCGGGCGGGCCCGGGAAGCGGGCCGGTCGATCCGGCCTCGGGGCGACGCCCCCGGGGCCGCTGGGCCCCGGGTGCTCGGGGCGAATCTAGGACAGTCGACGGCCCCCCGGCAACGCGGTGCCCCGGCCGGACCACGGCCGGGCGACTCCGCTGCGGACGGTCACCGGCCGTCCGGCCGTCCGGTCGACGTCGCCCCGCGCCGGACGAGTTCGGTGCCCCGCTCGTGGTCGCCGTCGGCGAGATGGGTGGCCACCCCGCAGACGACGCCGCCGGACCGGTACCAGGCGGTGAACCCGCCGCCGTCGTGCGACTCGAGCGCGACCTCGTCGAACCCGTCGCCCCAGGCGGTGTACTTGAGCGTGCGGTCGCCGATCACGGTCCAGAACCCGGGCGGGGAGTCCCAGCGGGCGTCGCCGCCTGCGGCGGTCGTCCCGGCGACCGTACCCATCGCCTCGGCCTCCCCCCAGTGCTCGACGGCCAGGTGCCTGCCGGCGGCGGCGTTGTACGCCAGCGCGACGTCCCCGGCGGCGAACACGCCGGGGGCGGAGCTGCGCATCCGCTCGTCGACGACCACCCGGCCGGACCGCACCGCGATCCCGGCGTCCGCGGCGAGCCCGGCCCGCGGGGTCGCCCCGGCCGCGACCAGCACCACGTCGGCGAGCTCGGGCTCGGCGTCGCGCAGCTGCACCACCCGGCCGGACGCGGTCGTCCCGATCCCGGTGACCTCGGCGCCGCCGCGCAGCGTGACGCCCTCCTCGGCCAGCCAGCCGGCGAGCCGGTCGCCGACCGCGTCGCCGAGCCGGGCCGCCTGCGGCACCCGCTCGTCGCTGCACACGGTGACCCGCAGCCCGCGCCGGGCCAGCGAGGCGGCCGCCTCGCAGCCGATGAACCCGGAGCCGACGACGATCGCCGATCCGGCGTACCCGATCCGCTCGTCCAGGGTCCGGGCGTCGGCGAGGGTGCGCAGGTACAGCGCGGTGTCCGCGCCGGGGACCGGCAGCGCGGCGGCCGCCGATCCGGTGGCGAGCAGGCACTGCCGGAAGGCGACGGTGCCGCCGTCGTCGAGCCGGGCCAGCCGGTCCGCGACGGACAGCGACTCGACGCGGCGCCCGGTGCGGACCTCGGCCCCGGTCCGGCCGGGGAGCAGCAGGTCCGGCCCGTCGGTCCCGCCGCGCAGCAGCTCCTTGGACAACGGGGGCCGGAAGTAGGGCGGGGTGTCGTCGTCGGAGACCAGCAGGACCGGGCCGGGGCCGCCGTGCTCGCGGTAGGCGATCGCCGCGTGGTGTGCGGCGGGGCCGCCGCCGACGATCAGCAGCCCGGCCGTCGTGACGGGCGCGTTCATGCCACCGGGCTACCCGCGGCCCGGGGTTCGACACCTGCGTGCCGGGCCAGCAGGTCGGCGAGCCCGCCGCGGGCCCGCCCGGTGGTCCGGGCGCTGGTCCGGACGTCGCCGACCGGGCCGGGGAGCACCCGGTACCCGCCGGCCCGCAACCGGGCGACGATCCCGTGGTCCTCCCCGCAGTCGATCTCGGGGAAGCCGCCCACGCCGGTGTACGCGGTCGCCCGCACCCCGAGGTTCGCCGCGTACACCGGTCGGTCCGGTGGCGGCGGCTCGCCGGGCGGCACCGGGTAACCGGGCAGGTCGAGCACCACCCCGCCGATCACCGCGTCCGCGCCGGCGTCGGCGCGCAGCAGATGGCCGCGCACCCAGCCGGGCCGCACGGTGCAGTCGGCGTCGGTGCTGAGCAGCCAGGTCCGGCCGGGCCCGGTGCCGGACGGCCCGAGCAGCCCGAGCACCGCGTCCGCGGCCCGGCCCCGGGTCGCGCCCACCGGGGCGGCCGGCTCGCCCGGCCGGGTCTCCAGCACGGCGTGCCGCACCCGGGCGCCGGCCGGGTGCCGGGCGATCGCGTCCCGGGCCCGGTCCGCGGTGCCGTCCGAGCACCGGTCGGCGAGCACGCACAGCGCGCGCACCCGCAGCCCGGGGACGGCGTCCAGCGCGGTGAGCACGGACCGGACGCAGGCGCCGACGGTCGCCGCCTCGTCGTGCGCGGGAACCAGCACGCCGACGGCCTCGACCGGCCTCACCGGTGGCGCACCACGTGCAGCAGGAAGTCCTCGTCGAGGTGCTCGACGAGCGGGGTGAACCGGTCGTCGCCGACGATCCGCCGGTGCACGGCGGCACCGTCGGCCGGCGCCTCGGCGGGCCACTGCCGCCAGTGCGCCACCACCAGGTCGCCGTCCCGGCGCAGCGCCGCGGCGGCCCGGTCGAGCACCGCGTCGATCCGCTCCGGCGGCAGGTAGTAGAGCAGCTCGGAGAGCACGATCAGGTCGGCGCCGTCCGGCAGCGCCCGCGGGTCGTCCACGTCGGACCGGGACACCCGGGCCGACGGCAGGCCGGCGACCCGCGCCGCGGCGGCCGCCACCGCCTCCTCGACGGCGTCGGTGGCGACCAGCCGGTCGCAGCGCCCGGCGAGTGCGTGGGTCAGCTCGCCCAGCCCGCAGCCGGGCTCGGCGGCCAGCCGGTAGCGTTCCCGGGGCAGCGCGGCGAGCAGCACGTCCCGCTTGCGGCGCTCGTACCAGGAGGTCCGCACCTGCCACGGGTCCGCGCCGTCGCGGTAGAGGCCGGCGAACAGCTCGATCGGCGCGCCGTCCGCGGACGGTTCCCGGAAGTAGATCTCGCGGTGGCCCAGGAAGTGCGTGAGCGTCGCCGCGGAGAGCACCGGGCGGTGCCCGCCGGGCGGGACCGTGCGCTGCGAGACGTGCGCGTCGAGCGCGCGGCGCTTCGCCGCCCGGTCGGCCTCGGAGAGCCGCAGCCGGTAGCCGCGGTCCCAGGGGACGACCGGATCGGTCGGGTCGAACCGGGTGCGCGCCCAGATCGGGAAGCCGAACCCGCGCGCGGACACCGGCGCGGCCGCGACGCAGGCCCGGCCGACGGCGGCGTGATCGGGATGCGGGTCCTCCCGCCACGGCGAGATCCAGGCGTCGGCGCCGGCCAGCAGCGGGCCCAGCGCCGCGGTCAGCTCGTCGGTGCGCAGGCCGGAGTCGGGCATCCCGAGCCGGTGCACGGTGGCCGGGACCTCCAGCGCGGCGAGCGCGTCGGCCAGCTCGCGCAGCCGGGTGCGGGCCAGCGCGGCCCGGTCGGTGCCGGTGACCTCGGGCAGCGCGGCCTCGCCGTCGCTGGCCAGCACCAGCTCCACGGTGCCGCCCGCGGCCGCGACCGCGCGGAGCAGCCCGGCGGCGCCCAGGGTCTCGTCGTCGGGGTGCGCGCTGACCACGACCAGCCTGCGGAAGCCGGACGGGTCCAGCTCGCGGTGCGCGAGGGTCTCGGCGGCGTCCTCCCAGACGTCCGCGGTGTGCCGCGGCTCCATCACGCGGCCCCGCCCAGCAGGAGCCTGCCCAGCTCGGCCCGGTCCCGGTCGCCGTGGTGCTGGCGCAGGTAGACCTGCAGGTCGGCGAGCCGGGCGGTGAGCCCGGCGGACCCGGCGAGGGTGCTCACCCCGGCGCACTCCGGGGCGGCGTCGAGCACCGTGCGGCAGGCCCGTTCGACGGCGGCCCGCACGGTCGCGACCGCGCCGTGCTGCGGATCGTCCGGCTCCGCGTCGATCCGCGCGGCGGTGGCGTGCAGCAGCGCGTCGGCGGCGGCGACGGCGGCGTGCATCCCGCCGAGCGCGGCGAGCCGGTGCGGGTCGCCGGATCCCGGCCCGCCGGTCCCGGGCCGCAGCGCGGCGGCGATCTCGTCGACGATCCCGGCGGCGCCGCCGAGCCAGACCGCGGCCACCCCGGCGCCGCCGTGCGCGAAACCGGGCCGGTCGGTGTAGGCGTCCGGGCCGCCGAGCACGGCGCCCGGCGGGACCGGCACGTCGTGCAGCACGACGTCGTGGGTGTCGGCGGCCGCCATCCCGGGCGCCCGCCAGCTGCCGGCGCGCCGCTCGACGCGCGGGTCGTGCAGGTCGAGCTCCACCAGCCGGGTGCTCCCGTCGTCCGCGCCGGCGACGAGAAGTGCCCGGTCCAGCACGTGGGTGCCGGAGCAGAACCGGAGGGTGCCGGTCAGCCGCGGCCCGCCGGTGCCGGTGCCGGGGTCGGGGCCGATCCGGGCACCGCCGCCGGCCCGGGACGCCCACACCCCGAGCCGGGCGCCCGGGCGGGCGGTCCGGCCGAACCCGGCGAGGATCGCGACCGCGTCGGTGTGCCCCTCGGCGAGCCGGGCCACCGACAGGTCGCGGCGGCCGAGCCCGGCCAGCCGGGCCCAGCGCTGGGCCGTCGCGCCGGACCCGGGCAGCGGGAGGTCGAGCTCGCCGGCGTCGACCAGTGCGGCGAGCACGGTCGCCGCGGTCACCGGGAACGGCTCGGGCGCACCGTCCGGGGCGGGAACCGGATCGAGGATCCGGCCGGTTCCGGCGACACCGGCCGGGGCGGGTTCTGAGGTGGAACGCACCCTCCCCGGATGACCGGAGATCAGCGTTCCAAACCCGTCCCGGCCGCGGCGCGGGCGAGGCCGAACCGCAGCGCGTACGGGTTGAGCCCGCGCGGCAGCGGCTGCCCGGCGTCGAACGACTCCGGCGGCAGCAGCACCGCGTGATGGTCCTCCAGCAGCGTCGCGAGCACCGTCGAGGCGACGAACAGCACCAGCTCCTGGCCCGGGCAGGCGGCGTGCCCGCCGCTGAACGGGGTCAGCATCCAGTCGTCGCGGGCGCTGCCGTCGAGCCACTGCTGCACGTCGAGCCGGTCGGCGTCGTCGCGGCGGCGGTCGTCGCGGTGCAGGAACCAGGTCGGCACCAGCAGCGACGTGCCGGCCGGCAGCGTGCCGCCGGGCCAGTCGGTGTCCGCGGTGGACTCCCGGATCAGCAGCGGGGTGGTCGGCCAGAGCCGGGTCGACTCCAGCACCGCCGAGCGCAGCACGGACAGCTCCCGCGGCCGGTCGGCGGGTCCCTCGGCCGCCATCTCGGCGCGGGCCCGCCCGCGCACCTCGGGATGGGTGGCGAGCAGCGCCAGCGCGCGCAGCGTCACCGCGGCACCCGGGTCCCAGGCGAACAGCCAGTGCCCGATCTGGTCCTCGGGGGTGGTGCCGTCGTCCGGGTCGGGTGCGGTCTGCGCGATCCGGGCGGCGAGGCTGCCCTCCTCGGCCCGCCGCAGGTGGCTGCGCACCCCGGAGGCGAAGCGTTCCCGCAGCTGCTCGCTGCGCGGCGCCAGGTGCGACCAGTTGCCGCGGCGGCGCAGCCGGGTCAGCGTGTCGGTGAGCCCGTGGTCCTCGCGGGCGCCGTCGCCGAGCACGATCCGGCGCACGATCCGCCACCAGGCGACGACGAAGGCGTCCCAGTCGAACGCCCCGGTGCGGACCGCGTCGTCGCGCAGCTGCCCGGTCTCCTGGCGGACGACGGCGGCGATGTCACCGGCCTGCGCGTGCAGCGGGGACCCGGTGTCGAGCACGGCCTCGTTGAACCGGCGGCGCTCGGCGCGGGCGGCGCCCTGCGAGATGAGCACGCCGTGCGGCTGGAAGTGGCCGAGCGCGCCGCGCTTCTCCCAGGACGCCGGGGTGAACGGCTCCGGCCCGTCCTCCAGGACCCGGCGCACCCCGGCGGCGTCGAGCACCAGCGCGCTGGGCCTGCCGGGGGCAGGGACCCGCACCGGGCCGTCGCCGTAGCGGTCGCGCAGCCGCTGCAGCAGCCGCACCGACCGGTCGTCGGTGCCGAGCCGGCCCGCGGCCGCGACGACCTTCGGCCGGCGGGCGATCACCCCCTGCGCGACGATCGGGCCGAGCGCGGTGCCCAGCAGGCGGGCGGTGTCGGCGCGGGAGAGCACCGGCAGGTCTGTGCCGGTGGGTCGGGACGGGCCGGTGGTGGTCTCGGTCCGGTTCTGCGTCGGAGCGGGCATGGTGCCCCGCTACCCGCTGTGCGCGCGCCGAATCCGGGCCCGGTGCGCCCGGTGCCCGGCCGGCCCGTCGGCCCGGTGCCCGGGCGGGGCCCACCTCTACGATCGGGCCCCATGAGTGCCAGTGCTCCCCGCAGGTCAGGTGGCGCCCGGGCGAACACCGCGCGCCGCGAGCTCGTGGAGAACGAGATCTACGAGCACGCCACCCGGCTGTTCGCCGAGCGCGGGTTCGCCGGCACCAGCCTGCAGGACATCGCCGACGCGCTCGGGATCACCCGCCCGGCCCTCTACTACTACGTCCGCAGCAAGGACGAGCTGCTCGCCAAGCTGGTCTCCGAGGTCACCGAGGGTCCGCTGGCCGATCTCGCGGAGGTCGTCGAGCGGACCGACCCGGATCCGGTCCGCAAGCTGCGCGGGGTGGTGTCGGTGCTGGTGGCGCGGCAGACCCGGCAGCCGGAGCGGTTCCGGCTGCTGATCCGCTCGGAGGCCGAGCTGCCCGCCGAGCTCACCGCGGCCTACACCGCGAGCCGCCGCTCGGTGCTCGCGGTGGTGTCCGGGGTGGTCGACGAGGGGGTGCGGGCCGGCCGGTTCCGCCCGGTCGATCCGCGGCTGGCGGCGCTCGGCGTGCTGGGCATGTGCAACTGGGTGGCCTGGTGGTTCCATCCGGGCGGCCGCGACGATCCGGCGGTGGTCGCCGAGGGGCTGGCCGACATGGCGGTCGGCGCGCTGCAGCGGGCCGACGACCGGGTCCCGGACGGCGACGGCCCGGCGGCGGCGCTGAAGCTGCTCCGCCAGGACCTGGACCACCTGGAGCGACTTCTCGACGAGTAGGTCGAACTGTTGACTCGGTCGTTTAACACTCGTACCGTCGGCCGCACCGGAACGCGGCACGACGGAGGCAGGACATGACCGAGCTGGACCACCGGGTGCGGGGCGTCGACCACGTCGCGTTCCCGACCTTCGACCCGGCGGGGACCGTGCGCTTCTACCGGGACGTCCTCGGCTTCCCGGTGGTGCACTCGATCTGCGCGGCGGGCTGGGGTCCCGAGGAGCACCCGGACTTCGTCCACTTCTTCTTCGACATCGGCAACGACGACCGGATCGCGTTCTTCTACTACTTCGGCACCGATCCCTCGGTCGGCGGCGCGCCGGGCGCCCGGGGCGACGCGTACGCCCGCTTCGGCGCCGACGTCCCGGAGTTCTTCGTGCGCTCCCGGCACCTGGCGATCCACGTGGAGAGCGAGCAGGACCTGCTGGAGTACCGGCGCCGGCTCGACGACAGCGAGTGGCCGGTGCAGATGCAGATCCGGCACGAGACCATCGAGTCGATCTACACCCACGACCCCAACGGCTACTTCTTCGAGATCACCCGGGCGATGCGGCCGGTCACGCCGCAGGAGGACCTGGACGCGAACCTGACCATCGACGCGCTGCTCGACGTCGTCGGCGCCCCGGAGCCGAGCTTCGGCAAGCTGCTCGCGCGCAAGGCCGAGCTGATCGTCGAGCGGGCCGCGGACTGGGCGGCGGCGCCGCGATGACCGTCCTCTACGTGCTCGACGTCCCGGAGAACACCGCGGTGGCGACGGTCGCCGCGGGCGCCCCGGAGACCGTCGTCGACCGGATCGGGCCGTACTTCGCGATCCGGTCCGCCGACGAGGTCGTGATCGACCGCCGGGCCACCGGCTGCCGGCACGCCGTCTGGTACTCCTGCGTCGCCGGGGTGTCCCCGGGCAGCCGGATCGTCCAGCACGACAAGGACGCGCTGCGGGTGGCCCCGGACTGACCGGCCGGCCCGGCCCGGCCGGCGTCGCGGGACGCCCGCGCTGAGCCGGCACCGGCGGCGCCCGGACGACCTCACGTCCGGGCGCCGCCGTAGGCCGCGGCGATGTCCGGCGAGTCCGGCCACCAGTGGTAGGTCGGCGACTGCGGCCACCCGTCCGGCGAGTCCTGCCACACCTCCTGCCGGCCGTAGGGGAGCAGATCGACCAGCGGGAACGTGTAGGACAGCTGCTCGGTGCCGCGCCCGTCGGTGTGCCAGGTCCGGTACACGGTGTCCCCGTCGCGCAGGAACACGTTCACCGCGAACCCGCCGTCCGGCGGGGCGCCGACGTCGGCGCCGAACGGGCTGTTCGCGGTGGAGTACCAGGTCATCGTGTTCCCGACCCGGTCGGCGTAGGCGAGTGCCTCGTCGATCGGCCCCTGGGTGACGATCACGAACCGGGCGTCGATGTTCGCGAGGAACTCCAGCCGGGTGAACTGCGAGGTGAAGCCGGTGCAGCCGCCGCACTGCCACTGCGCGCCGGGATGCCACATGTGGTTGTAGACGATCAGCTGGGACCGGCCGTCGAACACGTCGGCGAGCCGGACCGGGCCGTCCGCGCCGTCGAGCAGGTAGTCGGGCATCCGCACCATCGGCAGCCGGCGGCGCTGCGCGGCGATCGCGTCGAGCTCGCGGGTGGCGGCCTTCTCCCGCACCCGCAGCGCGGCGAGCTCGCGCTGCCAGGTCTCGGCGTCGACGACGGGTGGCTGGGCGTACGTGGTCATGGCGGGTCCCCTCGGTCGTGGGCTGTTCACCGGGTGGACCGCCGCCGCGTCCCGAACTCATCGGTCGGCGCCGCCGCGCGCCCGTCCCGCCGCCCGGCGGTCATCCCGCCCGCTGTCCGGCCCGCCGTGCGGCCGCCAGCACGGCGACCACGGCGACCACGGCGAGAGCCGGCAGCCCGAGTGCGAGCGCGACGCCGTCCCGGGCGGCCTCCCCGGCATGGTGCCCGAGCGTGGTCAGCGCGGCCGCCCAGGTGGTCGCCGACACCGAGTGGACGACGGTGAACGCGTGCGGCGCGGCCGCCCCCGCCCAGCCGGTGGTCCGGGGCACCACGATCCGGCCGTAGGACAGCCACTGCCCGGCGGCGACCGCGACCAGCGGCCGGTGCCGCAGCGCCGCGGCGGCCCGCTCCCACAGCCCGAACGGGAGCCGCCCGGTCCCGGCGAACGGCGCCGGGCGCCCGGCCCGCCGCCTGCCGATCCGGTACCCGAGCTGTCCGCCCGCCACCGCGCCGGTCGCGGCGGCCACGCAGACCAGCGGCAGCGGCAGCCCCACCGGTACGGCGAGCGCGCCCGCCCCGAGCGCCAGCGCCGTCCCGGGCACGAGCACCCCGGCGAGCAGCCCGGACTCCACGGTGAGCGCGGTCGCCAGCACCACCAGCAGCAGCGGGCCGGGCAGCGCCTCCAGCGGGGTCGTGAGCCGGCTGGTCAGCTGGTTCGTCAGATGGATCGTCACCGCCATGGTCCGATCCTCGGCACCGGACCAGGGCCGCGGGAGGATGCTGCGACCACCCCGGGGGTGGAGTTTCCTCCACCCCGCCGGGGGCGATTCCGGGACACAATGGACGGGTGTTGCGGAACATCGGGATCGGGGTGCGGATCGGACTGGCCGGGATCGGCAGGCTGGTCCTGGCCGGGTTCGCCGCCGCGCCGATCCTGCTGGTCCTGGTCGTCGCCGGAATGCTGCTGCTGCCGGTACTGGGCCTAGGGGTCCCGGTGCTGCTGGGGGCGCACGCGCTGGTCCGCAGGCTCGCCGGCGCCGAACGCCGGTGGGCGGGCCGGCTGCTGGGCGTCCGGATCGACGAGCCGCCGGACGCCGATCCCGCGGTGGCCGGGCCGCTGCTGCGCCGCCGCTTCCTGCGGATGCTGCGCAGCCGCACGTTCCGGCGTCAGCTGGGCTGGCTGCTCTGGGAGACGGTGGCCGCGGCCACCGTCGTGCTGCTGCTCGGTGCGCCGCTGGTGATCGCGACCCGGATGATCGACAGCGGCGCCCCGCTGCTCCTCCTGCCGGGGTACGCGCTGCTGCTCGCACCGCTGCTGATGCTGCACCCGATCTGCCGGGCGCTCGCCCGGGTGTCGGGCCGGCTGCTCGGTGCCCGGCCCGACGAGCTGCTCGCGCACCGGGTGGCCGAGCTCGCCCGGTCGCGCACCGAGACCGTCGAGGCGCAGGACCAGCTGATCCGCCGGGTCGAGCGGGACCTGCACGACGGCACCCAGGCGCACGTCGTCGCCACCGGGATGACGATCGGCCTGGCCCGCTCGGTGCTGCGGGCCGATCCGGACCAGGCCGACGCGCTGCTCGCCGAGGCCGAGCAGACGGTCGCCCAGACCCTGCAGGAGCTGCGGGCCACCGTCCGCGGGATCCGGCCGCCGGTGCTCGCCGAACGCGGCCTCGCCGATGCGGTCCGTGCGCTCTGCCTGCGCTCCCGGGTCCCGGTCGAGCAGCACGTCGACGTGCCCGCGCTCGCGCCGACCGTCGAGACCGCGGTGTACTTCGCGCTCGCCGAGGCACTCACCAACGTCAACCGGCACTCCGGGGCCGACCGCGCCCGGCTGACCCTTCGCCACTGCGACGGCGCCGTGCACGCCCGCCTCGTCGACGACGGCACCGGCGGCGCCGCGCCCACCCCGGGCAGCGGCCTGGACGGCATCCGCACCCGGCTCGGCGCGCTCGACGGCCGGATCGGGATCAGCAGCCCCGGCGGGGGACCGACCGAGATCCGGATGGAGGTGCCGTGCGAGCCGTCGTCGCCGAGGATCTCGCCCTCCTCCGGGACGGGATCGTCCGTCTCCTGACCGCCCACGGCGCCGAGGTGGTGGACGCCGTGGGCACCGGCCCGCTGCTGGTCGACGCCCTGGCCCGGCACGCGTTCGACGTGGCCGTGGTCGACGTGCGGCTGCCGCCCTCGTTCACCGACGAGGGCCTGCGCGCGGCGATCGCGGCCCGTGCCCGCACCCCCGGCCTGCCGGTACTGGTGCTCTCCCAGCACGTCGAGCCGCTCTACGCGCGCGACCTGCTCGCCGACGGCGGCGGCGGGGTCGGCTACCTGCTGAAGGACCGGGTGATGGACGTCGGCCGGTTCGTCGAGGCGGTCCGTACGGTCGCCGCAGGCGGCACCGCGATCGATCCGGAGGTGATCGCGCAGCTGCTCGCGCCGCGGACCCGCGACGACCCGCTGCACCGGCTCACCGCCCGGGAGTCGGAGGTGCTGGCGCTGATGGCAGAGGGCCGGACGAACGCCGGGATCGCCGCCCGGATGGCGGTCGGCCAGAAGGCCGTCAGCAAGCACAGCGCGAGCATCTTCGACAAGCTCGGGCTGGCCCCCGGAGAGGACGACAACCGGCGGGTGCTCGCCGTGCTCGCCTATCTGGAGCACCGGACCTGAACCGGCGGGTTCAGCCGTCGTGGGCGGCCCGGTGCGCGAGCACGTCGTCCATGTGCGTCTCGGCCCACGCCTTGAGTCCGCGGATCGCCCCGTGCAGGGACCGGCCCAGGTCGGTGAGCTCGTAGCTGACGGTCACCGGCACGGTCGCCGTCGCGGTGCGGGTGAGCAGGCCGTCGCGCTCCAGCGAGCGCAGGGTCTGGGTGAGCATCTTCTGGCTGACCCCGGCCAGCTGCCGGGACAGCTCGGAGAACCGCAGCGGCCCATCGCCGAGTCCGCAGAGGACCAGCGTCACCCACTTGTCGGAGATCCGGTCGAGCAGCTGCCTGCTCGGGCACACCGCCAGGAAGGCGTCGTACTCCACCCTGGCCCGTGCCCGCCGCTCCGCCGCCGTCGTCGTCGCCATCCCCACCTGCTTCCCCCCGGGTGCCCTACGCACTTCCAGGTGCCTGCTTCCCATCGGAGAGCTGCCCGACCATCGTGAAGCAGGGCGCCGGCCGGCGCCACCCCCGCACGACGAGAGGCAGCCCGATGAGCACGCTCTCCACCGCCCTCCCCGGTGGCACCTGGGAACTGGGCGACGACCTGACCGTCACCCGGTTCGGCTACGGCGCGATGCAGCTCGCCGGCCCGTGGGTGATGGGCCCGCCCGCCGACCGCGACGGAGCGCTGGCCGTGCTGCGCGCGGCCGTCGAGCTCGGCATCACCCACATCGACACCGCCGACGCCTACGGGCCGCGCGTCACCAACGAGCTGATCCGCGAGGCGCTGCACCCCTACCCCGGGCAGCTACGGATCGCGACCAAGGTCGGCGCCACCCGCGACGCGCAGGGCGGCTGGCCGCCCGCCCGCGATCCGCAGGCGCTGCGCGAGGCCGTCACCGCGAACCTGCGTGGTCTCGGCGTCGACACCCTCGACCTGGTGAACCTCCGGCTCGGCGACGCCGATGGTCCCCGGCCCGGCCCGGCTCGCTCGCCGAGGCGTTCGGCACGCTCGCCGAGCTGCAGCGCGACGGCCTGATCCGCCGGCTCGGCGTCAGCAACGCCACCCCCGAGCAGGTCGCCGAGGCGCGGACCATCGCACCGGTGGCCTGCGTGCAGAACCTCTACAACCTGGCCCACCGCACCGACGACGACCTGATCGACGAGCTCGCCGCCGCCGGCATCGCCTACGTGCCGTTCTTCCCGCTGGGCGGGTTCACCCCGCTGCAGTCCTCGCTGCTCGCCGGCGTGGCGGCCCGCCGGGGCGTCGGCCCGATGGCGGTCGCGCTGGCCTGGCTGCTGCAGCGCTCGCCGAACATCCTGCTGATCCCCGGCACGTCGTCGGTGGCGCACCTGCGGGAGAACGCCGCCGGTGCCGCGACCGTGCTGACCGGGCAGGACCTGGCCGAGCTGGACCGGATCGGCACCGGGCCGTGACCGCCCGGCCCGGCCCGGCTCAGGCGGGTGCGCCGTCCCGGAGCCGGCGCTTGAGGATCTTGCCCTGCGGATCGACCGGCAGCTCCTCGACCAGGTGCACCGCCTTGGGCACCTTGAAGACGGCCAGCCGCTCCCGGCAGTGCGCGATCAGCTCGTCGGGCTCCAGCTCCCGGCCGGGCTGCACGACGACGAACGCGGTCACCGCCTCCGACCAGTACGGGTCCGGCATCCCGACGACCGCCGCCCTGGCGACCGCCGGGTGTTCGTGGACCACCCGCTCGACCTCCTGGCTGGACACGTTCATCCCACCCGACTTGATCATGTCCTTGAGCCGGTCGTGGAAGAACAGGTTCCCCTCGGCGTCGATCCGGACCATGTCCCCGGTGCGCACCCAGCCGTCCCGGAACACCTCGGCGGTGCGTTCCGGATCGTCGAGGTAGCCGAGCATCGCCGAGGGGGTCCGGCAGATCAGCTCGCCGACCTCGGCGTCCCGGTCCTCGGCGTCGACCACCCGGATCTCCAGGTGGGTGACCGGCTTCCCGATCCAGGTCGGGTCACCGTCGGGCACGTCGTCGAGCGTGCGGAAGAAGCCGACCGTGCCCAGCTGGGAGAGCTCGGACTGGCCCCAGTAGGTGCCCCACAGCACCTCCGGCGCCGCGGCGGACCAGGCCTCGATGACGTGCGGCGGGATCTGCCCGCCGTAGGTCATGCAGCGGCGGACCTGCCCGACCGACTCCGGGCCGAACCCGTCCTGCCCGGCCAGCGCGATGTAGAAGGTCGGCGTCTGGGCGATCACGGTGACCCGTTCCCGGCCGATGATGCCGACCGCGGTCGCCGGTTCCGCCGTGGCGGGCAGCACCAGGGTGGCGCCCATCAGGGTGAGGCTGGTCATCGAGCCGAGACCGGCGATCGTGTGGAAGGGCATCACGAACAGCCAGGTGTCGTCGGGCCCGGTCGCCAGCCCCCAGCCCCACGCCGGGGCGGTGGACGCGAGGTAGTTGCGGTGCGGGATGAGCACGCCCTTCGGCGCGGCCTCGGTGCCGGAGGTGTAGACGACCAGCGCGACGTCGTTCTCGTCGAGATCGGCCACCGGCTCGTCGGTGGGCCGGGCGGCGAGCAGCCGGTCGAGCTCCGGCCCGTAGCCGAGCTGCCCGGCGCCGTCGGGGAGCACGGCGGCGACCGGCCCGGCGAACGCCTCGTCGGTGAGCACCAGCCGGGCCCGGCTGTGCCGCAGCTGATGGCCGATCTCGGCCTCCCGGTACAGCGGGTTGACGCCGGTGAACGCCGCGCCGATCTTCAGTGCGCCGTAGTAGGCCGCGACGACCTCCACGCTGTTGCGCGCCATCGACGCGATCCGGTCGCCGTGCCCGATGCCGCGCGAGGTGAACAGGTGCGCGTACCGGTTGGCGCGCTCGTCGAGCTGCGCGTAGGTCGTCTCGGTGCGGGTGCCGTCGACCGCGTAGGCGACGAACGCGACCTTGTCCGGCCGGGTCCTGGCGTGCCGGCGCAGCTGGTCGCCGATGGTCGCGCGACCCAGCAGGGTGCGGTGGTGCGGGGCGAGATCGGCCACGGGGGAGTCCTTCGGGCTGGTGCGGTCGGGCGGGCGGTCAGACGGCCGAGGCCGCGAAGAGCGGCCTGCCGTAGGTCTCGGCCGAGACGGTGTCCTCCACCGCGGACCGGGTCAGCCTGCTCGGGAAGCCCTTGGCCGGGTAGCCGATCGCGACGTGCGCGGCGGTGAGCACCCCGTCCGGGACCTCCAGCAGTTCGCGCACCTTCTCCTCGTGGTGGCAGAGCAGCGTGGTGACGGCCGAGCCGACACCCTGGTCGCGCAGCGCCAGGCAGAGGTTCTGCACCGTCGGGTAGATCGAGGCGCCGCCGACCACGGAGAGCCGGTCGAGCTCCAGGTCGGTCGGGTGCAGGCCGTCGATCTCGGCGCAGACGACGACGATCGCCGGCACCCTCGCCAGGTTCTCCGCGAAGTGGTCGGCGTCCCGCACGGTCTTCGGCAGCGCGCCGACGTTGACCGTGCCGTCCCCGATGGCACCGAGATAGGCCTTCCACATCGGCAGGTACAGGTCCGCGAGCGCCTGCTTGCGCGCGGCGTCGCGCACCACCACCCAGCGCACCGGCTGGCGGTTGCCGCCCTGCGGGCCGAACCGCGCGACCTCGAACGCCCGGTGCAGCACGTCGTCCGGAACCGGCTGGTCGGTGAAGTACCGGCAGGTACCCACGGTCCGCATGGCCTCGGTCAGCTCCATCGCCAACTCCTACCTATCCACAGTTAGGTTTCTGGCGGCGATACTGCTGCGACTCCCCGGGGGGTGTCAAGAGCCCAGATGACGGCACGACCGGGCACTGGACGCCGGAGGCGGGGCGACCTAACCTATCCACTGTTAGATTGAAGTTGACCGTAGGGGAGCGCATGTCCGCGACCACCGGCGCCGAGCTCGCCCGCGCGCTCGAGCACGCCAACCTGCCCTCGCTGCTTCCGGTGCTCGTGCAGCTCACCGGGGACCGCCGGTGGCTGGCCGAGCCCTACCGGCCCACCCGCAGCCGGGGGATGGACGACAACGACTCCGGCGGCTTCGCCCCCGAGGTGGCCGCCGAGATCCGGCAGGCGGTGCTCGACGCCGTCCTCGCGCACGAGCAGGGCGCCCCGGTCGCGATCCCGGCCCCCACCGGCGAGCTGATGCGGGAGCTGCTGAGCCTGGCCAACGGGGAGCCGGCGACACCCGACTACGCCGAGATGCTCGCCGAGGACCTCGGCTTCACTCGGCCCCCCGCCGTCCCGATCGGGCCGACCGGCATCACCGCGGTGATCATCGGGGCCGGCGTGTCCGGCATGCTGGCCGCGATCCGGCTGCGCGAGGCGGGCGTCGAGCACGTCGTGCTGGAGAAGAACACCGAGGTCGGCGGCGGCTGGTGGGAGAACACCTATCCCGGCGCGGGCGTCGACACTCCCAGCCACCTCTACTCCTACTCCTTCGCGCCGCGGGACTGGAGCACCCACTTCGGCAAGCGCGACGAGGTCGAGGAGTACCTGCGCGGGATCGCCGACGCCTACGACCTGCGCCGGGTGATCCGGTTCGGCACTGAGGTCGTCGCCGCCGACTACGACGAACAGGACGCGACCTGGACGGTCCGCACCGCCGACGGCGACACCGTCACCGCGTCCGTGCTGATCAGTGCCACCGGGGCGCTGAACCGGCCCCGGGTGCCGGAGATCCCCGGCCTGGACACCTTCACCGGGCCGATCTTCCACACCGCCCGGTGGCCGTCCGGCCTGGACCTGACCGGCCGCCGGGTCGCCGTCGTCGGGGCCGGTGCCAGCGCCATGCAGGTCGTCCCGGCGATCGCGGACACGGCCGGAGCGCTGACCGTCTACCAGCGCTCGCCGCAGTGGATCGCGCCCAGCGACGTCTACTTCGAGCGCATCGACGAGGCCGTGCACCTGCTGATGAACCGGGTCCCGTACTACCGGGGCTGGTACCGGGCCCGGCTGGCGTGGAACTTCAACGACCGGGTCCACCCGAGCCTGCAGGTCGACCCGGACTGGGAGCACCCGGACCGCTCGGTCAACGCCGTCAACGACGCGCACCGCCGCGTCTTCACCCGCTACCTGGAGTCCGAGCTGGCCGGCCGGCCGGACCTGGTGGCGAAGTCGCTGCCCGGCTACCCGCCGTTCGGCAAGCGGATGCTGCTGGACAACGGCTGGTACCGCACGCTGCGCCGGGACGACGTGGAGCTGGTCGCCGAGGGGGTCGCCGAGATCACCCCGACCGGCCTGGTCGGCGACGGCGGCACGGTGACCGGGGCCGACGTGATCGTCCTGGCCACCGGCTTCCACACGCACCGCTTCCTGTGGCCGATCGAGATCCGGGGCCGGGCCGGGGTGCGGCTGGCCGACGTCTGGGGACCGCAGGATGCGCACGCGCACCTCGGGATCACCGTGCCCGGCTTCCCCAACCTGTTCCTCACCTGCGGCCCGGGCACCGCACTCGGCCACGGCGGCAGCTTCATCACCGTCGCCGAGTGCCAGGTCCGCTACATCGTCGACCTGCTGCGCCGGATGGTCCGCGACGACCTGCGGGCCGTCGAGGTGCGGGCCGAGGTGGAGCGCGAGTACACCCGCCGGCACGACGAGGCGCACGCCCGCATGCTGTGGACCCATCCCGGGATGACCAACTGGTACCGCAACGCCGACGGCCGGATCGTCTCGACGATGCCCTGGCAGGTCGTCGACTACTGGCGGATGACGCACGAGGCCGATCTCGCGGACTTCCACGTCGAGCGCACCGCGCCGGCCGTCGCCCGATGACCGGCCTTCCGGCGCCGTCGCCGCGGCCGCCCGCCACACTGGGACCCGTGCAGGAACCGGCCGGCCGCAGGAAGCCCACCGCCCAGCGGCGGACCGAGATCGTCAGCGCCGCGGCCCGGATCTTCGCCGACCAGGGCTACGCCGCCGTCGGGATGCGCGACATCGCCACCACCATCGGGATCCGCAGCGCCAGCCTGTACCACCACTTCTCCTCCAAGGAGGAGATCCTCTACGCGATCTGCCTGACGGTGACCCGGGAACCGGTCGAGCAGAACCTGCCGCTGCTCGACGCCGCCGGGACCCCCACCGAGCGGCTGACCGCGCTCGTCCGGGCGCACGTCCGGCACCTGCTGCACCGGCACGTCGAGTACCTGGTCGGGCTGCACGAGCGGCCGGCGCTCACCGCCGAGCACCGCGCGGACATCGACGGCTACCTGCACTACTACCACCGCCGGGTGCGCGACGTGCTCGCCGCCGGGATGCGCAGCGGCGAGTTCCGGGAGCTCAACCCCACCCTGGCCGCGCTGGGCATCCTCGACATGCTCAACGGCGTCAGCGGCTGGATCAGGGGCAGCGCCGACGAGGACACCGACGACGTCGTCGCCACCTACACCACCCTGCTGTTCGCCGGGCTGCATCCCTGACCCGCGGTTACGCCCTGGGCGAAGCTGCCGTCGGCAGAACCGCGACCATCGGGCGACCGCGCCCGGCACGGTGGGTCCATGACCGACACCCCACTGTTCGACGAGCGGGCCCGCCGTGACCTGTTCGACCAGCGCGTCCTCGTGCTCGACGGCCCGCTGGACGACGACAACGGCACCCTGCTCGCCACCCAGCTGATCACGCTCGCCGCGACCGGCCCGGACAGCGACGTCGCGCTGTGGATCCACTCGCCGGGCGGTTCGGTCCCGGCGATGCTGGCGCTGCGCGACGTCATCCGGCTGGTCCCGTGCGACGTGTCCACGCTGGTCCTCGGGATCGCCTACAGCGCCGGGCAGTTCCTGCTGTCCTCGGGCACCCCCGGCAAGCGGCGCGCGCTGCCGCACTCCCGGGTCCTGATGCACCAGGGCTCGGCCGGGATCGGCGGCACCGCGGTGGACATCGAGCTGCAGGCCGACGACCTGCGGCACACCCGGGACACCGTGCTCGGGCTGATCGCCCGGGACACCGGCCAGCCGATCGAGCGGATCTTCACCGACTCGCTGCACGACCGCTGGTACTCCGCCACCGAGGCGCTCGAGTACGGCTTCGTCGACGCCGTGGTCTCCCGGTTCGACGAGATCGCGCCGCGCCGCAGCTCGCTGCCCGCCGGTTTCGGGGCCGTCCGGTGAGCAGCTACACCATCCCGAACGTGATCGCCCAGAACCCGCGCGGCGAGCGGATCATGGACGTCTACTCGCACCTGCTCACCGAGCGGGTGGTCTACCTGGGCACCGGCATCGACTCCGGGGTGGCGAACGCGCTGATCGCCCAGCTGCTCTACCTGGAGGCCGACGACCCGGAGCGGGACATCCAGCTCTACGTCAACTGCGACAGCGGCGACCCGAGCGCGATGCTCGCGATCTACGACACCATGCGGCACATCCGCCCGGCGGTCGCCACCACCTGCGTCGGGCAGGCGGTCGCGGTCGGCGCGGTGCTGCTCGCCGCGGGCGCGGAGGGCAAGCGCGCCGCGCTGCCGCACGCGCGGGTGATCCTGCACCAGCCCGCCGCGCAGGGCCGCGGCACGATCCCGGACCTGATCCTGCAGGCCGACGAGCTCGTCCGGATCCGGGCCGACATCGAGTCGATCCTGTCGCGGCACACCGGGCAGAGCGTCGCGACGCTGCGTGCCGACACCGATCACGACCGGATCTTCACCGCGGCCGCGGCGCGCGAGTACGGCCTGCTCGACACCGTCCTGGCGGACCGGTGAGCCCGGCCCTCACGCCGCCAGTGCGTACGCCGCCCGGCAGGTCGGCCCGCGCAGCGTCCCGGCGACCGCGCGGGTCAGCTCGGCCAGCGTCAGCTCCAGCGCCCCGGCCACCGCCGCGATCATCTCGCTGGAGGGCTCCTTGCGCCCGCGCTCGATCTCGGAGAGGTACTGCGGCGAGATCCCGGCCCGCCGCGCGGTCTCCTCCAGCGTGTCGCCGCGCCGGCGGCGCGCCGCCCGGAGCTGGTCGCCGAGCAGGTGCCGCCACAGCGGTTCGGGGGTCGGCCGGGGTTCCACGGGTCGGAGCCTAGGTGCGGCCGGGCGGAGTGTCGCGGCCGTTCCGCTCAGAGCGGACGGGCGCTCGCGGGACGGTGGGGGATCACCCGGTGAGGTCCTCCGACGGCGGCGGCGCCAGCTCCGCGTCCAGGTCGTCGGTGACCCGGGTCAGGGTGTCGACGTGGTGGGCCAGCCACACCATGAACTGGGTGTCGGCCGACCGGACGTCCATGCCCATCGCCCGGGACACCCGGTCCAGCTTGTACAGCGTGGTGTTCCGGTGCAGCCCGAGCCGCCGGGCCGCCGCGTTCAGGTTCCCGGACTCGGCGATGTAGGCGAGCACGACGTTCTCCAGGCTGCGCTGGTGCCCGTCGGCGCGGCGCAGCGGGGCGAGCACCTCCTCGGCGAACCGGCGGCCGTTCGCCGAGTCGGCCAGCTCCCGCAGCGCGACGAAGATCCGCAGGTCCTCGTAGCCGACGACCGGGGGCACGTCGACCCGGCGGCTCAGCGACAGCGCGGTGCGCGCCTCCCGGTAGCTGACCGCGGTCCCGCCGGCCCCGGCCCCCTCCGAGCCGAACGCGACCCGCACCGTCCCGCCGAGCCGGTCCTGGACCAGCCGGGCCACCGCACCGGCGAGCTCGCGGATGTCGTCGGATCCGGTGCCGGCCGGCGCGACGACCACCAGGTTCCCGCCGAGCTGGGTGGCCAGCGTGCGCGCGTCGCCGGGACGGCCGAGCCGTTCCACGGCCCGGGCGGCGGCCTGGAAGCGGCGCACCGCGCGGGCGTCGTCGGCGACCGGCGGATCGGGCTCGGCGACCAGCACCGCGTAGGTCCGGTCCGGCAGGAAGCCGTGGTGCCGGGACCGGGCCACCAGCTGCTGGCCGTCGGCGAACCGGCCGTGCACCAGGTCGACGACGAAGTCGCCGCGGGTCCGCTCCTCGGCCTCGGTCATCGAGCGGAGGCGGAGCATCTCGGCGCCGATCAGCACCGCACCCTCCTGGGCGACGATCCGGCGCTGCGCCCGGTCGTGGGCCTGCGCGCCGACCGGTTCCAGCACCGCGACCAGGCCGCACGGCTCCCCGCCGATCGTGATCGGCACGGCCAGCGGGACGACAGCGCCGTCCCCGTCACCGGCCGTCCCCAGGTCGACGGCGACGGACTCCACCGGGCCCGGCCCCCAGCCGTCGGCGAGCCGGCGCAGCACGGCGACGACCGGCTCCGGCGGGGGCTTGGGGCGGCCGCCCGCCGACTCGTGGGCGAGCACCGCGCCGTCCGGGTCGACCACGATCACCGGGGCGCCCGCCATCCGGGACATGCCGTGCGCCAGCGACCCGACCCCGGAGCCGCGGGCCAGGATCTCGCCGAGCGAGCGGTGCACCCGGTCGCTGTACTGCAGCACGTGCGTGGACTGGGCCAGCACCTTCGTCGCGACCAGATGGCTGACGGCCCGGAACCCGGCGGTCGGCGGCAGCAGCGCCAGCGGCAGCCCGATCCGGTCGGCCGCCGCCCGCGCCTGCGGCAGGTACTCCTGCAGCTCGGCGGGGGGTGCGGCGTCGCCGGGATCGAGGCGCACCAGCAGCGCGACCGCGCCCGCCGCGGCGATCCGGTGCACGACGGCCTCGCCGGCGGGGCCGCGCAGCCGCTCCGCGGCGGCGTGCACGACCAGACCGGCCTCGGGCTCCGGCCCGCCGTCGGCCGGGTCGTCGAGCTCGGACAGCGGGACGCACCAGCGGGCGATCCCGGACGTGCCGTCCCGGCCGGCGACGAGCGTGTTGCGCAGCAACGGCTCGGCCAGGAGATCGGCCACCGTCACGGTGTCCGGCGGGTCGACGGCGGCGGTGGGCGCGCCCCGGCCGGGCCGGTCGGGCTGCTCGGTCTGTGCCATCTGCCTATATCCGATCCGTGGGCGGCTGCACTTCGTCCAGTGCAGGCCATGCTGGCCCGCACCCACAATCACCGGTAGCCGTCATACTCCACAATCCGCCGGAGGTTCTTCGTGCACCCCGCACCAACTCTTCCCGGCTCCGGTGCCGCGTCCGCGGACCACCGGACGACCGACCCGGCCGCCCCGGACCGGGTGGTGACCCGGTTCCGGCCGGCCACCGCCGCGGACGCCCGGGACGCCGTCGACCGGGCGTCCGGCTCGGGCTGGGCCCGCGAGACCCCCGCCCGGCGGGCCGCCGTGCTCGGCGCGGTCGCCGACCGGCTCGACGCCGCCCGCGACGAGCTCGCCGCGCTGGTGACCGCCGAGGAGGGCAAGCCGGTCGCCGCCGCCCGCGGCGAGATCGGCAAGGCCGCCGAGCAGTTCCGGCTCGCCGCCCAGCTCGCGTTCCAGGTGGAGGGGACGACCTTCCCGAGCGAGACGCCGGGCACCGTCGCCTACACGCTGCGCGGCCCGCTCGGCGTCGTCCTCGCCGTCACACCGTGGAACTTCCCGGTCTCGCTGGCCGCCCGCAAGATCGCCCCGGCGCTGGCCGCCGGGAACACCGTGGTGTTCAAGCCGTCCCCGGTGACCGCCGGGGTCGGCGAGCGGCTGGCCGGGATCGTGCACGAGGCCGGGCTGCCCGCGGACGCGCTGCCGGTGCTGCACGGCCACGATCCGGACGCGATGGCCTGGCTGCTCGCCGACCCGCGGATCCGGGCGGTCAGCTTCACCGGCTCGGACGCGGTCGGCGCGCTGATGAGGGAGCAGGCGCACGGCCAGGCCCGGCTGCAGCTGGAGCTCGGCGGCCGCAACTGCGCCGTCGTGTGCGCGGACGCCGATCTCGACCGGGCCGCCGCCGACATCGCGACCGGCGCGTTCGGTCTCACCGGGCAGGCGTGCACGTCGACCGACCGGGTGCTGGTGGCCCGGCCGGTGGCCGCCGACCTGATGGCGCGGCTCGCCGAGCGGGTCCGCGCGCTGCGGGTCGGGCCGGGCGACGACCCGGCGACGACGACCGGCCCGGTCGCGACCGCCGCCCAGTTCGCCCGGCTCACCGCGCTGCACGACCGCGCCGTCGCCGACGGCGCCCGGGTGGTCGCCACCGCGGGCACGGTGCCGGACCGCGATCCTGGCGGCCACTGGGTGGCGCCCAGCCTGTTCACCGACGTGCCGGACGGGCACCCGCTGGTCACCGGCGAGGTGTTCGGCCCGTTCTGCACGGTGTCGCCGATCGCCGGGATCGACGAGGCGCTCACCATCCTCAACGCCTCGACGCACGGTCTGGCGACCGCCGTCCACACCACCGACCTGGCGGTCGCCCAGCGGTTCGCCGCCGAGGCGCAGTACGGCCTGGTCAAGATCAACGGACCGACCACCGGGAACGGCGTCGCACCGCCGTTCGGCGGCTGGAAGGCGTCCTCCGGCGGTGCGTTCCCGGAGGGCGGCCGGCAGGCGCTCGACTTCGTCACCGACACCAAGACCGTCTACCTCACCCCCTGAGAACCGGAGGCATCCGTGCAGACCATCCACCGCCTGACCCTCGACGACGCGCTCGTCGTGCTGCGAGCGGCCGAGGCCGAGGCCGAGCGCATCGGCGTCCGCCAGACCATCTGCGTCGCCGACGACGGCGCGCACCCGATCGCCCTGCACCGGATGACCGGCGCCCGGCTGACCGGGGTCGAGATCGCGATCGCCAAGGCGTTCACCGCGGCCGGTCACCAGCGCGCCACCCACCTGTTCAACGAGGCGCCGGACGGGCCGGCGCTGCCCGGCAACGAGGCGTTCGGCATCCAGCACATGCACACCGGCCGGTTCACCGTGTTCGTCGGCGGCTTCCCGCTGGTGCACGACGGCCAGGTGGTCGGCGCGGTCGGGATCAGCGGCGGCAACGGCGAGCAGGACAAGGCGGTCGGCGCCGCCGCGCTCGCCGCCTTCGAGCAGCACGTGGCCGGGGCCGTCCCGGCCTGACCGGTACCCCGGCGGCCCCGCACCCCGTCCGGGTGCGGGGCCGCCGTGCGTGCAGGCCGGCCCGCCGTGCCCGCCGCACGCCCGTGAGACCCGCCCGTCAGGCCCGCCCGTCAGGCCCGGCCGTCCCCGTCCCGGCCGTGCAGGCCGGCCCGCCGTGCCCGCCGCACCGCCCGTCAGACCAGGCCGTCAGACCCGGCCGTCAGACCCGGCCGTCAGACCCGGCCGTCAGACCCGCTCGTCAGACCCGGCCGTCAGGCCCGGCCGTCCCCGTCCCGGATCCGCCCGGCGAAGCTCGCGGCCAGCGCGCACACCGCCGCCGACGCGCAGACCAGCGCGACCGCGGCGGCCGGGCCGCGCCCGGCCGGGGCGTCACCGACGGCGAGCGCGACCGTCACGCCGCCGAGCGCCGCCCCGACGAAGCGCAGCGCGTTGAACACCCCGAGCCCGGAGCCGGACCCGGCCTCCTGCGCCGACCGCGCCGCCCCGGCGGCGGCGGGCGTCTGGGTCAGCGCCATCCCGGCACCGACGACCGCGCAGGCGGCGCCCAGCAGCGGCGCGCCGGCGCCGCCCGCGAGCAGCCCGGCGAGCGCGAGCTGCGCGGCCACGAGCAGGAACAGTCCGCTGCGCAGCGCCCACCGCGGGCTCCGGCGCTCGGTCAGCCGCCCCGCGACCGGCGCGAGCAGGGTCATCGCCAGCGGCAGCGTCACCACCAGCAGCCCGGCATCCCGGACGGACATGCCGGCCCCGGACACCAGGTACAGCGGGACGGTCAGCAGGGTCGCGGTGAGCGCGAGCATCTGGGCCAGCGCCGCCACGGCGGACCGGGCGAACCGGGCGTCGGCGAGCAGCGCGAGCGGGACGAACGGCTGCCGGCCCCGCCGCTGCACCCGGCGTTCGACGACGAGGAACGCCACCAGCGACAGCAGCCCGGCGCCGGCCGCCACCCACACCACCGGGGAGCCGGGACCGACCGCACCCGCCGCGGCGGCCGCGGTCAGCACACCGACGACGGCGACGGTCAGCGTCAGCGCGCCACCGGCCTCCAGCGGCACCGGGCGCCCGGCGGCCCGCGGCAGCGTGCACCACGCACCGACCAGCGCGACCAGCGCGAACGGCACGATCACCACGAACACCGACCGCCAGCCCGCGAGATCGGTCAGCACCCCGCCGACCGCCGGGCCCGCCGCCTGGCCCGCCCCGTTGGCCGCGGCCCACCAGGACACCGCGCGCCCGCGCCGCTCCGGCCCGACGGCCGAGGTGAGCAGAGCAAGGACGGTCGGCAGCACCAGCGCCCCGGACGCCCCCTGGACCATCCGGAACGCGACGAGCACGGCCAGCGACGGTGCGAGCGCCGCACCGGTCGCCCCGGCCGCGACGCCGACCATCGAGATCAGGAACACCCGGCGGCGGCCCAGCCGGTCGCCGAGCCAGCCGCCCAGCGGCAGCGCCGCGGCACAGGTCAGGTTGAACGCGACGACGACGAGCGTGCCCGCGGACAGCGGCGCGCCCAGGTCCGTGGTCATCGTCGCGAGCGGGACCGCGACCAGGGTGTTCGCGATCGTGCTGGCGAACGTCCCGATCACCAGGAAGACGGCCGGTGCGCGGTGCCCGGCGCGGACCCGCTCCGGCGCCCCGGTCGTCACGGGCGCAGCGACAGGGTCAGCTCGACCTCGACCGGGGCGTCCCCGGGCAGCGCCGCGACGCCGACCGCGGCGCGCACCGGCAGCCGGTCCGCGCCGAACCGCTCGGCCAGCACGTCCGACGCGCCGTCGGCGATCGCGGACAGCCCGGCGTGCGGTCCGGCGCAGGCGATCCACACGGTCATCCGCACCGGGCGGTCGATCCGGTCGGCGCCGCCGGCCGCGATCTCGCAGGCGGTCAGCGCGTTCCCGGCGGCCAGCCCGGCGGCGGCCGTCGCGGTGCCCGGGTCCACGCCGTCCCCGATCCGGCCGGTGACGACCAGCCGCCCGTCCCGGCGCGGCGTCATCCCCGCGCTGTGCACCAGCCCGCCGGCGACCAGCGCCGGCAGGTAGCGCCCCTGCGGCGCGGGCCCCCGCTGCTCAGACACCGAGCGCCACCCCCTCCTGGCGGGAGTCCGCTCCGGCGACCAGGCAGCCGTTGTCGTGGTCGACCGACACGACCTGCGCGCTCCCGCCGGCACCCCGGGCGCCGACCGGCACCACCCGGTGCCCGCGGGCCGCCAGCCCGGCCAGCACCTCCGGTCCGAGCCGGTCCTCGCAGCGCAGCTCGGCGGGCGCGCCGAGATCGCCCGCGTCGCTGCCCGGGAAGACCGAGAAGCGGGGTGCGTCCACCGCGTCCTGCGGGCCGGCGCCGTGATCGAGCAGGTGCGACACCAGCTGAGTGTTCCACTGCACCTGGCCGTCCCCGCCGGGGGTGTTGCCGACGTGCCGCAACCGGCCGTCGTCGTCGGTGACCAGCCACGAGTTCAGGGTGTGCAGCGGGCGGCGGCGCGGGCGGAGCTCGTTGGGGTGCCCGGGGATCAGGTAGGCGCCGCGGCCGAGCCGGTTGTTGAGCACGATGCCGGTGCCGGGCACGGTGACCCCGGCGCCGAAGGTGAACGCCAGCGAGCCGATCAGTCCGACGGCGCGGCCCTCGGCGTCGACGGCCACCATCGACGTCGTGTCGCCGTCCGGGCGGGCCCCGGCGGGGGCGGGCAAGTCACCGGCCCGGATCCGGTCCCTGGCCTGCGCGACGGCGGCCGGGTCACCGCCGCGGTCCGGGCCGGTGCGGTCCGGTCCGGCGGTGCGGAACCGGTCGGCGAACGCGATCGTGGCCGCCCCGGCGAGCCAGTGCACCGCCTCGGCGGACAGCGGGGCCGCGGCCTCTCCGCCGTCGCGCAGCATCCCGTCGCAGACGGCGAGCTGGTCGAGCACCATCCAGCCGGGCGTCGGGAGCGGTGTCTGGTGCACCCACGAGTCCCGGTAGCGCCGTCGCAGCGCCGGCTCCGGGACGACCCGGCCGGACGCCGCCCACTCGTCCCCGGAGAACCGGGCCCCGTCCGCCACCAGGGCGGCGACCGCGCGGTCCGCGAGCCCGCCGGTGTAGAAGCCGGCCGGATCGGCGGCCACCGCGGCGATCGAGCGGGCCAGCTCCGGATGGGCGAGCCGGGCCCCCACGGCGGGCACCCCGCCGCCGGGCAGCAGCGCCGCGGCCGTGCCCGGATCGGCGGCGAGCCGCTCCCGGTGCCGTTCGATGTCGCCGCGGGTGCGGGCGGTGCAGGGCAGCCCGGCCGCCGCGGCGCGGGCCGCCGGTGCCCACAGCTCGGTCAGCGGCCGGGTCGCCCCGGAGGCGTGCAGCGCGGCGAGCGCGCCGACCGCGCCGGGGACCGCCACGGACAGCGCGCCGTGCCGGGGCAGCACCGGTCCGGGGAAGCGGTCCGGGGTGGCGCCGTCCGGTCCGAAACCGCTCCCGCAGAACGCCCAGACCTGCCCGTCCGGCTCGCGGACCAGCGCGAACGTGTCCCCGCCCAGCCCGTTCTGGCCGGGCAGCGCGATCCAGGCGAGCGCGGCCATCGCGAGCGCGGCGTCCACCGCGTTGCCGCCGGAGGCGAGCACCTCGGCGCCGATCCGGCTGATCGCCGGGTGGCTGGCGGACACCATGCCGTCGGCGCCGAGTGCCGGGACGCGGTCGGACGCGGGGAACGGGCGGGCGGGCGCGAGCACGGTCATGCGGGCACGATCCACCGCCCGGACCCCGCCGACTACGTGAAACCTGCACAGTCCGGGCGGCCCGGCCAGTGCACTGTGCCGTAACGGCAACGTGCACAAACGGAAATCAACGGGCTGTGCACTGTGGGCCTGGATGAGCGATCGCCCTGCTGTGAGTGTGTCCGGTCACACCACCACACATCACCGCCGGTGACCGGCGGGAAGGAGGCCGCGGTGGCTCTCTCCGCTGCACACTGGGTCTATCTGGGCGGGGTTCTGCTGATCCTCGGCGTGATGATCGCGCGGAGGAACGTCCTGGTCCCCGCCCTGCTCGCGACGGTCGGGACCGCATGGACGATGACCGGCGATCCGATCGTCGCCGTCCAGTCGATCTTCAACGCGACGCTGACGGCGGCCGCGGAACTGTTCAACATCTTCCTCATCATCGCGACGGTGACGGCGCTGCTGGGTGCGCTCCGCGCGATGCACGCCGATCAGCGCATGGTCACCCCGTTCCAGCAGGTGATGCGCGGCGGCTGGTCGTCGTGGGGGGTGCTGATCGTCGTCACCTTCGCGATCAGCCTGTTCTTCTGGCCGACGCCCGCGGTGCCGCTGATCGGGGCGATCCTGGTCCCGGCCGCGATCCGGGCCGGTCTCCCGGCGATGGGGGCGGCGATGGCGATCGCCGTCGCCGGCCAGGGCATGGCGCTGTCCAGCGACTACGTCATCGGGGTGGCGCCCGGGCTGTCCGCCGCGGCGGCGGGCACCGATCCGGACCGGGTCGCCGACGTCGCGTTCGTCCTGTCCCTGGTCACCGGGATCACCGCGCTGGTGATCATGTCCGTGCTGCTCGCCCGGCACATGCGGGCACCGTCGGACGCGAACCTCGAGGAGTGGGAGTCCGGGGTGGTCGCCGGGGCGCGGCCGTCGACCGGGCTGCTCCGGCGGCTGCGGCGGCGGATCACCGGCGCAGCGCCGGACGCCGAGCCGCTGGTGCCCGCCGAGGCCGAGCAGCGGATCGCCGTCGGCTCGACGGTCGGCGGCCCGGCGGGCGGTGCCGACGTGCCGCCGCCTGGTGGCCCCGGCGGTACGGGCGGCCCCGGTGGCGCAGTGAGCACGGACGGCCCCGGCGGGCCGGTGCCCGGCGATGGGCCGGCCCCGCTCGACGCCCGCACCGAGCGGCTGTCCCGGTTCTTCGCGGCGGCGGTGCCGATCGCGTTCGGCCTGATGATCGTCTACCTGGTGCTGGGCGAGCTCGGGGTGGTCCCGCCGGTGCAGGGCGGATCGGGTGCGGCCCTGGTCGGCGGCCTCGCGGTCGTCCTCGTGGTGCTGGTCTGCGTCACGCTCGACGGTCCGCGCGGCGCGCTGACCTCGGTCGGCGAGCACATGACCGACGGTCTCGTCTTCGCGTTCCGGGCGATGGGTGTCGTGCTGCCGATCGCCGGGTTCTTCTTCCTGGGCAGCGCCGACTTCGCACCGTCGATCCTCGGGCTGCCCGAGGAGGCGACCGCACCCGATCTGCTGGTCGACCTGGTGGTGGCCGGGCAGGGGCTCATCCCCACCAGCCCGCTGATCGTCGGTTTCGGGGTGCTCGCCGTCGGTCTGCTCAGCGGGCTCGACGGATCCGGCTTCTCCGGTCTGCCGCTCACCGGTTCGCTGGCCGGTGCGCTGGCGCCGGCGGCCGGTGTGGACCCGGCGACGCTCGCCGCGATCGGCCAGATGGGATCGATCTGGTCCGGCGGCGGCGTGCTGATCGCCTGGTCGTCGCTGCTCGTGGTGGCCGGGGTGACCCGGGTCCCGGCGATCGAGCTGGCCCGCCGCTGCTTCCTGCCGGTGATGGCCGGGCTGGTGCTCTCCACCGTGGTCGCGGTGCTCCTGTTCTGACCCGGTGACCGGCCGGCCCCGGTGCCGCAGGGCGACCCCTGCGGCACCGGGGCCGTCGTCGTGCCGGGGGGCGACCGCGCAGGGTGCCCGCAGGGTGCACAGTGCTGCAAGGTTCCCGGCCTTCTTGTGCCCTCTGACCAGGGAACCGGGACACCGGCCCGCATACCGTCGGTGCTACCGAGGACGGACGGCGACCGTGACGGCCCGCCGCAGGACCCGCCCGGTTCCCACCCCACCCGATCATCTGGAGGGTTCGTCATGACCCTGACCGCCGACCAGGCCACGGCCGACGCCACCCCGGCCCTGCTCTCCCGGGAGGACTTCCGCGCCGCGCTGGAGGACGCCATCACCGGCCGCGAGGCGAAGAACGCCTCGTTCAGCGCCGCCTGGGCCGAGGGCAGCCTGACCCGCGAGCACTTCGCGCGCTGGGCCGAGAACCACTACCACTACGTCGGCCCGTTCGCCGACTACCTCGGCTACATCTACGGCAACACCCCGGACCACTGCACCGACGCCAAGGACTTCACCCTCCAGAACATGTACGAGGAGGAGCTGGCCGACATCCGGCACACCGACCTGCTCATCCGGTTCGGCGAGGCGTGCGGCACCAGCAAGGAGCGCATCGAGAACCCGGACAACATGAACGCGGTCACCCGCGGCCTGCAGGCGTGGTGCTACGCGGTCGCGATGCGCGAGCACTTCGTGGTCGCGACGGCCGCGCTCGTCGTCGGGCTGGAGTCCCAGGTCCCCGGCATCTACCGCAGGCAGATCGTGCCGCTGCGCGAGACCTACGGGTTCACCGAGGACGAGATCGAGTTCTTCGACCTGCACATCACCTCCGACGAGGTGCACGGCGAGCGCGGGTTCCAGATCGTGCTCGACCACGCCGACACCCCGCAGCTGCAGCAGCGCTGCCTGCGGTTCGTCCGGTGGGGCGCGGAGATGCGCTTCTCCTACACCCGGGCCCTCTACGACACCTACGTCGCGCCGGGCCGCT
>NZ_BAAAJK010000030.1:12080-15652 GCF_039526905.1 Pseudonocardia kongjuensis | reverse complement strand
GGCCCGATCCCGGGAGCAGCCCGTGAGCGACACCGAGACCGCGCACTGGATCGCCACCGTCCCGGTCGCCGACCTGGCCCGCCGGCGCCGGACCCGCGTCGAGGTCGGGGACCGGGCGGTCGCCCTGTTCCTGGTCGGGGACCGGGTGTTCGCCCTCGACGACGTGTGCGTCCACAAGGGCCGCTCGCTGGCCCGGGGTGCGCTCTGGCAGGGCCGGGTCGTCTGTCCGGCGCACCAGTGGGCGTTCGACCCGGAGACCGGCCGTGCCGACGGGCGCGACGAGTGCCAGCCGGTGCACGACGTCCGGGTGGTCGACGGCGTCGTCGAAGTCAGCGCGCACCCGCGCAGCCAGGAGGAATCATGAACGACCTGCCCCGCAGCCTCGTCACCGTCGGTGCCGGAGCGGCCGCGGTCGCCGCCGTGCGGACGCTGCGCCGGCGCGGCTTCGACGGCCCGGTGACCATGCTGTCCGACGAGCCGCACGCCCCCTACCAGCGCCCGCCGCTGTCCAAGGAGTTCCTGCGCTCCGACACCCCGCCCGAGGATCTCGTGCTGCTCGACCCCGCGTGGGCCGACGCGAACGGCGTCGACCTGCGGCTCGGCGCCCGGGCCGCGGCGGTCCGGCCGGGCGGCGTCACGCTGGCCGGCGGCGGCACCGTCGCGGCCGACGCGGTGCTGCTCGCCACCGGGGTGCGGGCCCGGACCCTGCCCGGCGTGGCGGGGGAGCGGATCGTGCACCTGCGCACCGTCGACGACGCGGCGCGGCTGCGGGACGCGCTGCCCGGCGTCGAACGGCTGGTCGTCGTCGGCGGCGGCCTGATCGGCGCCGAGGTCGCCTCGACGGCCCGGGAGCGCGGCATCGCGGTGACCGTGCTGGAGGCCGGCGTGCTGCCGATGCTCGGCCAGGTCGGCCTCGAGATGGCCGGGTTCTGCGCCGACCTGGCCCGCGCGCACGGCGTCGACCTGCGCTGCGGCCAGGAGATCGCGTCGGTCACCCCGACCGGCGGCGGCGTGCTGGTCGGCACGGCGAGCGGGCCGGTCGAGGCCGATCTGGTCGTCGTCGCGGTCGGGTCGGTGCCGAACGACGGCCTGGCCCGCGACGCCGGCATCGCGACCGATCCGGTGCGCGGCGGGATCGTCGTCGACGGCACCGGCCGGACGTCCGCGCCCGGCGTGTTCGCCGCCGGGGACGTCGCCACCCGCGCCGCCGGCTCCGGCTTCGTCCGGGTCGAGCACGTCGACAACGCCACCACCGGCGGCACCGCCGTCGCGCGCGAGCTGCTCGGCCTGCCCGCACAGGATCCCGGCGAGCCCTGGTTCTGGTCGGATCAGTTCGAGCTGAACCTGCAGGTCGTCGGCCACCCGCCGGCCGCGGCCGACGTCGTCGTGCGGGGCAGCGTCGCCGACGGCGACTTCACCGCCTTCTACCTGACCGACGGCCGCGTGCGTGCGGCCTTCGCCGTCGAGCGGGGCGGCGACGTGCCCGCGGTGCGGCAGCTGATCGCGCTCGGCGAGCCGGTCCCGGCCGCCGCACTCGCCGACGACGACACCGACCTGTTCGACCTGCTCGACGGCATCTCCGCCTGAGCACACCGCCCGAGGAGTCCATCGTGGAGTTCCACAAGATCGCCCGGTCCGGCCAGGTCCCCGAGGGGGTGGTCCGCCGCTTCTTCGCCGGCGACGTCGAGGTCGCCGTGTCCCGCTCGGACGGCGAGGTGCACGCCACCTCGAACTACTGCAGCCACCTGGACTGCCTGCTCTCCAGCGGCAAGGTGACCGACGAGGGCCTGCTGTGCTCCTGCCACGGCAGCGTCTTCGACTACCGCTCGGGTGAGCCGCTGTGCCCGCCGGCCACCCGGCCGATCACCGTGTTCCCGGTCCGGGAGGAGGACGGGCACGTCTACGTCGGCGTCGACGACGAGCTGGCCGGCGCGGCGATGCGGCGCCGGGCGGCCGGGGCGCGCCGGCTGGGGGACCGGGCCGGTTCCTGACCGGCCCGCCGAGCCGCCCGGCGCCCGCGCCGGGTCAGCCCACGTGCTCGATCAGCCGCTGCCGGGCCAGGCGCTCCACCATCTCGGGCAGCGCGGGCGCGGGGACGGAGTCGAGATCGTCGCGGGAGCCCCGCACGACGCTCTCGACGAGCGGGGCGGGCAGCCGGTGGCCGGCGAACTCGGCGGTGAGCCGGTGGACGGCGTCGCGGACGGAGGGGTCGTCGGGGCGGAGCAGTGAGGCGTGCACGGTCGTGGTCGATTCGTCGGAGGTCGGTGCCCGGTCGCGCCGTCCGGTCGTGCGGACGGCGCCGGGCGGGTCGCGGGGCGGCGCCCGGCGCGACCGGCATCAGGGCCGGATGGATGACGGCCCGTGCGATCACCGACCACGGTAGGTGCTGTGGCGACTCCCGTCGACCGGATAATCCGGGCCGCACAACGATCCGGCGCCGCCGGGCCCCGGAGCCGCCGTTCGTTGCGTGTCACCCGCCCGTTCGCGTCCGGATCTTGCACCGCCCGCGGCCCGGGCGCTGCACTGGTTCCGGCGGTCCCGACCCCGGACCGCCGCTGCCGCCGCCCCGTGGAGATCCCATGAGCCTGCCCGCCGTCCTCCCGACCCCCCGGCCCGCCGACGCCGACGAGTTCGAGCAGCTGACCACCGTCCGCGACCCGGACTCCGGGATCCGCTCGGTGGTCGCGATCCACGACACCACGATGGGGCCGTCGCTGGGCGGGGTGCGGATGCGCGCCTACCCGAGCTTCGACGACGCCGTCCGGGACGCGATGGCGCTCGCCCGCGCCATGACCTACAAGTCCGCACTGGCCGGGCTCCGGCTCGGCGGCGGCAAGAGCGTGATCGACGCGGCGGCCACGCCGGCCGCCAAGGCGGCGTTCCTGCCGGTGCACGCCCGGCACGTCGCCGCGCTGGGCGGGCGCTACATCCCGGGCGCCGACATGGGTACCGACGCCGCCGACATGGAGGTGCTGGCCCGGGACGTGCCGGTGGTGTCGTCGCGGCGGGATCCGTCGCCGTTCACCGCCCGCGGCGTCCTCCGCGCGGTCGAGGCCACCCTCGGACGGCAGGGGCACCGGCTCGCCGGCCGCCGGATCGCCGTGCAGGGCCTGGGCAAGGTCGGGTCCGCGCTGGTCGGGCTGCTGCGCGCGGCCGGTGCCGAGGTGCTGGTCGCCGACACCGACGACGCCAGGGTGCGCGCCGCGCGGGGCGCGGGCGCCGTCGCGGTGCCGGTCGGCGAGATCCTCACCGCCGACGCCGACGTGCTCTGCCCGTGCGCGGCGGGCGGCGTGCTCACCCCGGCGGTGCTCGACGCGCTGCGCGCCCGCGCGGTCGTGCCGGGCGCGAACAACCCGCTCGCCGGTGACGCCGGCGCGGCGGTGCTCGCCGCGCGGGGGGTGGACTACGTCCCGGACTTCGTCGCCAACGCGGGCGGCGTGATCGTCTGCGAGGCCGAGGTGCTGGGCAGCGACGACGGCATCGAGGAGAAGATCGACGCCATCGGCACCACCGCGGTCCGGATCCTGGACGAGGCCGCCGGGCGGGGCACCGACACCGTCACCGTCGCCCAC
>NZ_BAAAJK010000030.1:0-11992 GCF_039526905.1 Pseudonocardia kongjuensis | reverse complement strand
CCACCCCGGGCAGCCCGGCCAGGTCCGGCGGGTGCTCGTCGTCGCAGGTCCCGACGACCACGCCGACCGCGTGCAGCACCTTCTCCACCTGCAGTCCCGCCGCCGCGCAGGCGGCGGCCACGTCGTCCGGCTCGTGCCCGGGGGCGACCGAGACCAGCACCCGGGCCATCTCAGCCACCCACCGCGCGGACGAGTCCCGCGCCGACGTCGCCCGAGGGCAGCGGGAGCCGCTGTGCGGCCTGGGTGAGCCCGGTCCACAGGTCCCGGCCGCGGGCCCCGGTGCGCTGGGACAGCAGCGCGGCGATCCCGGACACGTGCGGGGTGGCCATCGACGTCCCGGAGATAGTGTCGTTGCGCTGCGGCATCGGCCAGGACGAGTAGACGTCCACCCCCGGGCCCGCGATGTCGACCTGCCCGCCGTCGACCGCCGAGCTCGCCGCGGAGAAGTCGGCGATCGCGAGCGCGGCGTCCACCGCGCCGACCGCCATGATCGACGGGCTGTTCGCCGGGACGCCGACGAAGCCGACGTTCCCGGCCGAGCGCTCGGCGTTGTTCCCGGCCGCGGCGATGATCAGCACCCCGGCGTCGAGCGCCCGCCGGCCCGCGTTCTCGTAGGCGGCGGACACCTCGTCGAGGTCCGCGCCGAGCGCCAGCGACACGATCTGCGCGCCGCTGGTGATCGCCCATTCGATGCCCTCGAGGATCCCGGCGTCGGTGCCGGACCCGTCGTCGCCGAGCACCTTGCCGACCAGGATCCGGGCCTCGTGCGCGACGCCGTAGCGGCGGCCCGAGCCCGGGGCGAGCGGGCCGCAGGCGGTGCCGACGCAGTGCGTGCCGTGCCCCTGGGCGTCCTGCACCTGCTGCCCGTCGACGAACGAGCGGGACTCGATGTCGCGGCCGGCGAAGTCCGGATGGCCGAGATCGAGACCGGTGTCCAGCACGGCCACGCCGATCCCGGCGCCGGTTTCGGTCGCCGCGTCGACGCCGGTGGCCTGCAACCCCCAGGTCAGCTGGTCGGTGTCGGCGAACTGCGCCGGCGCGGGCGCCCCGGTGGTCTCGCCGGCGGCCGCCCGGTCGCGCAGGAAGGTGGCGGCGTCGGCGAAGCCCCGCAGGTACTCGGCGGACACGCCGGGTCCGGTGCCCAGCGCGCGCTGCACCCGCTCCGGTTCGACGGCGACCAGCCGCGGGTCCGCGCGGGCGGTCCGCAGCCGCTCCGGGTCGAGCTCGGCGACCGCGACCCCGAGCCGGGCCAGCAGGACCGGATGGGCGCCGGCCGGGGCGTCCCGGCTGCTGGTGACGTCGGCCAGCCCGGTCAGCTCCTGCACGCAGGTCCGGGCCGCCGCGTCGTCGTCACCCAGCAGGTCGTCCCCGAGCACCAGCAGGTAGCGGCCGGTGAGCGTGCCCCCTGGCCGGGCCGGACCGGTCGGGCGGGGTTCGGTCATGTCGCCTCCGATGATCGACGTGCGGTCACTCATCGTGCCGCAACGGTCCACTGCGGGCATCCGCGACGGGACCGTCGGTCCCCTGCCGTGGGGCCGGACGGCCCGGGCGCGGACCGGCCGCGCGGTGCCATCCTGGACACCGGGCGGACCGGACCCGACCGGCCGCCGGGGGAGGAGCGCGAGCATGGCAGCACAGCAGACCGGGCCGGTCGTGGTCGGTGTCGACGGGTCGGAGTCCGCGCTCGACGCGGTCCGCTGGGCGGCCGCCGAGGCCGCGTCCCGGAACGTCCCGCTGCGCCTGGTCGCGGTGTTCACCCCGCTGCCGGCCGCACCGCGGCACGACATGGGCCTGACCGCCGCCTACATGGACCAGGTGGTGACGTCGCTGCGGGGAACCCTGGAGGTGGCCGCCGAGGTGGCCGCCGGTGCGGCGCCGGGCGTCGAGATCGGCACCGAGCTGCGCACCGGCTATCCCGGGCAGGTGCTCACCGACGAGTCCCGCTCGGCGGTGCTCACCGTGGTGGGCAGCCGCGGGCTGGGCGGGTTCACCGGGCTGCTGGTCGGCTCGGTCGCGGTGACGCTGGCCGCGCACGGCGAGTCGCCGGTGCTGGTGGTGCGCGGTGACCGGGCGCCGGACTCCGGCCTGCCGGTGCTGCTCGGCGTCGACGGGTCGCCGGCCGGCGAGGCCGCCGTCGGGATCGCGTTCGAGGAGGCGTCCCGGCGCGCGGTCCGGCTGCGCGCGCTGCACGCCTGGTCCGACGTCGTCGTCGATCCGGCGGTCGCCGTCCTGGTCGACCACCAGGCGTGGGAGACCGAGGAGCGGGCGCTGCTCGCCGAGCGGCTGGCCGGATGGTCCGGCAAGTACCCCGACGTCGAGGTGGACCGCGTCGTCGTCCAGGACCGGCCCGCGCACGCGCTGGTCCAGGGCTCGGCGGACGCCGGCCTGGTCGTCGTCGGGTCGCGCGGGCGGGGCGGGCTCGCCGGGCTGGTGCTCGGCTCGGTCGGGCAGGCCGTGCTGCGGCACGCGCAGTGCCCGGTGCTGGTCGTCCGCGGCTGAACCCGGCTAGCCGTCGAGCTCCGCGAGCAGGGCGTCGGCCACCGCGTAGAGCTTCGTGTTGGTCTCGTGCGAGATCGTCCGGAGCAGGCCGAACGCCTCGTCCGCGGTGCACCGGCGCTGCGCCATCAGCATGCCCTTGGCCTGCTCGATGCTGGTGTGCCGGTCGAACCGGGCGCGCAGCACGGCGTTCTCGGCGTCCAGCGCGCGGGCCAGCGCCACGGCGCCGCTGCCGTCCCCGGCACCGCCGGTCAGCAGGCCCGTCACGTTCTCGACGTGGTGCAGTATCCCGATCACCTGCCCGTCCGGGCAGCGCAGCGGCGAGTTCACCGGCAGCCACACCCGTTCGACGAAGCCGGTCGTCCCGGACGGGCCGGGCACGTCGTAGCGCTGCACCGGCATCGGGTCGCGACGGCCGTGGCGCAGCACGCGTTCCAGCGAGGCCGTCAGGTTCGCGACGCCGTCGGCCCCCGGCAGGTCCGGGTTGTCCGGGAACGCCTCGAACATGAGCTGCTCGGTGAGCTCGCCGGGCGCGCGCAGCGTCGCGTCGCAGTACGCCGGGTTCGCGGCGACGATGCACAGGTCGCGATCGAGGATCAGGTACGCCGAGCGGGTCGCCCGGAAGGCGGGGTCGTCGCGGCATCCGTGCAGGACCCGGCGACCCGAGACTCCGGTCGACATCTCTGACCTCCGCCGGCCGGGACGGCGCAGGTCGGGGGTACCGCCCGGCGCGGCCCGCGGCACCTCGTACGTGCGCGAAACCGTCCTCCGACGGAGGACGCCGGGCCGGCTGCTCGACCCATCGACCATGTCCGCCAACCGATCGGGCGGCGGGCACCGGGAAAGATTAGGACACCCGCTCCGTCCGTGGCACGGCGGGACGCCCGTTGCGCCGGAGGGCGTACCCACGTTGCTCCGTACGGAATGCCCGGAACATCCGGTGTCCCGCCGCGGCGGCGGTAATCTCGCGGTGACCGACCTCACCGGACACCACGTCGCCAGGAGCACCGATGCTCGGACTGATGCAGGACCGCCCGCTCACGCTGCCGCACATCTTCCATCGCGCGGAGCAGTACTTCGGGCACAAGGAACTGATCACCGCGACCCCCGCGGGTACGACGGAGACGACCACGATCGCCGACTGGGCCGTCCGGGTCCGGCGGCTGGCGACCGTGCTCGACACGCTCGGGATCTCGCCGGACGGCCGGGTCGGCACGTTCTGCTGGAACAGCGCCCGGCACCTGGAGCTCTACCTGGCGGTGCCGTGCACCGGCCGGGTGCTGCACACGCTGAACCTGCGCCTGTTCCCCGACCAGCTGGTGTACGTGGCCAACCACGCCGGCGACGAGGTCGTGTTCGTCGAGCGGTCGCTGCTGGGCCTGTTCTGGCCGCACGTCGACCGGCTGGAGACGGTCCGGCACATCGTCGTCGTCGACGACGGCGCGGGTCCCGAGATCCCGGACGACCCCCGGGTGTCGGACTACGAGCAGCTGCTGGCCGCCGCGTCCCCGGTGACCGGCCGGTTCACCGTCGACGACGAGAACTCCGCCGCCGCCATGTGCTACACCTCTGGCACCACCGGCAACCCCAAGGGCGTCGTCTACTCGCACCGCTCCACGCTGCTGCACTCGCTGGCGACGCTGTTCGCCGACGGCGTCGGGCTCCGCGAGCGCGACGTGGTGCTGCCCGTCGTCCCGATGTTCCACGCCAACGCCTGGGGCCTGCCCTACGGCTGCCTGCTGGCCGGGTCGTCGCTGGTGCTGCCCGGGCCCGGGATGACCCCCGACGCGATCCTCGCCCTGGTCGCCGAGCACCGGGTGACCCTCGCGGCCGGCGTCCCGACGATCTGGATGGGCCTGCTGCCCAAGCTCGGCGAGTACGACGTGTCGTCGCTGCGCGCCATCCTGTGCGGCGGCTCGGCGGTGCCGAGGTCGCTGTCCGAGGGATTCCGCGAGGCGACCGGGCTGCCGCTGCTGCAGGGCTGGGGGATGACCGAGACCTCCCCGCTGGCGGCGCTCGGGGTGCTGCGCGCCGCGCACGACGAGCTGTCCGAGGACGAGCGGGCCGACGTCCGCGCACTGCAGGGCCCGGCCGTCCCGCTGGTGGAGCTGCGGATCGCCGACCCGGACACCGGCGAGGAGCAGCCGTGGGACGGCACGTCCACCGGTGAGGTGCAGGCCGCCGGGCCGTGGATCGCCCGGGAGTACTACCGCGGCGAGGGCGACGGCGGCCAGTTTACCGACGACGGCTGGCTGCGCACCGGGGACGTCGCGGTGGTCGACCGGCTCGGTTACGTCAAGCTGGTCGACCGCACGAAGGACCTGGTCAAGTCCGGCGGCGAGTGGATCAGCTCGGTGGAGCTGGAGAACGAGATCATGGCGCACCCGAAGGTCGCCGAGGCGGCGGTCATCGCCGTCCCGCACGAGAAGTGGGTGGAACGCCCGCTGGCCTGCGTCGTGGTGAAGGACGGCGAGCAGCTCACCGCCGACGAGCTGATCGACTTCCTGGCCCCGCGGGTCGCCAAGTGGTGGCTGCCGGACGCCGTCGAGTTCATCGACGAGGTGCCCAAGACCAGCGTCGGCAAGTTCTCCAAGAAGACGCTGCGGGACAAGTTCGGCGGGTACATCCTGCCGTCCTGACCGGGGTCAGCTCCGCAGCAGCCTGCGGAGCAGCGGGGTCCGGCCGGTGGCCGGCCCCGCCTCCGCGGGCTCCCCTTCCACTGCCCCTGCCGGTCCGGAGTCCGCCCGCTCGCCCTCCTGCGCATCGGCCGCGGCCGCTGCGGGATCCCCCGGCTCGGCGCCCGCCGCTGCGGGCACCGGCCCGGACCCCGGCCGGTCCGCCGCCGTGCCGCCGGGCTCGCCCTGCCCGGGTGCGCGCTGTCCGGGGATCGCGGCCGCGCGGGTGCCCTGCTCCGGGATCGTGCCGGCCGGCAGCGGCGCCCCCTCCAGCACGTCCAGGCAGTGCGTGTCGCCGCAGGCGTCGCCGACGGCGACCGTGCCGGCGACCGCGGCCACCGCGGTGAGCGGGGCGTCCAGCGGGGCCCGGCCGAGCAGCTCGGCACCGGCCAGGTCCCACAGCAGGACGCTGCCGCCGGAGCCCGCGGTGACGGCCCGGTGCCCGGCCAGCCCGGCCACCGCCCGCAGCAGCACCGGATCGGCCCGGAGCGTCGTCACGGCGGCCGCCCCGACCGTCCAGACGTGCACCCGGCCGTCGGCGTCGGCGGCGACCGCGTGGCAGCCGTCGTCGTCGAGCGCGACGCCGGCCAGCTGCGAGCCGGGCAGCGGCGCCTCCAGCAGCTCGCCGGACGCGGTGCGCCACACGACGAGGGCGGTGTCCGAACCGAGCAGCACGGTGCTGCCGCCCGGGGTGAGCGCGGCCCGGCGGACCGGTCCGGGCAGCCGGACCGAGCGGAACTCCCGGCCGGTGCGGGCGTCCGCGACGGCGACCCGGTCGGCGTCCTGGCCGCTGCCGCCGACGACGACGAGCGTGCCCCGCCCGGTCAGCACGGCGCCGTCCACCCCGACCGATCCGGCGCGGACGCCGGTGGTCGCGTGCCGCTCGTCGATCCGGTGTGCGGTGCCGCCGGCGACGGTGAACAGCCGGCTGCCGCCGGTGTCCGACCAGACGTGCCCGGCGGCCGTCGAGCACCGCCAGCGCTCGTCGCCGGTGTGCCGGTCGCGGGCCAGGAGCACCCCGGCGTCCCGGGCGGCGGAGACGACCAGGTCCCCGGTGACGGCGATCGCGCCGACCGCGGCCGGCAGGCCCGGCCGGTCCCCGCCACCATCGACGCCGGTGGTGTCCCACAACAGGATCCGGCCGTGGTCGTCGCCGGTCGCCGCGATCGTGCCGTCGGGGCTCAGCGCGGCCGCCCGCACCGCGGCACCGTGGCCGGTGAGCACCACCGGCGCGCCGCCGGGACGTCCGGCGGCCCCGGCGGCCCCCTCGGTGCCGTCGTCGGCGCTGCCACGGCCACCGGCACCGTCCGGGCTGCTGCTCCCGGTGCCACCCCGGACGCCGCCGGGGTGGTCGGCGCTGCCGCCACCCGCGCTGCCGCCACCCGCGCTGCTGCGACTCGCGCTGCTGTCACCCGCGCTGCTGCGACTCGCGCTGCTGCCACGCGCGCTGCCGCCTGCCGCGCTGCCGCCTGCCGCGCTGCCGCCTGCCGCGCTGCCGCCTGCCGCGCCGCCGCCACTCGCGCTGCCGCCACCGGTCCGCCACAGCTCGACGGCGCCGTCCGCCCGCGCCACCAGCGCACTCCCGGTGCCCCCGGCGGCCGCCGTCGCGGCCGGGCCCCCGCCGAGCCGCTCCGGCCGCTCCGGCGCGCCCGCGTCGAGATGGAGCAGGTGCACCCCGCCGTCCTCGGTGGTGACCAGCAGCTCGGCGGGCCCGGTGCGGGCGAGCCCGGTGACCGCGGCGTCGCCGTCCAGGCCGGTGAGCAGCGAACCGGTGGACACGTCCCAGATCCGCAGCGCACCGTCCGCGCCGCCGGAGACGACGGTGCCGGGCCCGCAGGCGGCGAGCGCCCGGACCGGCCCGGTGTGTCCCTCGGTGAGGGTCACCGGGCTGCCGCCGATGACGTCCCAGATCCGGACCGAGCCGTCCGCGGCTCCACCGGCCAGCCGGGTGGCCCCGCCGGCGGTGCTCGCGAAGACGAGCACCCCGAGGTCCGCGCCGGGGGCGGTGAGCGTCCCGACCTCGGCGCCGTGCGCGGCCAGCACCCGGACGACGTCGCCCGCACCCGCGACCGCGACCAGCCCGCCGTCGTCGGACACGGCGAGCGCGCGGGCCCGGGGTGATCCCAGCGCGGGCCGGGGGCCGCAGGCCCCCGCGACCGGATCGGTCCCGGCGGCCAGACCGGTCGTCGTGTCCCAGGCCAGGACGGCCCCGGACGCGTCCACCGACAGCAGCCGGCCGCCCGGTTCGAGCACCAGCCCGGTGACGGCGTCGCCGTGGCCGTCGAGGATCCGGCGCAGCGCCGCCGACGCCGGCCGGGTCCGCCACCGGGTCGCCAGAACCAGCAGGCCACGCGTCTCGATCCGGTGGCGTGCGGCCCCGGCCAGCGCGTTCTCGCCGGTGGCGACCGCACGGGCCAGCAGCTGCTGGGGGAGTGCCGCGGGCCGTCCGGCGAGATCGGGATCGCGCAGGTGGTGCGCCTCCAGGTCCAGGACCCGGCGCAGCGCCTCGGGCGTCACACCGTCGGGCGGGGTCAGCCCCCCGAGCCCACCGGACAGCGCGTCGCCGGTGGCGATGCGCCGTTCCAGGCCGTCTCAGAACGTCTCGACGGGCATGCGGTGGTCCTCCCCGGGGTCGCGGTCGGTTCCGTGTCGGCGCCCCGCGAGGCATCGTTAACGAGGAAGGGGGTGTCACGGCGCGACCGGCGGTGACCGGTCGAGGGCACTCGGTGACCGGCGGTCCGTTGCGCCACGGCCGGTGACTGTCGGGGGTCCGGGCTACCGTCCGGCTCATGGCCCGTACCTCTCGTGTCCCCGCGCTCCGTCCCCCCGCCCCGGGCGCGCTCGCCGGGGCCTGGCTCGCGATCGCCGAGATCGCGGTCACCGCGCCCGTGGTGATCGCGCACCGCACGGCGCGGCTGGTCACCGGCGGATGGCCGCCCGGGCCGCGGGAGCGGCGCGAGCTGACCCGCATGTGGGCCGAGAAGGTCGACGCCTTCACCCGGGCCGCGGTCGTCGCCGGGACGTCGGTCCCCGGGCCGGCCACGGCGGCCCGCGCGCTGGCGCCGATCCGCACCCGGGTGCGGGGCAACGCCCGGCGGCTCGGCCGGGCGGGTCCGGGCGTCAGGTCGCGGCGAGTTTCTCCCGCTCCGCCCGCTCGGTCGAGGCGTTGAGCACCTGGACCCGGTCGCCGACCTGCAGGTCGTCGTAGAACGCGCGGGCCTGGTCGAGGTCGAGCTTCACGCAGCCCGCCGACGCCCGGTCCCGGTCACCGCCGTGGAAGGCGATGCCGCCGTCGGCGAAGAACACCGACCACGGCATCGGTGCGGGGCCGCCGTCGGGGGACTCGAACTCGCCGCTGCGGTGGTCGGCCTCCTTGCGGTACACCCGGAACGAGTGCCCGGTCGGGGTCTCCTGACCGGCTCCGCCGGACGTGATCGGGACCGGGCCGCGGGTGATCTCGCCGTCGGTGATCAGCCATGCCCGCTGCGACTCCAGGTCGACGCAGGCCCGCGCCGAGACCGAGCAGGGTGTGCCGGCGACCTGCTTCTCGGCGTGCGTCCGCTGCGCGACGTCGCCGGTCTCGGCCTCCGTCCCGGCCGTCGCGACACCCGCGGTCACGACGACGGCGAGCACGACCGTCCCGGCCAGCGCCGTGGCTCCGGCCCGGGACCTGGACCGGCGCACCGTCCTGTTCCGCACCCGCACCGCCTCCCTCCGTCGTGGTCCCCCGGACGGGTTCAACGCGCGACGCGGCCCTCCGTCACGGGGGAGACGGTGCGGCGGCCGGTCCGCGCCGGTTCACGGACGGGTGGTGCCGGGGCCGGTCACGGTGACCGGGTCGCCGGTGGCGATCGTCCCCGACGTCAGGATCCGGCAGACCGCACCGCCCCGGTCGTGCAGCGCACGCCGCGCGCCCGGCCCGACCGCGGTCTCCATCACCCGGCACGGTGCGGCGCGCCGGACCACCTCCAGCACGACGCCGTCCGGTCCGCCCACGACGATCCGGCTGCCCGGCTCGGTCGGGACCGCGCCCCGGTCGAGGGTGATGTTGCGCCGGGTCCGGCCGGACCCGACCGGCGCGCCGAGCGCCCCGGCGGCCGCGTCGAGCTCGGTGCGGCTCTGCACGGTGACGTGCCGGTGCCGGGTCCCGAGGTAGCGGTCGCCGACGAGGCCCTGCCCGGCGCGCGCCTCGACCCGGTCGACCGGGACCATCGGCGCACCCCGTTCGGGTGCGACGTGCACGGAGTCGACCCGCACCGGTCCGTCGTCGCTCACTCCACGGTCACCGACTTCGCCAGGTTGCGGGGCTTGTCGACGTCGCGGCCCAGCGCGACGGCGAGATGGCGGGCGAACAGCTGCAGCGGGACGGCGAGCAGGATCGGGGCCAGCTCCGGCTCGGTCCGCGGCACCCGCAGGACGTCGTCGGCCAGCCCGTCCGGCAGCTCCGCGTCGGTCACCGCGACGACCGGGCCGCCGCGCGCCCGGATCTGCTCGACCGTGCCGACGTTCTTGGCCAGCAGCTCGTCGTCGGGGATCAGGACGACACTCGGCATCTCCGGGGTGACCAGCGCGAGCGGGCCGTGCTTCAGCTCGGACGCCGGGTAGGCCTCGGCGTGGATGTAGGAGATCTCCTTGAGCTTCTGCGCGCCCTCCCGGGCGACCGGGCGGCAGCGGGTGCGACCGACGAAGAACATCGACGACGCGCCGGCGTGCCGCTTCGCGATCTCGGCGATCTCGCCGTCGCGTTCCAGGATCCCGGCGATCTGCCCGGGCAGCGCCTGCAGTCCCTCGACCAGCCGGCGGCCGTCGGCGACGGACAGGTCCCGCACCCGGCCGAGCAGCACGGCGAGCATCGCGAACGAGACGGCCATGTTCGTGACGGCCTTCGTCGAGGCGACCGACACCTCCGGCCCGGAGTGCAGGAAGATCCCGTTGCCGCACTCGCGGGCGATCGCCGATCCGATCACGTTCACCGCGCCGATCACCCGGCCGCCCTTGCGCCGCAGCTCCTGCACCGACGCGAGGGTGTCGGCCGTCTCGCCGGACTGGCTGACCGCGACGTAGAGACAGTCCGGGTCGACGACCGGGTTCCGGTACCGGAACTCGCCGGCCGGCTCGGCCGCCGCCGGGATCCGGGCGAGCTCCTCCACCAGCCCGGCGCCGATCTCGCCGGCGTAGTAGGCGGAGCCGCAGCCGAGGAACAGCACCCGGCGGACCCCGCGCAGGTCCCGCGGGTCCAGCTCGAGACCGCCGAGGCGGGTGGTGGCGAACCGGGTGTCGAGCCGCCCGGCCAGCGCCCGCCGGACCGCGTCGGGCTGCTCGGCGATCTCCTTGGCGAGGAAGTCCGGATGCCCGCCGAGTGCGTAGTCACCGGTGTCGGCGTCCACGGTGGTGGGGGCGATGCGGGTCGAGCCGTCGATGCCGTCGGCGCGGACGGTGACCAGCTCGCCGTCGTCGAGGAACACGACCTGCCGGGTGTGCCGCACGACGGCGGCCAGATCGGACGCGACGACCATCTCGCCGTCGCCGACGCCCAGCACGATCGGGCTCCCGTTGCGGGCGACGACCAGCTCGTCGGGTGCCCGGGCGTCGAGCACCACCAGGCCGTAGGTGCCCTCGACCTGGGTCAGGGCGGAGCGGACGGCCGCGGCGAGCGACCCGGCACCGGCGTCCAGGGCCTCCGCGACGAGATGCGGCAGCACCTCGCTGTCGGTGTCCGAGGCGAGCACGACGCCGCGGGCGGTCAGCGCGGTGCGCAGTGCGTCGGCGTTCTCGATGATCCCGTTGTGCACCACGGCGATCCGCCCGGCCGTGTCGGTGTGCGGGTGGGCGTTGCGGTCGCTGGGCTCGCCGTGTGTGGCCCACCGGGTGTGCGCGATCCCGGTCCGGCCGCGCGGCGGGTTCTCGCCGACCAGGTTCCGGAGGTCCTCCACCCGGCCCGCGGTGCGTCGCACCGTCACCTTCCGCCGGTGCACCAGCGCCAGACCCGCGGAGTCGTAACCCCGGTACTCCAGGCGCGCCAGCCCGTCCAGCAGGACGGGGGCGGCCTCCCGCGACCCGACGTAACCCACGATGCCGCACATGCGACGTCCTCCTCAGCCGTAGACGATCCTGCGCAGGCGACGCGCCGACACCTCGCCGGGTGCGACCACCCGGGCGCCGAGCTCGGCACCGATCCGGGGCCAGATCGCGTCGTTGTGCAGGCCGCGGGCCTGCAGCTCGCGGTGTCTGCGCCGGACGAACTGCTCGGTGGTCTCGGTGAAGTGCGCGACGACGTCGGCCACGACCCGGGCCGCGACCTCCTGCGGGAGACCGGTCGTCACGACGACGTGCCGCACGAGATCCGGATCCACGGACCGATACTGACCGCACGACGCGTGGAAGGCCAGGATTCTGCCCGGATCCGGGCAGGGATCGGGTTGAACAGCTCTGCCGCGGTCGTCGAACCGGGATCGTCGGCCCCCGACCCGGGGTGGCGCCGCCGGCCCGGTGGTCGTCTCCGGCCGTCGCACCCTTGCCTGTGTCGCATCGCCTGTGTCGCGTTGCCTGCGTCGCACCCTTGCTCGCCACGGCCCACGGCCCACGGCCCACGGCCCACTCCCGGCCGACTCCCGGCCGACCGGCCCGGACCGCTCCGGACCGCTCCGGACGGCTCCGGACGGCTCCGGACGGCACGGACATGGCCTCTGACCTGCGGTGACATCGAAAGGGGACCCCCCTGTTCACGGGCCCTGAGCGCTGCTGTAACTTTATCCAGGTCAGCGAGTGAGCCGGACAGAACGGGCCGCAGAGCCCGGTCAACAGGCCCCGTTGGCCAGATG
>NZ_BAAAJK010000029.1:0-12390 GCF_039526905.1 Pseudonocardia kongjuensis | reverse complement strand
CCGCGGCGGTCGGGCCGGCCGACCGCGCCGGGCCCCGGCCCACGGGCGGGCCGGGCTGAGCCGTGCCACCCCGGCCGGTGCGCGGGCCGGGCCGACCGTGCCGCCCCGGCCGGCGCTTGGGCCGGGCCGCCCCGGCCGCCTGCGGTGTCGTCAGGCGCAGACGGCGGCCGGGGATGCGTGGCCGAGCAGCGTCCGGGTCGCCAGGCAGCTCTGCGCGGCGCTGCGGTAGGCGTGGCTGAACTCCCGGGGCCGCCCGTCGGCGTCGATCAGCAGCCGCTCGCAGAGCAGCAGCACCGCGCCGGGTGCGACACGCAGCCGGCGGGCCGCGGCCTCGTCGGCGCACACCGCGTGCAGGTTGGTGAGGATCCGGCCGGGCGGGCGCCCGTAGGTGCGCCGGAACGCGGAGCTGAACTCGTGGCGGGTGCCCACCACCAGCGGGCGCGGGTCCGCGCTGGGTTCGGTGTAGCGCAGGTACAGCGAGGACGGCCGGCCGTCCCGGTGCACCAGGAACTCGTCCAGCGCGACGGTGTCACCGGCCGTCGGCAGCATCCGGCTGAGGAACGGCGCGACCGGGATGGTGACCGAGGTGAGGTGCCGGTAGCCGTGCCGGCCGGCCTCGCTCTCCCGGAACGGGACGCCGGAGTTGAGCCGGTAGGCGGTGACCGGGCGGACGACGGTGTGCCCGTTGCGGCGGACCAGCGTGCCCTCGGCGTGCAGCTGCGCGAGCACCTGCTGCATGGTCGAGCGGGCGGCGCCGTAGGTGCGGGCCAGGTCGGCCTCCACCGGCCGGGAGCCGGCCGGGAGGATCCCCTCCCGGATCGCGGCCCGCAGCTCCATGTGCAGGTCGGCGTGCGAGCTCCGGAGCAACGTCGGGGCCGCCGCCGGGCCGGGCGGCGTCGGCTGTGCCGCGGGGAACGGTGCGGCGAGCGGGTCGTCGTCGAGCTCGGCCCCGCTGGTCGTGGTGGACAGCACGACGCGGGCCGCCGGGTAGTGCGTGATGCTGAACTCGCGCGGCCTGCCGTCGGCGCTCCACAGCACCCGGGACTTGACGATCAGCGGCGCGCCCGGGGAGGTGCGCAGCTGGGTGGCGGTGCGGTCGTCGGCGGCGCGGCCCTCGACCCAGGTGTCGATCCGGGCCAGCGGGCTCCGGTAGGTCCGCTCGAAGGTCTGCTCGAACCGCCCGTCGTCGCTGCGCGGGACGAGCGGCCGGTCCCGTCCCTCGTCGAGGGTGTACCGGGTGTAGAGCAGGATCGGGTTGCCGACGTGCAGGTCGAGCACCTCGCAGGCGTGCACCCGGCTCGCCGTGGTGCGCAGGTGGTGCCGGGTGACCGGGGACGACGCGATGTAGCGCTTGTCGGTGATCACCACCTGGCGCTCCGGGTCGGTCCCGATGTTCCAGGCGACGCCGTTGTCGATCGGGATGTCGATCATCCCGGAGGTGACGACGGTCCCGGCCCGGGGCGACCGCGACACCACCCCCTCCGCCGCCAGCAGCCGCAGTGCGCTGCGCATCGCGTTGCGGCTCACCGAGAACCGGACGCCCAGCTCGGTCTCGTCGAGCCGGTCGTTCACCCCGATCTCGCCGATCCGCAGGCTGGTGACCAGCGCGCCGTGGGCGCCGAGCGCGGAGGCGACGCGCACCCGCTGGGGCCGGGCGGCACGCGCTCGGGCCGCGAGCCGGACGTCGTCGCGGTGGGGTCGGCCGGGGTGGGTCATCGGCACCCTCTCGTCCTGTTTCACCGGTTCGTGTGATCCAGAGGGTGCGGATCCGCTGTTGCGGGCGGGTTGCCGCGGGTCGACGTTCCTGACACACATCGGTGCCGGTCCACCGGCCGGGCCGGCGGATCGGGTCGCGACGGCCGACGGCCCGCCCCGGGCGGTGCTCGGGACGGGCCGTCGTGGCGGTCGTGCGGGGGTCAGCGCCCCGGGCCGGACTCCAGGTCCCGGCCGGCCTGCACCTCGCCCTCGCCGGTGTTCACGGTGGCGACGGCGGCCTTGCGCTCGGACGCCTCGGCCGAGGCGTCCAGGGCGGTGGGCGCGCCCGGGCCGTGGCCCTGGGCCTCGGCCTTCATCAGCTCGTCGACGTCGACCTGGCCCGGGTCGTTGAGGACGTCCTCGAGCCGCTCCCGGTCCAGCTCCCCGGTCCAGCGGGCGATCACCAGGGTGCCGATGCCGTTGCCGGTGAGGTTGGTCAGCGCGCGGCCCTCGGACATGAAGCGGTCGATGCCGACGATCAGCGCGAGGCCGACCAGCGGGATGATGTGGTCGAACGCGGCGATCGAGGCCGCGAGGGTGACCAGCCCGGCGCCGGAGACGCCCGCGGCGCCGTTCGACGAGATCAGCATGAACAGCAGCAGGCCGATCTGGGTGGAGATCGGCACGTCGACGCCGAACGCCTGGGCGATGAACATCGCGCCCATCGTCATGTAGATGGCGGTGCCGTCGAGGTTGAACGAGTAGCCGGTCGGGATGGTCAGGCCGACGACGTGCTTCGGCGTTCCGGCCGCCTCCAGCTTCGTCATCATCCGCGGCAGCACCGTCTCCGACGACGACGTGCCGAGCACGATCAGCAGCTCGTCCTTGATGTAGCGGATGTACTTCAGGATCGAGAAGCCGGCGAGCCGGCAGATCGGGCCGAGGCAGAAGAAGATGAACAGCAGGCAGGTCAGCCAGAAGGTGACCATGAACTGCGCCAGGCTGCCCAGGATCGCGCTGCCGTGCTCGCCGATGGTGTAGGCGATGCCGCCGAACGCGCCGATCGGCGCGACCCACATGACCAGCTTGATGACGCCGAACATGACCTTGGCGAACGAGTCGAGCGCGTAGACGACGCTCTTGCCGCGCTCACCGAGCATGGTGATCGCGACGCCGACCAGGATCGCCAGCAGCAGCACCTGCAGCAGCTGCCCGTCGACGAACGCCGACGCGAACGAGGTCGGCACCAGGTTGAGGATGAAGTCGGTGAAGCCGCCGCCCGCGGCGCCGCCCGCGGACTCGATGGTGTCGTTCGCGGCCGAGCCGTCGAACGTCTCCCGGTTGTAGCCCAGGCCGGCGCCCGGCGCGATCAGGTTGATCGTGATCAGGCCCAGGCCGAGCGCGACGACCGTGGTGGCGTTGAAGTAGATGACCGTCCGCAGGGCCAGGCCGCCGACCTTGGCCAGGTTGCCCAGGCCGGCGATGCCGACGACCACGGTCGCGAAGATGACCGGGGCGATGACCACCTTCACCAGGTTGATGAACAGGGTGGCCAGCCACTGCATCTGCGCGCCGACCTCGGGCAGCAGCAGCCCGACGAGGATTCCGGCACTGATGCCGATCAGCACCCAGAAGTACAGGTGCTTCCAGATGGGTGTCCGCTTCCGCTGCGACCGGTCGACCGTCGGTGGTCCCGGGTCCGCCGTGGGACTGCTCATGGTTCGCTCCCTCGCGTCACGATGCTGCAGGGAGGCTCCCGGCCGGCGGCCCGGTCTTCCACTCCGTGGACGGTTTCTTGGGATTGGCTTGACGTACCGGTCATATCGGGTGCGCCGTACCCTTCGGACATGACCGGGCTGTCGCGTCGCGCGCTGCTGCGCACCTCCGGCGCCCTCGCCGGACTGGCGCTCGGCGGCGGTCTGGTCACCGGCTGCGCCCCGGCGCCGCCGCGGCCGCCGGAGCCGTTCCGGCTGGCCACCGGCCCGGAGGGGGCGGTCTACCGGGAGATCGGTCTCGCACTGGCCGGGGTACTCGACCGGGCGTGGGGCCGGCCCGTCGTCGAGCTCGTCTACACCGACGCGGCGCCGGAGAACATGGCGATGCTGACCGGCGGCCGGGTCGAGATGGCGTTCGTCAACGTCGACGTCGCCGCGGCGCACGCCGGGCAGGTGATGGCGCTCGCCCGGGTGTTCGACTCGGTGATGCACGTGCTCGTCCCGTCCGGCAGCACCGCGCGCGACCTGCGCGACCTCGACGGCGCGACGCTCGCCGCCGGGATGCCGCTGTCCGGGACCCGGTACCTGGCCCGCCGGCTGCTGGACCAGGCCGGCAGCGACGCCGACCTGCGCAGCTACTCGCAGGCCGACTCGGTGCGCGCGTTCCGCTCCGGCGAGGTCGACGCGGTGCTCAGCCTCACCGGGATGCCCACCCCGGCGGTCACCGAGCTGGCCCGCGACGGCGCGGTGCGGCTGCTCGACCTGACCGCCCAGGTCGAGCCGCTGGTCCGGGCCCATCCGCTGGAGTACGTGCCGGTGGTGGTCCCGGCGACGATGTACCCGCCGATGGAGTCGGCGCCGGCGCTGGCCGTGCCGACCCTGCTCGCGGTGCAGCCCTCGATGGACGAGCAGCTCGCGAACTGGCTGACCGGGGTGCTGTTCGCGCACGCCGCCGAGCTGTCCCGGGTGCGCGGCGAGGCGAGCCAGATCAACCCGCGCACCGGCGCGGCGACCACCCCGGTCGCGCTGCACCCGGGTGCCCGGCGCTGGTTCCGGGAACGCAAGCCCTGACCGGCGCTCAGGTCGCGGGCGGCACCCGGACGACGGCGGTCAGCCCGCCGCCGGGCGTCCCGGTCAGCTCCAGCGACCCGCCCGCGTCGCCGAGCACCTGGGCGACGATGGCCAGCCCGAGCCCGGTGCCGGGGACGTTCTGGTCGTGCGGGCTGCGCCAGAAGCGCTCCGTCGCGCGCCGCCTGCCCTCCTCGTCCAGCCCGCGGCCGTCGTCGACGACGTCGATCCGGTAGCCGGCCCCGTCCGGGCGGCCGCGCACCGTGACGGTGCTGCCGCGGGAGAGCCGGACGGCGTTCGCCACCAGCTCGTCGACGGCCGCGGCGAGCCCGCCGGTCGGCTCCCGCACCCGGGTCGCGGTGCCGGTCAGGTCCTCGGCGAACTCCATCCCGGCCTCCTCGGCGGCCGCCCGCCAGGCCGCGGCGCGGTGTCCCAGCGCCGTCCCGACCGGCCCGGACGACGCGGCGGGCCGGTCGGCGACCGCGGTGGCGGCGAGCATGCTGGACAGCACGGTGCTCATCCGGTCGAGATCGTCGACGGCGTCGGAGTAGGCGACCCGCGCGTCGTCGTCGGCGGCCAGGTGCGGTTCCAGGTTCTCCACCGACAGCCGGACCGAGGCGATCGGGTTGCGCAGCTGGTGGGCGGCGTCGGCGACGAACCGCTGCTGACGTTCGATGGTGCGGCGCACCGCGTCGACCATGTCGTTGAAGCCGGCGGTGAGGTTGCGCAGCTCCGGCGGCCCGGAGTCGGGTGCGGCGCGGGCGTCCAGCCGGCCGGCGCGGACCGCGGCCGCGCTGCGTTCCAGGTCCGCGACCGGCCGCAGGATCCATCGGGTCATCGGCCCGACCAGCCACACCGCCAGCGTCGCGACCAGCGCGAACAGCCCGCCCAGCAGCGCCCAGTCGCCGAGGATCTCGGCGCGCACCGAGTCCGTCGGGACGGCGAGCACCAGCGCGGCGACGACCTGGGAGTCCCGGCCGACCGGCGTCACGATCAGCTCGGGCTCGATCCGCCACGGCCACACGGTGCGTTCCACCGGCGGCAGCTGCCCGGCCAGCACGCCGGTCAGCCGGTCCGTCGCGGCCGCGGGCGGCGGCGAGCCGTCGGTGGCGTGCAGCACCTGCTGCTCGCGGTCGAGGAACCACATCGGGGTGTCGTAGAGGTCGGCGTACTCGTCGAGCTCGGCGCGCAGCCGCACCAGGTCGGCCTGGAGCGCGGTCCCGCCGGTCAGCGCGGTGAGGGCCAGTACCGAGAACCGGCTCGCGTCGCTGAGCCGGTCGGCGACCAGCGTGGCGGTGTGCCGTTCGGCGACGGTCCCGGCGGTCGGCACCAGCACGCCCAGCATCAGCAGGACGAGCAGTGGCGCGATCGCCACGACCAGCCGGCGTCTCACGGGCCGACCTGGTATCCGACGCCGCGCAGGGTGCGGATGGTGACCCGGCCCCCGAGCTTGCCGCGCAGCGTGGCCATGTGCGTGTCCAGGGTCCGCGAGCTGGACTCGGTCGGGGCCTCCCACACCTGGTCGATCACGAACCCGCGCTCCACCGGCTGCCCGGCCCGCTCGAACAGCAGCGCCAGCACCGCGGACTCGATCGCGGTGAGCGAGGCCGACCAGCCGTCGGCGGCGTCCCGCACGGTCCGGGCGGTCACGTCGAGCTCGAGCGTGCCCCAGCGGTGCACGACGGCGGCCGGCGCGACGGCCTGCCGCAGCGCCCGGGTCCGCCTGCTCACCGCCTCGATCCGGGCGAGCAGCTCGGCCAGGCTGAACGGCTTGACGACGTAGTCGTCGGCGCCCGCGCGCAGCCCGACCACCCGCTCCGCCTCGCTGTCCTGCGCGGTGACCACGAGCACCCCGCAGGCCGGTTGCTCGCGCAGCCTGCGCACCACCGCGCTGCCGTGCCCGTCGGGCAGGCCCATGTCGACCAGCGCGAGATCGGGCACCTGCTCGTCGATCAGGCCGAGCGCCTCGGTGACGTCGGCGGCACGCACGACGCGGTAGCCCGCACGGAGCAGGGCGCGCACCAGCCCACGTGCCACCCGGTCGTCGTCCTCGACCACCAGAATCCGCACGGTTGCAGGGTAGAGAGCGGGGGGTCGGGAGGCACAGCGGGTGATCTCAGCCGGTGCCGGACACGGCGCCGGCGACCCGGTCGAAGTCACGGATCGTGGCGGTCTCCGCGCCCCGGAGCCAGAACAGCCGCCGCTGGTAGGGCGGGGCGTCGCGGATCGGCACGTAGATCACGTCGGGACGGACGTAGTGGCTGGTGAACTGGGCGGACACCGGGTAGGTGCCGATACCGGCGCCGATCAGCGCGAGCATCTCCTGGGTGGTGTCGAACACCGGGCCGCGCTCGACCGGCCTGCCGTCGGCGGTGTGGCTCGGGACGAGCTCGTCGTCCCAGTAGGCGGGGATGGTGGGCGGCGTGCGCAGCACGGTGGTGCGCGCGAGATCGGCGAACGACACCGACGCCCGGCGGGCGAACCGGTGCCGGGCGGGCACCGCCAGCAGCTGCCCCTCCTCGGTCAGCACCCGGCCGGCCCGCAGCAGTGCCTGCTCCGCGCCGCGGGCGGGCACCGTGGCGAGTGCGAGATCGACCTCGCCGCCGCGCAGCAGCGCGAACCCCTGTCCGAACTGGATCTCCCGGAGCCCGACGTCGACGCCGGGATGCCCGGCCCGGAACGCCTCGGCCACGTCGAGCACGAACCGGCCCGAGGCGGCTCCGATGAACCCGACCCGCAGCGTCGACCGGGCCGCGCCGGCGGTCGCCCTGGCCAGCGCGACCGCGTCCAGGATCTGCCGGTGGGCCGGCCGGAGGTCCTCGGCCAGCCGGGTGCCGAGCGGGGTGAGCCGCACCCGGCGGCTGGTGCGCTCGAACAGCGCACCGCCGATCCGCCGCTCGAGTGTCCGGATCGTCCGGCTGACCCGTGAGGTGGACACCCGCAGCGACTCCGCGGCCCGCCCGAAGTGCAGCTCGTCGGCGACCGCCAGGAAGACCTCGATGTCCCGCTGTTCCACCGGCACGCGCCCCCGTTCGTGAACCCTGGAGCCGTCGATCGTTGCGCACTCGGTGGTTGTTCGGCACCGGCGCGCCGCCGAGGGTGGTCGGGTGACCGAGCTGAACCGGCTGCGGCCGGGCGACCTCCGGCCGGCCCCGGTGGTCCTGCTGCCGGTGGCCGCACTGGCCACCGGGCTGCTGGCCGGGGTGTACCTGGACTGGGCCCACACGGTGATGCCCGCACTGCGGACGACCGGCGACCGCACCTTCGTCGCGGCCCAGCACGCGCTGGACGCCGCGATCCTCACCCCGCTGTTCCTGCTGCTGTTCCTGGGTGCGCCGGCGGCGACCGGCGCCGCGGCGGTGCTCGCCCGCAGCCGGCCCGGCCGGCGGCTGCCGGCGTTGGTCCTGGTGGCGTTCGGCCTGCACCTGGCCGCGTTCCTCATCACGGTCGCCGTCCACGAACCGCTCAACCTGGTCGTCCGGGCCGGCGGCGCACCGGGGCAGGCGACCGATCCGGCGGTCCTGCGGGCCGCCTTCGACGAGGCCCGGTGGGCCGGCTGGCACGTCGTCCGCACCGTCCTGACGGTCACCGCGTTCGGCTGCCTGCTCCGGGCGCTCGTGGTCGCCGGGAGGTCGCCCGGCGGGTCCCGCCGATGACGGCCGCGACGTCGTTCGTCGGGCGGTCCGCCGAGCCGGCCGCGCTGCGCGCCGCCACCCGCTCCGGGGAGCCGGCCGACCCGAACGGGTGCGGCCGGTCCCGCCGCTGGGCCGCGCGGCCCCCGGCGCCGCCCGGCGACCGGCTGGGACGGGTTGACCCGGGCGGAGCGCGAGGTCGTCGCGCTGGTCGCCGACGGGCTGACGAACCCGCAGATCGGGGTGCGGCTGTTCATGAGCCGGTCCACGGTGAAGACCCACCTGGCCCACGTGTTCGCGAAGCTGGCGGTCACCAGCCGCGCCGAGCTCGCCGCCGCAGCCGTCCGCCGGTCCGGTTCCGGCCGGGTCGCGTCCGGGGGGTGAGCGGCCGGCCCGGTCGTCCCGCCCGGTTCGCGCCGCCCGGCGCTCGCGCAGCGCGCCCGCCGGACCTCACCGGGTCAGGTCGTCCGGGTGGCCGGCGTCGAGCCGGGCCCACTGGACGATCGGCCGGCCGTCGCGTCGCCAGCCGTCGGAGTTCTCCCCGTCGCCCCACGGCCGCGGCCAGCCGTCCGGCGAGTCCTCCCAGAGCTCCTGACGCCCGAACACCGTCATGTCCAGCAGCCCGTGGGTGGGTGTCATGACCTCCACCCCGCCGCCGGTGTAGTACGTCTCGAACACCCGCCCGCCGTCGCGGACGTAACAGACCAGGTGGTGGCGCTGCCAGTCGCGACCCTCCAGGAGCTGCGGGGCCGTCCGCTCGACCGAGTACCACGGCATGTCCAGCCCCAGGAAGTCCCGGTACCGGATGCTCTCCGGGTACGGCCCCTTGCAGAAGGTGGCGTAGGTGACGTCGCGGGAGTGGAGGTAGGAGAGCTCGCGGACCTGGCTGTTGAAGAACGTGCAGCCCTCGCACTGCTCCGTCGCGGTCCGGCCCGGCCACCAGGCGTGGAAGTAGGCGACGAGCTGCCTGCGCCCGTCGAAGACGTCGAGCAGCGTGACCGGCCCGCCCGGCCCGACGACCTCGATGCCCGCGTCGACCTCGACCATCGGCAGCCGCCTGCGGGCCGCGGCGATCGCGTCGCCCTCGTGGGTGTGCGCCTTCTCCCGGGCGAGCAGCGCGTCGCGGGCCGCCCGCCAGGTCGCCCGGTCGACCACCGGGGGGAGGCCCGCACCGGGTGCCGGGTCGTTCTGCTCGTGGTCGGTCATCGTCGTCGCCTCCGTGTGCTCGTGGCGGGATGTCCGGGACGGTCCCGACCTCGTGAGCCCTGTCGTGAGCCCTCTCGTGAGCCCGGCCGTGTTCCCGGCCGTGGTCGTGGTCGATCCCGCCGGACCTGCCCCGCGCCCGCGCCCGTGTCCGTCCGTCTGTCCGCCCGCCCGTCCGTCCGTCCGTCCGTCGGGACATCGTCGGTACGGGTGCCGGGCCGAGCATCGGCCATCCGGCCGATGGACCGGCCGCTGCTGCGGTGGGGTCCGGACCGGAGGAGGTCTGCGCCGGCGGGCCGCGCCCGCGGTCGGACCGGTGCGAGCCGTGCCGGCCGCCGGGCTCGTGGTGAGGCGGGTAGCGGGTGTCGGTGGCGGGTGTGTCGGTGGTGGGTGTCGGTGGTGGGTGTCGGTGGTGGGTGGCGCGGCCGCCGGCTGCGCTGCCAGCGGCCTGCGCCGGTGCGAGCCGGGCCGGCCGCCGGGCCCGCGGCGACCGCTGTGTCGACGGCGGTCCCGACCGCGGTGTCGTTCTTCCCGGTCGGGCCGCTACCGGGCGTGGTCGGGGCCCGTGCCGGCCGTCGCGCCGACGGCGGGGGTGGTGGTCCCGGTGCTCGTACCCGGCCCACGGCCGGCCGGCCGCACCGGCGGTGACGTGGGCGTTGCCCGGTGCCTGCGCGGGCACCTCCCCGGCCGGGGCCGAGGCCGGGGACCGGTGAGCGGGCCGGGCGGGTGGCGGACCGCGGGGACCGGCGGGATTCGGTCCGTGGGTGCCCCCGGCAGGACTCGAACCTGCGACCACGGCATTAGAAGGGCCATGCTCTATCCACCTGAGCTACGGAGGCTGCGCGCACCGTCACCAGCGGCGCGGCGCGCGGCCCCAACCGTAGCGACACGGGCAAGCGATCACCCATCCGACGTCGCCCCGCGGGCCGCCGCGGGCCGCGTTCCGCCATCCGTACGGTTGAAGCAGGCGCGAACAGGGCCTCGCCTGCGACGCTGACGGACGGTCACGTCCATACTGTCCCCATGGTTCTGGGACTGCGATCCGCGATCGGGTCGGATGTAGGTCGCCGCCGGACGTCGAACCAGGACTCCGGCGCGACGACCGGCCGGCTCCTGATCGTGGCCGACGGGATGGGCGGTCACGCCCACGGCGAGATCGCGAGCGCGATGACGGTGTCGGCGTTCACCGAGCTGGACGCACGGTTGCCCCAGGACCTCGGCGACCTCGACCTGGCAGCCGAGATGACGGCCGCCCTGGTCGACGCGACCGACCGGCTGTCCCGGCGGGCGGGGGAGGACCCGGACACCCGCGGGATGGGGACGACGGTGGTGTCGCTGCTGCTGACCGGCGACCAGCTCGCGCTGGCGCACATCGGCGACTCGCGCATCTACCGGCTCCGCGACGGCGGGCTGGCCCAGCTGACCCACGACCACACGATGGTCCAGCAGCTCGTCGACCAGGGGCAGATCACCGCCGAGGAGGCCGCCCACCATCCGCGCCGCTCGGTGCTGATGCGGGCGCTGAGCACCGACCACGCCCCGGAGCCCGATCTCGACCGGATCGACATCGTCGAGGGCGACCGGTTCCTGCTCTGCTCGGACGGCGTGACCGCCGTGCTCGACGACGCCGCGCTCCTGAGCGAGCTCGCCGCCGACGCGGACCCGGCGGAGATCGTGCAGCGGCTGATCGACCTCGCGAACGAGGGCGGCGGGCCGGACAACATCACCGCGATCGTCGCCGACGTCGTCGAGCTGCCGGAGGCCGCGGACCGGACGCAGGAGGTCACCGTCGCGGGTGCGGCCGCGGAGATCACCACCCCGAACTGACACCCGCGCGGGCGACCGGCGGAGATGGGCAGCGCCGGCCGTCAGCGGGAGCGCCCGGCCGTACCGCGCGTGGGGCCGTGTCGTCGGGCCGCACCGTGGGGCCGCACCCGGCACCCGATGCGGGCCCTCACCGGCGGGCGACGATCCGCCGCAGCCGGACCCGGTGCGCCGCGTACCGGTGTGCGACCAACCCGGCCCGCGCCGACGCCGGCAGCTCGGGCGGATAGACGCCCGCGGCGCACAGATCGGCCACCGCCACCGGCCGGTCCTCGGCCGCCCCGTCGAGGGTGAAGTCCAGCCGGTCGTCGGCGAGCACGGCGAAATCCGCCGACGACGCCAGCCACTCCGGGTGCTCGACGGCCGAGCGGTGCCGCCAGGACGCCCGCACCGCGCGGCGCAGCTCGCCGCCGCGCCAGCCGAACGACGCAGGCGCCGGCAGCAGGACCGAGAGCAGGCCGTGCGGCGCGAGGACCCGCCGGAGCTCGGCGAAGAGCCCGCTCATGTCGTGCAGCAGGGGCAGGAGCAGCGGGACCGCGATCCGGTCCACCGAGCGGGTCCGCAGCGGCAGGGCGAGCGGACGGGCCCGGACGACACCGAACGCGCCGTCGCCCGCCTCGAGCGCGATCCCGTCCTGGACGAGCGTGGCCCGCACCCGACTGGTCGCCCCCGGGGACCGGCACCACTGGGCGGCCGTCGGACCGTTGCCGGCGCGCAGCCGGTGCAGGACGGGATCGAGGACGTCTCCGGCGGTCGGCACGCGGGCAGTCTCGCGCAGCGCCGGGCCGGTTGGTGTCCGGCACGGCGAGCGGCGCCGTACCGCCGGTGATCGTGGTGTGCCCCAGGCGGTACCCGCCGGGTGCGGCCGGGGGGCGGGCGCCGACCGTTCGTCGGCCGCCCGGCCCGCGCCGGACGGTCGGAAAAAAATTCTCGACGACGGACGGGCGCCGGAGCGCAGGACGAACGACGTCCCCATCGGACTTCGCGACCATCGCTCGTCGCCTGCCCTTGCGCGATCGGTGCTGGTCAATCAGGATGCAGGGAGAGCCGGACGGGGTGACCGTTCGTCGCACGGCCGGCTCGGGTCCACCTGGTGGCCCTGCGCCCTCTCCGGAGGGTTTGCGCAGGTCAGCGGGTGTTTGGGACCCCGGTTTGACGCGCCCGGACACCGTGGCGTAACTTAGTTCCTGTCAGCGAGTGAGCCGGACAGAACGGGCCGCAGAGCCCGGTCAACAGGCCCCGTTGGCCAGATG
>NZ_BAAAJK010000028.1:31676-41144 GCF_039526905.1 Pseudonocardia kongjuensis | reverse complement strand
TGATCTCCGGCGCGATGTGCGGGGCGAGCGCGCTGTAGTCGTACGGCAGATCCGGGAGCGTGTACTCGGCCATCGGTTGTCTCCGACCTCCTCGGTGACGGGGCGCGGCGGCTGCCGCGCGGATCTCGTCCACTATGTCTCACGATACGACTACCCGCGACGCCCGGCGCGCACGCATGCATCACCCGAGCAGCTCCAGGAGCTTGCCGACCGTCGCCCAGTTGCGGGTGGTCCCGCCGCCGTCCGGGGCCCCGGAGCGGGTGGCCAGCCGGGCGGCGAGCGTGGACCGCCCCATGCCGTCCGGCAGGTACAGGTGCACGACCCGCCCGGCGACGGCGGCGTCCCCCCGCCCGCCGGCGGCCCGCTCGGCGGCCAGCGCGGCGTCCAGCCGCTGCAGGTCGTCGTCGGACGGGGGCGCCGCCCGGAACACCGTGTGCAGCTGGGCCGGCGCCCCGGAACCGGCGAACGGGTTCGACCCGACGACCGCGGCGTACTCGTCCCGGCCGAACACGACCACCGGGCGGGGCACCGCGAAGTCGTCCCGCAGCACCTGTTCCACCGTCGCCGCGATCTCCGCCGGTTCGGCCGGGCTGCCCAGCACCACGTTGCCGGACTGGATCCAGGTGCCGACGTCGGTGAACCCGCGCCCGGTCAGCGCGCTGCGCAGGTCGGCCATCGGGACCTTCCCGGTGCCACCGACGTTGATCCCGCGCAGCAGCGCCACGTGCGTCCGCACGCCTCAGCCCGCCCGCCCGGCGATCCCGGCGTGGGCGGTGCGCAGCTCGTCGGCCGATGCGTCCACCGCGCGGAGGGTAGCGGCACCGCCCGCCCGGCGGCGCGTGATCGGTGCCGGCCCGGCCTGATGGCAGTGCCCGCGGCGCTCCCGTAGCGTCGCGGCGAGCACCGGCGGCAGCCCGTCGCCGGGTGGGAACGAGCGCGCCCGGCGGGCGTCGCGGACGGAGGCGGCATGACACCCCCGGCGACCGGACGACGGGTCGGCGACGGGCTCGCCGTCGGGCCGGATCTCACCGGCGCCGCGGAGGTCGCGACCGCCCAGGCGCTCGGCGCGCTGGACGGGACGCCGCCGGACCTGGTGGTCTTCTTCGTCTGCCCGGGGGCCGGGCCGCAGCTGCCCGCCGAGGAGGTCGAGGCCGCCGGGCTGCGGGTGATGGAGCTGGCCGGCGCGGTCGCCGCGATCGGCGCCACCGCGCACGGGGTGATCGCCGACGCCCGCGGCGTCGAGGGCGAGCCCGCGGTGTCGGTCTGGGCGGCGAGCCTGCCGGGCAGCCGGCTGCGGGCCGTCGCCCCGGTCGCCGAGCGCCGCCCCGGCGCCGGGCCGGACGGCGCCGACGCGATGACCGTGCGCGGCCTGCACAGTCCCGCCACCGACGACTGCGCCGCGATCCTGCTCGCCGACCCGTACGAGTTCCCGATCTCCGGCGTCCTGGACCGGATCAACGACACCCGGCCCGGTTTCCCGGTGATCGGCGGGATGGCCAGCGCCCCGGGCGGGCCCGCGGTGAACCGGCTGTTCGTCGACGGGCGGGTGCACCGGGGCGGCGCGGTCGGCGTGCTGATCGGCGGCGATCCGGCGCCGCGGATCGTGGTCAGCCAGGGCTGCCGGCCGATCGGTCCGCCGATGGTCGTCACCCGGGCCGAGCACAACCGGATCGCCGAGCTGGCCGGCCGCCCGGCGGCCCGCCGGTTGCGCGAGATCGTCGGGGCGCTGCCGCCGGGTGAGCAGCAGCAGGCGCTGCGCGGGCTGCACATCGGCGTCGCCGTCGACGAGCACGCCGGCGAGCTGGGGCGCGGGGACTTCCTGGTCCGGCCGGTACTGGCGGTGAACGCGGAGGAGGGCTCGGTGGTCGCGGGCGACGTCGTCGACGTCGGGACCACCGTGCGCTTCCAGGTCCGCGACGCGATCGGCGCCGCGCAGAACCTCTACGAGCTGCTCGGCCCGGTCCGCCGCTCCGGCCCGGCCGCCGGGGCGCTGCTGTTCTCCTGCAACGGCCGCGGCGCCGGGATGTTCGGCGATCCGGACCACGACGTGCGCGCCGTGCTGACCGGCCTCGATCCGCGGGCCGCCGCCGCCGATCCGGCCGTCGGGCGCCCCGGCCCGGACCGGCCGCGGATCGCCGGGTTCTTCGCCGCCGGCGAGATCGGGCCGATCGGTGGCCGCAACCACCTGCACGGCTTCACCGCGTCGTTGCTGGTGGTCTGACGCCGCGGAAGAAGGTGCGCAGCTCCTCGACGTAGGTCTCGGGCTGCTCCAGCGAGGCGAAGTGCCCGCCCACGTCGGGCCGGGAGAAGTGCCGCAGGTCGGTGAACCGGCGCTCCAGCCAGGACCGCGGCAGCTTCACCATCTCGTGCGGGAACTGGGCGACCCCGGTCGGGACGTCGACGTCGTCCATCCGGCGGCGCGCGAAGCTCTCCCAGTACAGCCGCGCCGAGGACGCACCGGCGCCGTTGAGCCAGTACTGCATCACGTTGTCCAGCAGCCGGTCCCGGCTCACCACGTTCTCCGGGTGCCCGGCGCAGTCGGTCCAGTCCCAGAACTTCTCCACGATCCAGGTGCACTGCGCGGCGGGCGAGTCGACCAGCCCGTAGCCGATGGTCTGCGGCCGGGTGGACTGCTCGGCGGAGTAGCCGGCGCCGTAGCGGTCGAAGCTCTTGGAGAACGCGATGTCCGCCTTCTCCTGCTTCGTCAGCGGCAGGTCGAGATCGTCCGGCTTCGGTGCGAGCGCCATCGTGAGATGGATGCCGTAGAGCATCTCCGGCGCCGCCGTCCCGAGCGCGGAGGTGATCATCGACCCCCAGTCGCCGCCCTGCGCGGCGAACCGCTCGTAGCCGAGCCGGTCCATCAGCTGCGCCCACGCCACCGCGATCCGCTCGACGCCCCAGCCCGGCACCGCCGGCTTCCCGGAGAACCCGAAGCCGGGCAGCGTCGGCAGCACGACGTGGAAGGCGTCGGCCGGGTCGGGCGGATCGGTCAGGGCGGGCAGGACGTCCAGGAACTCGACGACCGAGCCCGGCCAGCCGTGCGTGAGCAGCAGCGGCATCGCGCCCGGGTGCGGTGAGCGGGCGTGCACGACGTGCACCTCGACCGCGTCGTCCCCGCCGCCGTCGAGGCCGGTGCGGAACTGCGGCCAGGCGTTGATCTCGGCCTCGACGCGGCGCCAGTCGTAGCGGGTCCGCCAGTACTCGCAGAGCTCGCGGGCGTAGTCCAGCGGGACGCCCTGGCCCCAGCCCTCGACGGTCGACGGCTCGGGCCAGCGGGTCCGGCCCAGCCGCTCGCGCAGGTCGTCGAGCTCGGCCTCGGGAATCTCGATGCGGAAGTCGCGCACCCCGCCACGGTGGCACGCCGGGGCGCGGGGCGCGGCCTCGGATCGATCACGATGCGGTCAGCGCCGCGCGGGGCCGGGGGTGAGGGGGACGCCGATCAGCTTCTCCGAGGTCTCCCAGATCCGCTGGGCCCCGGCGGCGTCCTCCAGCGTGCTGTAGAGCTTCTGCTCGGCCGGGGCGCCACCCAGGTTGCCCGGCCCGCGCGGCCCGTAGAGCCGGCCGCCGCGGGAGTCCGGCGAGGTCGCCGCGAGCAGCGCGGGCAGCCCGGCGGACTCCACCGTGCCGACCAGGATGCCGCGCCGGGACAGCGCGCCGATGATCCGCCTGCCCATGGTCTGCCGGGCGCGGCCGACCTCCGGGCGCGCGGACAGCAGGTTGGTGGCGGCGACCCCGGGGTGCGACAGGGTGCTGGTGATGCCCCAGCCGCCGGCCCGGCTGCGCCGCTCCAGCTCCAGCCCGAACAGCCCGTACGCGATCTTCGACTGGCGGTAGGCGCCCATCCCGTCGTAGGACCGCTCCCAGTTCAGGTCGTCCCAGTTGATCGTCCCGCTGGACGCGGCGATGCTGATCTGCGAGGTCACCCTGGCGTTGCCGGCGCGCAGCAGCGGCAGCAGGTGGGCGACCAGCGCGACGTGCCCGAGATGGTTGGTGCCGAACTGCAGCTCGAAGCCGTCGGCGGTGGTCTGCCGGTCCGGCGGGGTCATCACGCCGGCGTTGCCGATCAGCAGGTGGATCGGGGCGCCCTCGGCGGTCAGCTTCTCGCCCAGCGCCGCCACCGACTCCAGCGAGGACAGGTCGAGCTCGCGCAGCGAGACGTCGGCGAGGGGGTGCGCCTGACGGATCGTGGCGAGTGCCGCCTCGCCCTTGCGCGGGTTGCGGACCGGCAGGACCACCTCGGCGCCCGCCGCGGCGAGCCGGGCGGCGATGCCGAGGCCGACGCCGTCGCTCGCACCGGTGACGACGGCGCGCCGTCCGGTCAGGTCGGGAACGGTGATCTCGGGGGTGCGGCGTGGCATGGGTTTCTCCCTGCTCCTCGTGGGCTGTGCCCGGTGGGGTGTGCCATCCACACTGGTCGTGTTGCGCGGGGTTATCCACGGACTGCCGATCCGTGGCTGCGGCGCGCGTCCGGCGGTAGGAACGATTCAGTACCCGAACAGAGGCGGTGGGCCATGATCGACCGGGCCGGGCTGGCGGCGTTCCTGCGGAGCCGCCGGGAGGCGATGCAGCCGGAGGACGTCGGGCTGCCCCGCGGGCGCCGCCGGCGCACCGCGGGGCTGCGCCGGGAGGAGGTCGCGGCGCTCTGTCACATGTCCGCCGACTACTACGCGCGGCTGGAGCGGGAACGCGGGCCGCACCCGTCCGAGCAGATGCTGGCCTCGATCGCGCAGGGCATGCACCTCTCGCTCGACGAGCGGGACCACCTGTTCCGGCTGGCCGGCCAGCACCCGCCGGCCCGCGGGGCCACCAGCGAGCACATCAGCCCCGGGCTGCTGCGCATCCTCGACCGGCTCGCCGACACCCCGGCCGAGATCGTCACCGAGCTGGGGGAGACGCTGCGGCAGACCCCGCTGGGCGTCGCCCTGACCGGCGACGCGGACCGCTACACCGGCCCGGCCCGCAGCCTCGGCTACCGCTGGTTCACCGATCCGGCGTCCCGGAACATCTACCCGCCGGAGGAGCACGCGCTGATGTCCCGGATGTACGCGTCCGGGCTGCGCGGGGTGGCCGCGCGGCGCGGCCCCGGTTCCCGGGCCGCGCAGTTCGCCGAGCTGCTGCTGGCCCGCAGCGCGGAGTTCCGCGAGCTGTGGGAGGCGCACGAGATCGGGGTGTCCCCGCAGGAGGTCAAGCGGCTGGTCCATCCCGAGGTCGGGGTGCTGGAACTGAACTGCCAGACGCTGCTCGACCCGCACCAGTCGCACCTGCTGTTCGTGTACACGGCCCCGCCGGGCAGCGAGAGCTACGAGAAGCTGCAGCTGCTGTCGGTGCTCGCCGGGCAGTCGCTCGGGCCGTCCGACGCGACCGCCGACCGGCGCCCGTGACCGGGCTCAGCCGCTCCCGGCCGGCCGGCCCAGCGCCCGGCTGATCCCGCGGGCCGCCGCCCGGACGGCGGGCACCCAGGTGTGCGGGTTCGTCCCGTCCGCGGGCACGACGACCGACAGCGCCGCGACGACCGGGCCGTCGCCGGTCCGCACCGGGGCCGCCACCGACAGCGACACCGCCTCGATCTGCCGGTCGGAGACGACGAACCCGCTGGCCCGCGCGCGGGCCAGCAGCGCCCGCACCCCGTCCGGATCGCAGACGGTGTGCGGGGTGAACCGGCGCAGCGGGCGGGCGAGCACCCGCTCGACGTCCTCCGGGCCGGCGTGCGCGAGCAGCGCCAGCCCGACCCCGGTCGCGGTCGAGGGCAGCCGCGATCCCGGCCTGCTGACGATCGAGACGGCGTCCCGGGTGGACAGCCGCTCGACGTAGACGACCTCCGCCGGGTCGTCCTGGTCGAGCACCGCGAGCTGCACGTTGTGCCGGGTGACCTCGTGCAGGTCCTCCAGGAACGGCATCGCGGTCTCGCGCAGCCCGCGGCTGGCCGGGGCGAGGTGCGCGATCTCCCAGAGCCGCAGCCCGATCCGGTAGCGGCCGTCCTCGCCGCGTTCCAGCGCCCGGCCCGCGGTGAGCTCGCCGACCAGCCGGTGCGCCGTGGTCAGCGGCAGCCCGGAGCGGCGCGCGATGTCGCTCAGCGCGAGCGCGGGCGTCGACGCGGTGAAGGCCCCCAGCACGTCGAGCACCCGGGCGGTGACCCCGGACCTGGCCGGACGCGTGCTCATACCGTGCAGTCTTCCGCAGAGCGGAAGCGCGGTCGAGCCGGGTCCGGCGGGTCGGGGACAGTACCGCCCATGACGAGCCCCGCCCCGCGACGACGCGAGACCCGGACCCAGGTCGGCATCATCGGTGCCGGGCCGGCCGGGCTGGTACTGGCCCGGATGCTCGCCCTCGCCGGGATCGACTCGGTCGTCCTGGAGGCCCGCGACCGCGGCTACATCGAGGCGCGGGTCCGGGCCGGCGTCCTGGAGGCACCGTCGGTCGCGCTGCTGCGGGAGCTGGGCGTCGCCGCCCGGCTGGACCGGGAGGGCATGCCGCACACCGGGATCGCGCTGCGGTTCGGCGAGGCCCCGGGCGCGCCCGCGGCCGACCACCGGATCGACTTCGCCGATCTCGTCGGCGCCGGGATCACCGTGTACGGCCAGCAGGAGGTCGTGAAGGACCTGCTCGCCGACCGGATCGACGACGCCGGGCTGCCCGTCGAGTTCGAGGTGTCCGGGGTGGCCGTGCACGACGTCACGACCGACGCGCCGTCGATCACCTACACGGCGGCCGACGGCACCGACAGCGTGCTGCGCTGCGACGTCGTCGCCGGGTGCGACGGGTTCCACGGCGTCTCCCGGCCGGCCGTGGCGGCGGGCGGGGAGCTCACCGTCGCCGAGCGCGTCTACCCGTTCGGCTGGCTCGGCGTGCTGGCCAGGGCCGCCCCGACCACCGACGAGCTGGTCTACGCCCACCACGACAACGGCTTCGCCCTCTACTCGATGCGCAGCCCCGAGGTCACCCGGCTCTACCTGCAGGTGCCGCCGGACGCCGATCCCGGCGACTGGTCGGATCGGCGGATCTGGGACGAGCTGCAGACCCGGCTGGCCTGCGACGGGTTCACCCTGAACGAGGGCGAGTTCCTGGAGAAGCCCTCGGTCACCCCGATGCGGAGCATGGTCGCGGCGCCGATGCGCCGGGGCAGGCTGTTCCTGGCGGGGGATTCGGCGCACATCGTCCCGCCGACCGGGGCGAAGGGGATGAACCTGGCGATCGCCGACGTCCGGGTGCTGGCCGACGCGATCGCCGGCTTCTACCGCACCGGCTCGGAGACCGGCTTCGACGAGTACTCGGCGACCTGCCTGCGCCGGGTCTGGCGGGCCGAGCACTTCTCCTGGTTCATGACGTCGATGCTGCACCGCTTCGATCCCGGCACCGAGGCGGGCGACGCGTTCGGGATCGGCCTGCAGCGGTCCCAGCTGCGCTACACCGCGACCTCCCGGGCGGCCGCGACCAGCCTCGCCGAGAACTACGTCGGCCTCCCGCACGGCGCGGTCTGAGCCCGCTCGCCGTCCCACCACGCACCGCACGAGAGGAACCGCCGATGACGCCGCCGCTGCTCCAGCCCCCGGGCTACGTCCCGGTGCCCGAGGGCACCAACCCGCCGCTGAACTCGCCCGGCTACAAGAGCACCGGGCTGCGCGCCCCCGCGCAGCAGCCGATCGTGCTGCCGCACCGGCTCACCGAGGTCACCGGCCCGCTGCTGACCGGCCCGGTGAACCCGGGCGACGACGACCTGACCATCGGCGCGAACGGCGAGGCCGTCGGCCAGCGGATCGTCGTGTTCGGCCGGGTGCTCGACTCCGACGGCCGAGCGATCCCGGACACCCTGGTCGAGATCTGGCAGGCCAACGCCGCCGGCCGGTACGCGCACCGCTGGGACAACTGGCCCGCCCCGCTGGACCCGAACTTCACCGGCGGCGGCCGCACGCTCACCGACGCGCACGGCAACTACTCGTTCACCACGATCAAGCCGGGCGCCTACCCGTGGGGCAACCACCACAACGCGTGGCGGCCGGCGCACATCCACTTCTCGCTGTTCGGGCGGGCGTTCACCCAGCGCCTGGTCACCCAGATGTACTTCCCGGACGATCCGCTGTTCGCCCAGGACCCGATCTACAACTCGGCGCCGGAGGAGTCCCGGCACCGGATGGTGTCGACCTTCGACCTGGACGCGACCCGGCCGGAGTGGGCGCTCGCCTTCCGGTTCGACATCGTGCTGCGCGGCCGGGCGCAGACGCCGTTCGAGGAGCCGCACGCATGACCGGGACCCCGCTCGCCCTGACCCCGTCGCAGACCGTCGGCCCGTACCTGTCGATCGGGCTGCCCTGGCCGGACGGCCCGGACGTCGTCCCGGCCGGCACGCCGGGCGCGATCACGATCCACGGCACCGTCACCGACGGGAACGGCGCCACGATCGCCGACGCGATGGTCGAGACCTGGCAGGCCGACCCGGCCGGCCGCTTCGACCACCCCGACGACCCGCGCGGCGCCGTGTCCCCGGCCGAGTCCGGGCACCCGGAGTTCCGTGCCTTCGGCCGCGCCCCCACCGACGACGACGGCCACTGGAGCATCCGCACCCTGCTGCCCGGCGCGCTGCCCGGTCAGGCCCCGCACATCGACGTGTCGGTGTTCGCCCGTGGCCTGCTCGACCGGGTCGTCACCCGCGTCTACTTCCCGGACTTCGCCGAGGCCAACGCCGCCGACCCGCTGCTGGCGGCGGTGCCGGAGGACCGCAGGCACACGCTGATCGCGGTGCCCGACGGCGAGGGCCGCTACCGCTTCGACGTACGCCTGCGCGGCGCCGACGAGACGGTCTTCCTCCAGCTCTGACCGGCCCCGGCGCCGGTGCTCGACGCCCGGCGCCGGGCCTCGCACCCTGCCCGTGGCCTCGCACCTACGCGCGGCCTCGCACCCGCCCGCCGCCTCGCACCCTGCCCGCGGCCTCGCACCCTGCTCGCGGTCTCGCACCCTGCTCGCGGTCTCGCACCCTGCTCGCGGTCTCGCACCCTGCTCGCGGTCTCGCACCCTGCTCGCGGTCTCGCACCCTGCTCGCGGTCTCGCACCCTGCCCGCGGCCCCGCACCTACGCGCTGCCTCGCACCCTGCCCGCTGCCTCGCACCCTGCCCGCGGCCCCGCACCTACGCGCTGCCTCGCACCCCGCCCGCCGCCTCGCACCCCGCCCGCGACGTCGCACCCCGTGTCGGTCCTCGCACCGGTTCGAGCGGGTGCGGGGGCGTGCTGAGGGTGCGGTTCAGCGCCGTCCGCTCGATGTCGCACCCCGTGGCGACCCCCGCACCCGTTCCAGGGGGTGCGACGCCGAACGGGAGGTGCGGCGTCGGGCCGGGGACGCGGCGCCGCGTGAAGCCGTGGCCACCCACCCACGCGCCCCACCGCACAACACCCGACGCCCCGAGGCAGCCGGCGCCCGACCTCGCACCCCGCCACCTCACCTCACACCCCTTTGCTGCGGTGCACACCCCACGCGTG
>NZ_BAAAJK010000028.1:29856-31652 GCF_039526905.1 Pseudonocardia kongjuensis | reverse complement strand
AGGGGTGTGACGCGAACGGTGGGTTCCGGGAGCATCCGGTGGGTACTCCTGCGAAGATCGGGTGGAGGGGGTGTCGGGCGGTGGACGCTGCAGCCATGTCCGGTGCGGGCGACGGTGCGTCGGCGCGCGCGAGCGCAGGCGTGCGTGCGCTGCTCGGCCCGGTGTTCCGGTTCGTGTCCGGTCGCCCGTTGCTCCGCCAGCTCGGCCGCTACGCCGCCGTCGGCGGGTTGGCCACCGCGTTGAACGCGGTGCTGTTCCTGCTGTTCCGGCCCTGGCTGGCCGCCGTCCCGGCGAACGTGATCGCGCTGATCCTGACGACCGCGCTGAGCACCGAGCTCAGCCGCCGGTTCGCGTTCGGCGGGCCGCGCGCCTTCCGGCTCCGGGAGTGGGTGCAGGACGTCGGCACCGTCGCGTTCTACGCCTGCTACAGCTCCGTCGTGCTGCTCGCGCTGCACGCCCTGACGGCGGCCCCGACGCCTGCGGAGGAGGCCGCCGTGCTCGTGCTGGCGAGCCTCGGGGGTGGACTCCTCCGGTTCGCCGTGCTCCGATTCTGGGTGTTCGATCTCCGCCCGGCGCGCGGGGACGACCCGAGGTTCCCCGGAGGTGAGCCACGGTGCTCGACGATCTCACCGCCTTCGACCTGACCGTCGGTGCGCCGGGGGAGCAGGTCTCGGTGCACGGCGTGCGGGGCGGGCAGGGTCCGCCGGTGCTGCTGCTGCACGGCTTCCCGCAGACGCACGCGATGTGGGGTCCGGCCGCGGCCGATCTGGCCCGCGACCACACGGTGATCGCGACCGACCTGCGCGGGTACGGCGCGTCCGACCGGCCCGGGTCGGGGCCGGACCACGCGGGCTACTCGTTTCGGGCGATGGCCGGCGACCAGGTCGAGGTGATGGAGCGGCTCGGGTTCGACACCTTCAACGTGCTCGGGCACGACCGCGGCGCCCGGGTCACCCACCGGATGCTGCTCGACCATCCCGGCCGGGTCGAGCGGGCGGCGTTGCTGGACATCCTGCCGACGGCCTACGTCTACTCGCACGTCGACCGCGCCCTGGCCACCGCCTACTACCACTGGTTCTTCTTCATCCAGCCGGCCGACCTGCCGGAGCGACTGATCGCCGGGGACCCGATCGGCTACCTGCACCGGATCCTGGGCGGCTGGGGCTCCGGGCTCGACGCGCACCCGGCGGAGGCGCTGGCGTCCTACGAGCGCGCGTTCGCCGATCCCGCCGCACGGCACGCGATGATGGAGGACTACCGGGCCGGTGCGTCGATCGACCTGGAGCACGACGCCGCCGACGCCGCGGCCGGGAACCGGATCTCCGCGCCGACCCTGGTGCTCTGGGGCGAGTCGGGTGTGGTCGGGGCGAACGCCGAGAGCCCGCTGGAGGTCTGGAAGCGGGAGGCGGCCGATCCCGCGCTGGTCACCGGCCGGGCGGTCGCCCGGGCCGGGCACTTCCTGGTGGACGAGCAGCCGGCCGACACACTCGCCGCGATCCGCGGTTTCCTCCTCGCCGATCCCGCGGGCGTCTGACACCGCACCGCACCGCACCGGACCGTGACCCGACACGCCGAGCCCCGACCGCCCCGCGCCGCACCGCACCGCACCGCGCCGCACCGCACCGCACCGCGCCGCACCGCGCCGCACCGCGCCGGGCCGGGCTGCGCCGCACCGCGCCGGGCCGGGCTGCGCCGCCCCGACGTCGTGTTCCACGCCGCCGCGCTCAAGCACCTCCCGATGCTGGAGCAGTACCCGCACGAGGCGTGGCTCACCAACGTCGTCGGCACCTCGAACG
>NZ_BAAAJK010000028.1:1017-29816 GCF_039526905.1 Pseudonocardia kongjuensis | reverse complement strand
GCCGGGGAGATCAACAATTCCCGCTGAGCTGCATCTCGGCGGACCGAGGGGTGCGAACCCGCAGCGCGATCGATCCGGACGGACGCTGAACCGTCCACGGAGCAGCGCCGCGGGCCCGGCGAGCGACGCGACCGGCGAGCGCCGCGGCCGGAGGGCGCCCGCCGGCACGATGACGACGAGGCGGGCGGGGAACCCGGCCACGCGACCCTGCCGGGACCGGGCACACTCGGACGCATGCGACGCACAACGCTCTCCCGGACATTGCTCGGGCTCCTCGCCGCACTGGCACTCGTGTCCACCACCGCGGCGTCCTGCGGCGGGGCCGAGGCGCCCGCACCGACCCAGCAGGAGCAGCAGCAGGGCGGCGACGGCGACGACGACGGCGACGACAACGACGGAAGCAACGGGGACGGCGACGACCAGGACGGCGCCGGCGGCGGGGACGACGACGGCGACGACGGCTGATCGGCCGCGGCAGGCCGGAGGCCCGGCACACCGACGCCGGGCGCACCGCCCGCCTGCCCGCCGGCTGCTCGACGCACCGGCGCTCGGCGCACCGGCCGCCCGGCACACGGAGGTCTGGCACACCGACGCCGGGCGCACCGCCCGCCTGCCCGCCGGCTGCTCGACGCACCGGCGCTAGACGCACCGGCGCTCGGCGCACCGGCCGCCCGGCACACGGAGGTCTGGCACACCGACGCCGGGCGCACCGCCCACCTGCCCGCCGGCTGCTCGACGCACCGGCGCTCGGCGCACCGGCCGCCCAGCACACGGAGGTCCGGCACACCGACGCCGGGCGCACCGGCAGCCCGCCGGCTGCTCGAAGCACCGGCGCTCGAAGCACCCGCCGCCCGGCTCACCGAGGTCCGGCTCACCGAGGTCAGGCACACCGAGGTCAGGCACACCGAGGTCAGGCACGCCGAGGTCAGGCACACCGAGGTCAGGCACGCCGAGGTCCGACACACCCGCCCCCGACACACCGAAGGCCCGGCACCCACCAGGTGCCGGGCCTCCGGGCCGTCCTCAGCCCTTGACGGCGTGCACGATGCCCCAGGTGAGCTTCCCGGCGTTGCCGCCGTCCACCCAGTGCTGCAGGCCCGCCTTCATGTTGGCGATGTAGCTCTCCGAGATGGTCCCGGCCAGCTCCGGCTCGCGGGCGACCAGCTCCTCACGGACCCGCCGGTAGTGCGTCGGCAGCTGCGCGGCGTGGTCGTGGAAGGTCACCGCGGACGCGCCGCGCGCCGTCAGGCCGTCGGTGTAGAAGCCGGGCGTGGCCATCGTCGAGAGCTGGATCCGGTCCAGGATCGGCTGGATCGACGACTGGTCGAGCCCGTCCACGGCCATCGGGTCGGTGAACACGACCTGCCCGCCCGGGCGGAGCACCCGGACGACCTCGTCGAGCACCCGGCCGCGGTCGCCGGAGTGCAGGAACGCGTCCTGCGACCAGACGACGTCGACCGATCCATCCTCGACCGGCACGTCCTCGAAGGTGCCGGTCGCGACGGTCACCAGCCCCTCGAGACCTTGCTCCTTGGTGAGGCGGACGTTGCGGTCGTTCTCCACCGGGGACAGGTTCAGGCAGTGCACGCTCGCCCCGAACCGCGCGGCGAGCTGGCGGGCGGCGCCGCCGTAGCCCGATCCGAGGTCGAGGATCCGGGTCCCGGACGCGACACCGGCGACCTCCGCCATCCGGGCCACCGTGCGGCGGCTGGCGGCGGCGATCTCCTCGTCCGCGGTCTCGTAGAGGCCGACGTGGATGTCCTCGCCGCCCCAGACCAGGGAGTAGAAGTTGTCGGCGTCGGCGGAGTCGTAGTAGCTGCGGGCCGTGTCCTCGGCCGTCCGGGCCTGCGTCACGGGTTCTCCACCTCCGACTCCAGGTAGGCCTTCTCCGCGATGTGCACGAAGAAGTCCGGCTCGTCGTCGGAGTAGCTGGACTGGAAGTCGCCGTAGGTCTCGATCTTCTGGAACCCGACCTCGTGCATCAGCCGCCGCGTGTAGTCCTTGCGCAGCGGGAACATGTTGAGGTGGTACTCGGAGCCGTCGGAGAACTGGTACCGGAACCGGGCCAGGCCGTCGTCGACGTGCTCCGGCTCGGCGACGACGCCGTCCCCGCAGTAGTAGTACTGGTGCTTCGACGAGAACCCGTTGTCCAGGATCGCGTCGTAGTTGCGCTGGTCCAGGATCAGCACGCCGTCGTGCTTGAGCATGGCGTAGAACTCGGCGAGCGCCTTGCGCCGGTCCTTCTCCGAGAACAGGTGGGTGAAGGAGTTGCCGAGGCAGATGATGGCGTCGTACTCGCCGTGCACGTCGCGGTTCAGCCAGCGCCAGTCGGCCTGCACGACGCGCAGGATGTGCCCGCCGAACTTCATGCCGTTGTCGAACGCCTTCGCCAGCATCTCCGCGCTGCCGTCGGCGGACACGACCGTCTCGAAGCCCTCCTCCAGCAGCCGCACCGAGTGGAAACCGGTCCCCGTCGCGACGTCGAGCACGCTGCGCACGCCGCGCTGGCGCAGCTGCTCGACGAAGAACTTGCCCTCGCTCTCGTAGCGGGCACGCCAGTCGATCAGCTCGTCCCACTTGTCGACGAACGTCTGCACGTACTCGTGCTTGTAGTGGGTGGACTCCCGGACCTCGGTCGGGGAGTCTCCGAACTCCTGGACGGTCCTTCCGAGCTCGGGCAGCTCGCTGTCGGTACGGTGGTCGGCCGTCATGTACCGCGTCTCCTCGACAAGTCTTCGGGTGCTGCGGGTCGGCTCGACGGTAGATCGGACAGCAGCACCCTGTCCGGATCGCCGCGAGGGGTCTGGATCGGGCCGCGACGTTGTGTTATACGCAACGAACCTGTGACGACCAGTGGTTTCGGCCACATTTCGTCGGTGTGGCGAGGGTGGTCACATGTCCGCTCTGCGGGCGGTCCCACCAGTGACGGGAACGGACGGCGGCGGCCCGGGTCATCGGCCCCGATCCGAGGGGGTCGCGGTGACGACGCGCACCGCGACACGCCGTGACCGTTCCGCCCGGCGCAACGCAAACCGAATCTGTGACCTCCGACACTGCATGGATTCCAGGTTCACCCGTTCGCGCCAACGACGCCACTCCACGGGACGTCGAGAGAGCGGCCGCGTTCGATGAGAGTGCAGCCCCCGCCCGGCGGGGTCGCACGGACCGGTGACGCGCCGGTCCGGACGTGCGGCCGGAGCGCCGTCCCGCCCGGGCGACCTGCGGCGACACCGCGGGCGCACTACCGTCTCCGGCATGGCTGGCGACGACGGTTCCGGTGAGTTCGTACGCGAGCCGCTCGGCGTGGCCGAGCGGATCACCGCCGACGGGTCGTCGCCGTGGCCGGTCGAGGCCGGCCGCTACCGGCTGATCGGCGCCCGGGCCTGCCCCTGGGCGAACCGGGTGATCATCACCCGGCGGCTGCTGGGCCTGGAGGACGCCATCTCGCTCGGCATCGCGGGCCCGCTGCACGACGAGCGCAGCTGGCGGTTCCATCTCGATCCCGGCGACGTCGATCCGGTGCTCGGCATCGAGTACCTGCGCGAGGCCTACGAGAAGGCGATCCCCGGCTACGACGCCGGCGTCACCGTCCCGGCGATGGTCGAGGTGTCGTCGGGGAAAGTCGTCACCAACGAGTACGCGGCGCTCGAGCGCGACCTGTCCACCCAGTGGCGGGAGCTGCACCGGGCCGGCGCACCGGACCTGTGGCCGGATCCGGACGCGATCGAGCGGATCGGCGAGGGGATCTTCCACGACGTCAACAACGGCGTCTACAAGTGCGGTTTCGCCTCGTCGCAGGCCGCCTACGAGCGCGCCTTCCGGGCGCTGTGGGCGCGGTTGGACGAGCTGTCCGAGCACCTGGCGACCCGCCGCTACCTGGTCGGCGACACCATCACCCAGGCCGACGTGCGGCTGTGGGTGACCCTGGTCCGGTTCGACGCCGCCTACCACGGCCACTTCAAGTGCAACCGGCACAAGCTCACCGAGCTGCCGGTGCTGTGGGCCTACGCCCGGGACCTGTTCACGACGCCCGGGTTCGGCGACACGATCGACGTCGACCAGATCAAGCAGCACTACTACGGCGTGCACACCTCGATCAACCCGACCGGCGTGGTGCCGCTCGGGCCGGACACCGCGGACTGGCTGATCCCGCACGGCCGCGAGGAGCTCGGCGGGCGCCCGTTCGGCGACGGCACCCCGCCCGGCCCGCCGCCGCCCGGCGAGCGGGTGCCGGACATCGCCTGACCGCGCCACCCGACCGCGCCACCCGTCGGCGCCACCCGTCGGCGCCATCCCGGCGGCGCCACCCGACGGCGCCACCCGTCCGTGCCGCCGTGGGTGCCGGGACGCCGCCCGTCGGCGGCTGTCACGATGGACCGTGATGCGAGGACGGAACCACCCGGTCACCGGGTCCCGCCGGCGCCGCGGCGCCGGCCTGCTGACCGCGGCCGTCGCCGGCGCGCTGGTCGCCGGGACGGTGACCGTCGTCGTCGGCACGCCCGCACTGACCACGAACCACAGCGCCGCGCCGCAGGCGGCGCCCGCGAGCAGCGGGCAGGCCGCGCCGGAGGCGATCGACACCTGCGCCCCGATGGTGGCGGCGCTGTCGCCGCGCGACCGGCTGGCGCAGCGGCTGATGGTCGGCGTCGACGCCGACGATCCCGAGGGTGCCGTGACGATCGTGCGGGACTCGCAGGTCGGCGGGGTGTTCCTCGGCGGCAACGGCACCGCCCTGCTGCAGGACGACCGGCTGGCCGCCCTGCAGGAGGCGTCGGACACCGCGCTGGCGGTCGCCGTCGACGAGGAGGGCGGCCGGGTCCAGCGGATCGACGAGCTCGACGGCGACATCCCGAGCGCCCGCGAGATGGCCGCCACCCGCACCCCCGAGGAGGTCACCGCGATCGCCCGCGAACGCGCCGGGCAACTGAAGGCCCGCGGTGTCACCTGGAACCTGGCACCCACGGTGGACGTGTCCGACCAGCCGCGGACGTCGGTGATCGGCGACCGCGCCTTCGCCGCCGATCCGGAGACCGTCACCCGCTACGCGAGCGCCTGGGCCCAGGGCCAGCAGGAGGCCGGCGTGTTCGGCGTCCTCAAGCACTTCCCCGGGCACGGCAGCAGCTCCGGCGACTCGCACGAGGGCTCGGTGAGCACCCCGCCGCTGGAGCAGCTGCAGCGCAGCGACCTGCTGCCCTACGGGGCGCTGGTCGGGCCCGGCCGGCCGCTGGACGGGCAGGTCGGGGTGATGCTCGGGCACCTCGACGTCCCCGGGCTCACCACCGACGTCCCGACCAGCGTGGAGCCCGCCGCCTACCGGCTGCTGCGCGAGCAGTACCGGTTCGACGGCGTCGTGATGTCCGACGACCTGGGTGCGATGAAGGCGATCACCGACCGGTTCGGGCTGGCCGAGTCGACCACGCTGGCGCTGGCCGCCGGCACGGACATCGCGCTGTTCTCCAACGTCACTCCGGTCGGCCCGCTGCTCGACGCCGCCGAACGGGCGCTCGCCGACGGCCGGATCACCTCGGAGGCGAACGACGCCGCCGTCGCCCGGGTGCTGGAGTCGAAGGGGCTCTGCACCCGCGGCTGAGCCGGGCCGCCCGGTTCAGCCGGCGAAGAACGCCCGGATGTCGGCGGCCAGCTCGGCCGGCCGCTCCAGGGCGGCGTAGTGCCCGCCCTGGTCGAAGGTCGACCAGTGCTCGATCCGGGAGTTGTCCCGCTCGGCGAACACCCGCACCGTCCGGAAGTCCGACGCGAACACGGCGACCCCGGTCCGCGCGTGGTTGACCCGGTCCGCGGCGCCCGCCCGGGCGTCCTCGAGGTAGAGCCGGGCCGCGGACGCCGCGGTGTTCGTCAGCCAGTACAGCGACACCTGGGTGAGCAGCTGGTCGAGGGTCACCAGCGCGGTGCCGTTGCCGAACGAGACGAACAGCTCCGAGTAGGCGAGCTGGGCGGCCGGGGAGTCGGCCAGCGCGGCGCCGATGGTCTGCGGGCGGGCGGCGTTCATCGCGTTGTAGCCGGCGACCGAGCCGAACCACTCCATGAACTCCAGGGCGGCGTGGTCGTCCGGGCCGAGCCGCTCGAACTCGGCCGGGTCGCCGGACGGGAACGAGAACAGCTGCAGCACGTGCAGCCCGCGGAACCCGGGCGGGTCGAGCAGGCCGAGCTCGCGGGCGATCAGCGCGCCGGCGTCGCTGCCGTGCACCCCGTACGACTCGTAGCCGAGGTCGCGCATCAGGGTGTCGACGGTCCGCGCCACCCGGGCGGAGGTCCAGCCGCCCGCGGCGAGCGGGGTGCTGAAGCCGAACCCGGGCAGCGAGGGCACCACCACCGAGCAGGCGTCGGCGGCGTCCCCGCCGTGCGCGGCCGGATCGGTGAGCGGGCCGATCAGGTCCAGGAACTCGGTGAACGAACCCGGCCAGCTGTGCAGCAGCAGCACCGGTGTCGCCCCCTCGACGGCGGAGGGGACGTGCAGGTAGTGGATCGGCTGGCCGTCGATCTCGGTGAGGTACTGCGGGAACGCGTTCATCCGCTTCTCCTGGGCGCGCCAGTCGAACTGCTCGCGCCAGTAGCCGACGGTCTCGGCCAGCCAGCCGTTCGGGGTGCCGTAGGTCCAGTCGTCGCCGGGCGCGGGCCGGGGGAGCCGGGTGCGGGCCAGGCGGTCGGCGAGGTCGTCGAGATCGGACTGCGGGATCTGCACGGTGAAGGGCGTCATGGGAGCTACCCTGCACCCCGATCAGGCACGTTTCGTTCCTGATTCGGGAGGGGTTTCTCGTGGCCGACACCGCGGCGCGGATGCTGACCCTGCTGGGGCTGCTGCAGTCCCGGCCGGAGTGGACGGGACCGGAGCTGGCGCGCCGGCTCGGGGTCGGCGAGCGCACCGTGCGCAACGACATCGCGCGGCTGCGCGGGCTCGACTACCCGGTGCACGCGGTCCGCGGCGCGGCCGGGCACTACCGGCTCGGGGCCGGTGCCCGGCTGCCGCCGCTGCAGCTCGACGACGCCGAGGCGGTCGCCGTGGCGATCGCGCTGCGCACCGCAGGCGACGGCGGCGGGCCGCTGGGCGAGAGCAGCGGCCGGGCGCTCGCCAAGCTCGACCAGGTGCTGCCGGACCGGCTGCGCCGCCGGGTCGCGGCGATCCACGACAGCACCGCCGCCGGCCCGCGCAACACCGACACCGCCGATCCCGATCCGGAGGTCGACCCGGCGGCGCTGACCGCGCTGGCGTCGGCGATCCGGGACCACGAGCTCGTCCGGCTGGACCTGCCGGGGCAGCAGTGGCCGGCCACCGTCGAGCCGTACCGGCTGGTCGCCTGGCAGGGCCGCTGGTACCTGGTCGGCCGCGCGGAGGCGGCCTGGCGGACCTGGCGGGTCGACCTGGTCGGCCTGCGGCCGCCGACCGGGCGCCGGTTCGCCCCCGATCCGCTGCCCGGCGGCGACTACCCGGCGCTGGTGCTGCGCGAGGTCGCCTCGACCGGCTGGAAGGTGCACGTGCGGATCACCGTCGAGGCGCCCGCGGCGACCGTGCTCGCCCGGATCAATCCGGCCGTCGGCATGGTCGAGGAGATCGACGACCGGCGCTGCGTGCTGGTGACCGGCGCCGACAGCATCGGGACGGTCGCGGTGTACATCGGGCTGCTCGACCTGGACTTCCACGTGACCGAGCCCCCGGAGCTCGTCGACCGGCTCCGGGTGCTCGCCGCCCGCTACGCGCGGGCCGCCGGCCCCGTCCCACCCCCCGACGGCGGGGCGGGGCCGGAGCTCAGGACGCCATGTCCAGACCACCGTTGACGCTGATCACCGAGCCGGTGACGTACCCGGCGCGGTCGTCGACCAGGAACTGGACGGCGCGGGCGATCTCGTCGGCCTGGCCGAGCCGGCCGACCGGGACCTTCGCGATGATCTTCTCCAGGGCCTTCTCCGGCACCGCGGCGACCATCTCGGTCTCGATGAAGCCGGGCGCCACGCAGTTGACCGTGATGCCCTTGCGCGCGACCTCCTGGGCGAGCGACTTCGAGAACCCGATCAGACCGGCCTTCGACGACGCGTAGTTCGCCTGCCCGATGGAACCGGTCTGGCCGATCACCGACGAGATGTTCACGATCCGGCCGAACTCGTTGCCGGTCATGTGCTCCAGCACGGCCTTGGTCATGTAGAAGGCGCCGGACAGGTTGATCCGCAGCACCGCGTGCCAGTCGTCGACGGTGAGCTTGCGGACGGTCTTGTCGACCGTGATGCCGGCGTTGTTGACCAGGTAGTCGACCCGGCCCTTCTGCTCCAGCACCTCGGCGACGACGCGCGAGCAGTCGTCCGGCTCGCCGACGTTGCCCTGGTGCACCGAGACCGACGCGCCCTCGGCGCCCAGCTTCTCCCGCAGCTCCTCGGCGGCCTTGGAGTTCGACGAGTAGCCGGCGGCGACGTGCACGCCCTGCCGGGCCAGCGCGGTGGTGATGGCGGCGCCGATGCCGCGGGCACCGCCGGTGACGATGGCGACGCGCTGGTCCGGGTGGGTGTCGGTGATGGCGGTCATGCCGTTCCTCCTGTGGTGCCGCTCGTGGCGGCGTCGAGAGTGCGCTTCATGCCCCGCTGCACGGCGTCGGCCAGGTAGGGACGCAGCTGGTCCGGGGTGACGATCCGGTGCACCGAGCCGACGCTCTGCGCCCGCTCGATGGAGTGCTTCGTGTCGAACTCGTCCGCGACCTGGCCGAGCTTCTCGGAGCGGACGTCCGGCCGGAGCGTGGCGAGCTCGCCGCGCAGCCGGGCCGCCTCGGCCTCGTCGCCGGCCCCGGTCGCCTCGGCGATCCGGGCCTCCAGGCCGGTGATCCGCTCGTCCTTCGCGGTCCGGTCGTTGACCTCGCTCGCGAAGACGACGGCGGCGGCGGGCGCACCGCCCAGCACGGAGGCGTACGAGCCGGTGATCGCGGCGACCTCCATGTTGTCGTTCAGCGTCCCGGAGAACACCACGAACGCCCCGCCGTGGTAGCGGGAGACGACGCAGAACACGATCGGGCCGTCGAAGTTGACGATGGCCCGGCCGATCTCGGCGCCGTTCTCCAGCTGCAGCCCGCGCAGCGACTCCGGTGAGCCGTCGAACCCGGACAGGTTCGCCAGCACCACCAGCGGCCGGTTGCCGGACGCGGCGTTGATGGCCCGCGCGCACTTGCGCGAGGACCGCGGGAACAGCGTGCCCGCGGTGAACTGCGACGGGCCGTCCACCGGGCTCGGGCCGCGCCGCGGCAGCGGCCGCGACTCGATGCCGATCATCGCGACCGGCTGCCCGCCCAGGTGCGCGTCGAGCGCGACGACCGACTCGGCGTCGTGCATGTCGGCCCACCGCTCGGACGTCGGGTGGTCGGCGTCGGCGACGCCGCGCAGCACCGACCGGATGTCGAACGGCTTCTTGCGCTCCCGGTTCGTCTCCGGCGCCCAGATCTCGCCGAGCGTGCCGAACTCGCAGTTCGGCCCGGCGTGCGGGGCGGTCGTGACGTCCCGGGACACCGGGTCGGTGGTCGGCGCGGGCCGCGGGAACCGCTCGCCGGGCAGCGTCCAGGTGTGCGCGTAGTGCGCGAGCAGCACGCCGACCGCGCCGGACAGGTCCGGCGCCCAGTACTGCGCCTGGCCGTTCGGGCCCATGATCCGGTCGTAGCCGCCGATGCCGAAGTTGTCCTCGGCGGAGACGCCGCCGGAGAAGTCCAGCGAGTGCTTGCCGGTCAGCACCATGGCCGAGTCCGGCGTCATCACCAGGATGCCCCTGGTGTGCATCAGCATCGTGGCCTCGGCGTTCCAGTAGGGCTGGGCGCCGACGTTGATGCCGGTGACGACGACGTTCAGCTCGCCGCCGTCCTGGGTGAACTCGATGATCCCGCGCAGCACCCGGGAGATCCAGTCCATGTTCTCGGTGCCGGAGTCCATCGCGATCTTCGCGCCGGCCGAGACGGCGAACCACTCGACGGGCACGTCCAGCTCGCGGGCCAGCTCGATCGCGGCGAGCACCCGGCGGCACTCCGGCTCGGCGATCGCGCCGAGCGCGCGGGTCGGGTCGCCGAGCAGCACCACCCGGCGCATGCCCTCCGGGTAGCGCAGGGTCGGCACGGTGACGACGCCGAGCACCAGGTTGGCGGTGTTGCCGCCGGGGGCGCGATCGACCGGGTGCGGGCTGCCCGCCTCGTCCAGGTCGTACTCCTGCCAGGAGCCCGGACCGGCGTCGATCGGGGCGGTCAGCAGCGGGACGATCTCGTACGGGTAGACGGCGCCGCGGCGGCGCGCCTTGAGCACCTTCTGGTCGTAGGAGTCGAGCTCGCGCATCGGCTCGGTCGGCGGCTGGTCCAGCCGCACGGTGAGCCCGGCGCCGGGCGGGCGGGACATCCGCAGCAGCATCGACCGCGGGCCGCCCTGGCCGCCGGTGACCGCCGCGTCACCGCTGCGGAACTCGACGAGGACCTGCTCCAGGCCCAGGTTCGCGGTGCGCGGGGCGAGCCGGCGGACCACCGAGTCCAGCTCGGCCAGCGGCACGTCGACCTCCGGCCAGACGTAGAGCTGGATCCGGTTCCAGGAGGTGCGGGCGAGCGTGCGGTCCCCGGCGCGCGCGCTGCGCAGCGAGTTGATGCAGGCGTCGAGCGCCCGCTCGAACTGCGGCAGCGACCGGATCCGGCCGGTCTCGTCGTCGCGCAGCACGGTGAGCTCGCGGACGTCGGCCATCGCGACCAGCCGGTCGTCGGCGGTGACGTTGCGGCCGACCGCGCGGAACAGGTGCACGTCGGTGGCCGCGGGCAGCCGGGTCAGCTCGAAGTCGCGGAAGCGCCACAGCCGCAGCCGGTCGGCGACCAGCGGGTGCATGCCGCGCAGCGTGCGGTCCTCGACGAGCTCGCCGTCGCCGTCCGGGCGGAAGGTGAACCAGGTGGGCGGCTCCGCGGCGTCGTCGGTGCCGGCGCCCGGGTTCGGCCGCACCGCGACCGCGACCCGGTGCAGCGCCGCGGGGACCCGGCCCAGCGCGGCCCGGACCCGCTCGGCGCGGGCGTCCGGGTCGCCGCCGTCGTCGGCCTTGGTGGAGGTGACGTAGAGATCGACCAGCGCGGTCCGGCCGCTGTCCAGCTCGCCGACCCGGCGGCGCAGCTCCTCGGCGGTCGCCAGCGCGCCCTGCGGGTCGTTGTTGTCGATCACCGTGGCGAACAGCGTGCGGTCGTTGCCGAGGTGCTGGTAGCGCGCGGTCAGCAGCGGCCGGCCGGCGTGCTCGGCGAGCTCGAGCTCGCGCAGCGGGCGGACCCGGTAGTAGCGCCGCGTCATGACCTCCAGCAGCACCGCGTCGTGCCGGTCGCCGAACACGCCGAGGATCGGCTCGGAGGAGCCGACCAGCGCGTCGATCCGGCGGTTGCGGTCGGCGGTGCCCGGGTCGGCGGCCAGCACGTCCAGGCTCTCCCGGACATCGCTCAGCACCCGGCTGCGCTCCGCGGCGACCACCGGCGCGTCGAACGCCCGGTAGCGGACCAGCCGGGCGGTGTCGCCGACGACCGGATGCCGCAGCTGGGTGGCGACGACGACCTCGTCGAGCGTCCGCAGGTACTCCTCGCGGGCCGACGCGGACAGCCCGGCGACCGACTCCGGGTGCTGCAGCCGCCAGTTCAGCAGGTTCAACACGACCGGGACCTGCTGCGGGGCGCGGCGGTGGGCCAGGAACATCCGGTAGAGCGCGGGCCCGAGGTCCGGCCCGGCCGCGATGTCGGTGACGCCGTAGTGCGCCAGCGCCCGGCGCAGCTTGGCCTGGAACGACTCCGGCAGCCCCTCGTCGTCGGGATTGCGGCTGCGCAGGTAGGCGTAGAGGTACTCCTGCGGGTTCCGCTCGGTCTCGCCGGTCTCGTCGTCGGTCTCGGAGCGGTTCCGGGACAGCGCGCAGAGGTCGGCGAAGATCCGCAGCACGGTCGTCTCCCCGGCCAGCACCGCCGGGTCGTCGGCCGGGAGGTCCGCCCGGGCGGCGGCGAGCCTGCGCAGCTGCGGCCGGGCCTGGCCCTCGTCGACGTCGAAGCCGAGCACCTGGAACCGGAGCGCGGACAGCGCGTCCGCGGCGGTCCCGGCCGGGTCGCCGGTGTCCCCGGCGGCGCCGAACGCGGACAGGTCCACCCGGTCCCCGGCCGCGGCGACCGCGCCGGCGTCGGCATCGGCCAGCGGCTCCAGCCGGACCAGCTTCGTGCCGCCGTCGACCTGGGTGTTGGCCGGGACGAGCAGCTCGGCGACGGTCCCGTCGAACGGGGCCCGCAGCGAGGTCTCCAGCTTCATCGACTCGACGATGGCGAGCGTGTCGCCCTCGGCGACGGTGTCACCGGGGGAGACCGGCAGCGCCACCACCATCGCCGGGGCCGGTGCGCGCACGATGCCCGCCTCGCCGCCGGAGATGCGGTGCACAGCGCCGTCGACCTCGACCAGGTAGTCGGACTCCTGGGCGACCGACAGCACCGTCCAGCTCTGCTCACCCACGGTGAGCCTGCGCTCGTAGGCGCCGTTGCGCTCGACGTCGACGTCGACGCTGACACCGTCGAGCTCGACCCGGTAGCGCCCGGCCCGGGTGCGGGCGACCGTCAGCTTGTAGGACTGCCCGGCCGCGGTCACGTCGGTCTGGTGCCAGGTCTCGTACCCGACCTCCGGCCGGCCGGCCTCGGCCGAGCGGAACAGCCGGTCCTGCTGGCGGGCGACGTGCCCGTCGTGCGACTGGACGGCGGTGGCCAGCAGCGCCACGTCGAGCCGCCGCGGCGGGGTGTACCCGGCCGCCATCATGGTGTCCAGCCAGGTCGTCTCGACCTCGCCGGAGCGCAGCTCGTCGCGGTCGAGCAGGTCGAGCAGGAACGCCTTGTTGGTGGAGCCGCCGTCGATCACCGCTGCGGTCTGGCGCAGCGCCCGGGACAGCCGGGCCCTGGCCTCGTCGCGGTCCCGGCCCCAGGCGATCACCTTGGCGATCATCGAGTCGAACTGCGGCGGGATGACGTCGCCCGCCGCGACGCCGGTGTCCACCCGGATGCCCGGCCCGCTCGGCAGGGCGAGGTGCTCGATCCGGCCCGGGGCCGGCGCGAACTCGCGCTCCGGGTCCTCCGCGGTGAGCCGGGCCTCGATCGCCCAGCCCTGCGCGGCGGGCGTCTCGCGTGCGACCTCCGCCAGGGTGCCGCCACCGGCGATGTGCAGCTGGAGCTTCACGATGTCGACCCCGGTGCACGCCTCGGTGACCGGGTGCTCGACCTGCAGCCGGGTGTTGACCTCGAGGAAGGAGAGCAGCTTCTCCGCGGGCTGGTAGAGGAACTCCACGGTGCCCGCGTTGACGTAGCCCGCGGCCCGGGCCAGGTCGGCGGCGGCGTCGCGGAGCAGCCGCTCCTGCTCGGGATCGAGCGCGGTGGAGGCGGACTCCTCGATCACCTTCTGGTTGCGCCGCTGCACCGAGCAGTCGCGCACGCCCAGCGTCCACACGTCGCCGGTGGCGTCGGCGACGACCTGCACCTCGACGTGCCGGCCGCCGGCCACCGCCCGCTCCATGAACACGGTCGCGTCGCCCGCGGTGCGCGCCGCCTCGGACGCCGCCCGCTCGAACGCCTCGTCGAGCTGCTCCGGCCCCGCCACGAACCGGATGCCGCGGCCGCCGCCGCCCGCGGTCGCCTTCACCATCAGCGGGTAGCCGATGCCCTCGGCCGCCTTGCGCGCCGCGTCCGCGTCGGCGACCGGCCCGCCGGACCACGGCGCCATCGGCACGCCCACCGACTCGGCCAGCTGCTTCGACGCGATCTTGTCCCCGAGCCGGCGCATGACGTCCGCCGACGGGCCGACGAAGGTGATCCCGAGCCGCTCGCACAGCTCGGCGAAGTCGGCCTTCTCCGACACGAAGCCCCAGCCCGGCCAGACCGCGTCGGCCCGGGACGCGCGCAGCGCGCGCTCCAGCTCGTCGTGGTCGAGGTAGGGGCTCGCGCCCATGTGGTCCGGGTCGTCCGGTCCGATCAGGACGGCCTCGTCGGCCTCCCGGACGTACATCGCGCGGCGGTCGACCGCGGTGTACAGGGCGATGGTGCGCAGGCGCCGGTCGGGCGCGTTCTGGGCGTTCCACTCCCGGACGGCGTTGATCAGTCGCATGGCGGGTTCGCCGCGGTTGACGATGGCGATGCGCGAGAACATGGCGGGTTTCACTGCTCCTGACGTGGGCGCTGCTGCGGCGGCGGTGACGGCGGGTCGGCGGGACGGGCGGGGATCGCCCGCACCGTCCTACCGGTAGGGACCCATCCTCGTCACTCGCCGAACGCGATGCGAACGTCGTCGGACGTCGGGGCCGTCGCGGCCGCCGTGCCGGTCGGCTGCCCCGGCGCGCCTGCCGGGTCGAGGAACACCTCGGGTGCCATCACGGCCGGGTCCACCTCCAGCACGGCGTAGCCGCCGACGGCGCCGGCGCCGAAGCCGGGCGCGAAGACCCGGGTGCGGCCGGCCACCACACCGTCGGCGACGGCGTCGAACACGGCGATCGGGATGGACGCCGCCGAGACGTTGCCCATCGACTCGATGTTGAAGTACAGCTGCTCGGCCGAGAGCCCGGCCTTGGCCGCGAGCTGCAGGATCATCGTCTTGTTGGCCTGGTGCGGGACGATCAGGTCGATCGCGTCGAGCATCGACCCGGTCCCGTCCGGGCCGCTCTCGCCGGACAGCTCGGAGATCATCTGCGCCAGGTAGCGGGAGACCAGCGCCTTGACCTCCGGCCCGTAGACGGTGATGTCGTTGTCGAACTCCGGGTTCGGCCAGATGATCGAGTTGACCTCGGAGGCCGGGCCGGACGCGTAGGTCTGCAGCAGGTCGATGTCGCCCGGCTCGCCGTCCGGCGCGGGGGCGACGACCATCGCGGCCGCCCCGTCGCCGAAGATCATCCGGGAGGTGCGGACGTTGCCGATCTTGTCGGAGAACTTCTCGACGCAGACCAGCAGCACCGGCCGCTGCACCTCCTGCAGCTGCCGGACGGCCTCGGACAGGCCGTAGGGCAGCCCGGCGCAGGCGGCGATGATGTCGGCCGAGCAGTGCGTCTGGAGCAGGCCCAGCTCGCCGGACAGCCAGGTCGACAGCGACGGGATCAACCGCTCGCTGGTGCAGGTCGCGACCAGCACCGCGCCGATCTCCTCGCGCCGGCGGCCGGAGTGCTCCAGCGCGCGCACGGCCGCCGACCAGGCCAGGTCCTCGATGTCGAGCTCGGTGTAGCGGCGCTGGTCGATGCCGGTCTTGGCGGAGATCTCGTCGGCGCTCATCGGCGACCAGGAGAACGCGGTGTTGCGCACGACGTCGGTGTTGGAGCAGACGTGCTCACCCCGGACGACGGCCAGCGCCTCCACCCTGGGCTGCACCCGGAACGCCTCGCGGACCCGGACCGGGGGCAGCGGGGACTCCGGTGTCACCGGCTCGGAGCGGGTGGCGAGCCGGCCGCGGCGGGCCGGCCGGGCGCCGGTGGCCCGGTCCAGGAACGCCTCGACGTCGCGGTTGCGCGGATGGAACGCGATGACGTGGTCGTCGTCGCCGATCTCGTCGGCGGTGCGCAGCTCGGTGGCGGCGCGGTCCCACGGGTACTGGTTGTGCAGCACCATCGCCCACCGGGTCAGCGCCTCGAGCTCGGGCACCTCGGCGTGCGCGTCGAGGATCTGGTTGAACGAGAAGACCGGGTAGTCCGGGTCGTGCCGGGGCACGACGAAGGTCATCGCGCCCGGGGTGGCGAGGAACTGCTCGACGGTCGGCTTCACCGCGGGCAGCTCGGTGGCGTGGTGGCGGCGGTGGCCGAACACGTCGAAGAGCAGATCGAAGATGCCGCGCTCGGTCTCGTCGTCCCAGGTGGCCGGCAGCGTCTCGAACGCCTCGCGGACCGCGCGGACCTTCTTGTCACCGTCCTCCCACGGGGTGAGCACCGGGAGGAAGACGTCGGCCCGGTGCCGCGGCAGGTCCCGCCAGCGGGTCGGCCGCTTCTCGAACATCGTCATGGAGAACCGGTTGACCCAGAACAGGTTCTGGCTCATGTCCCGGAGCAGCCCGAAGCGGCTCTCGTAGGAGCCCGCGGTGATGCGCTCCAGGATCTCGGTCCCGGTGGGGGCCTTGGCCTCGAAATCGCGGCCGACGATTGCCGTGAATTGGTCGAGATCGTCGATGACCGAGAAATCGAGCTCAGCCAGAAAATTGGCGGGAAAGACCAGACGGTCGTGGTTGTTGACCACGAACGGCTTCATGGGCGACCTCCTGGAGCAGCGCCGGCCGGGCGGGAATCACCAGGCTGGACGCGTGCACTAGCCAGGCGATGGGATCGGATGCGGTGCGTGCAACGGTATCGGCGGACGGTCACGATCGGAATGTGATCCAAGCCCTGGAGTGTGCGCGCTCACGGATAATCGGTCAACTCGGACGGTTACCGGGGAGAATGTTACCGAGTAGTTCTACCGGCAAGTTTTGGATGCATTTCCGGTGAAACGGCAGGTGGGCGGCGGGTGGGTGTCCACAGTGGAGATCCACCGGAGGCCGCCGGGCACCCTCCGCGCACGCACCGGCACGCAGTGCCGGGCAGCGGCGGGAGTGTGCACCGCCACGATGTGGCATCACCCGGGCAGTGGGCCATCCGGTGGGTCCGTTCGGTGGAACGGGGCCGGGGAGATCGGAGTCCCTGATGGACGGTCGGCGGTGCGGGGAGCGCCCGTGCGGGCCCGTGCTCGCCCTTGTCCGGCCGCCGGCCGTCCTGCACGGCCGCCGCGGTCGCCGGGTGTCAGTGCCGGCACGCCTCCGGCGTCGTGGCCGCGGCGCGGGTCCCGTGCTCCGGCCCGTGCTCCGGCCCGTGCTCCGGCCCGTGCTCCGGCCCGTGCTCCGGCCCGCGGTCCGGCCCGTGCTCCGGCCCGCGGTCCGGCGTTGCCGGCCGCTCCGGGGCGGGCGCCGGCGTGACGGCGACGAGCAGCGTCGCGAGCAGCCCGGCCGCACCGGCCCCGGCGAACGCGATCGTGTAGGCGATGCCGGCCGGCAGGATCCCGTCGTCGAGCACGAACGCCGTCGTCACCGCGGCCACGAAGGCGGTGCAGGCGCTGGTGCCGAGCTGGCGGGCCAGCGTGTTGAGGCTGTTGGCCGCGGCCGTCTCCGACTCCGGCACCGCCCGCATGATCAGCAGCGGGATGGCGGAGTAGGCGAGCGCGGCGCCGATCGCGGTGAGCGTCGCGACCAGCATCAGCAGCCAGATGGTCCCCGGCAGGGTCGCGAACGCCAGGTTCCCGGCGCCGAGCACCAGCGTGCCGAGGACCAGCGTGGTCCGCGGCCCGCGGGCCCGGGACAGCCGCGCCGACGTCGAGGAGAACAGCACCATCGAGCCGCCCATCGGCAGCAGCACCAGGCCGGCGACGAGCAGTGACTGGCCGAAGCCGTAGCCGGTGGCGACCGGTGCCTGCAGCAGCTGGGTGGTCAGCACGAACCCGGCGAACATGGAGAAGCCGACGAGCACCGTCGCCGTGTTGGTCAGCAGTACCGCGGGCCGGGCGGACACCCGCAGGTCGACCAGCGGCGTGCGCGTCCGCAGCTCGTACCGGCCGATCACCGGCGCGAGCACCAGCGCGGCGACGAACAGCCCGATCACCTGTGGCGACGTCCAGCCCCACTCGTTGCCCTTGGAGACCGCGAGCAGCAGGGAGACCAGCAGCGCGCCGATCCCGACGGCGCCGACGGCGTCGAACCGGCCGCCGGTCCGCAGGCCCGACTCGGCCACCAGCCTGCGCACCAGCACGATCTGCACGAGCGCGAGGACCGCCGCGCCGGCGAACAGCCAGCGCCAGCTGGTGAACTGGGCGACCACGCCGGTGATCGGCAGGCCGATCGCGCCGCCGAAGCCGAGCGAGGACGACATCAGCCCCACCCCGGAGCCGACCCGCTCCGGCGGGAGGATGTCGCGCATCAGGCTCATGCCCAGCGCGATCACCCCGAACGCGGTGCCCTGCAGCACCCGGGCGACGAGCAGCAGCTCGATGCCCGGGGCCAGTGCGCCGATCACCGATCCGACCCCGACCAGGACGAGCGCGACCAGCAGCATCCGGCGCTTGCCGAACATGTCGCCGAGCCTGCCGAGCACCGGCGCCGACACCGCGCCCGCCACCAGGTTCGCGGTGATCAGCCAGGACGCCGTCGACGGGGTCACCGACAGCAGCTCCGGGAACCGGGGGAGCAGCGGGACCACCATCGTCTGCAGCAGCGACACCAGCAGGCCGCAGGAGGCGAGCACGGCGATCGCCACCGCCGGGCGGGCGCCCGGGCCGGTGCGTGCGTCCGGGTCCTGAGCGGGGCGGGTTCGGGCCCGGAACACGCGACCTCCGTGGCGGCGAGAAGTGGTGGTGCCCGATCAGATGAGCACGCCACCGTGTCCCGCAGCAACCGGAAAGTTTGCATTGCCACCGATCTCACCCGCGTCTCGCCCGTGTCACGGCCGCGTTCCGGACCGCTACCGTGCGGCCTCGTGGAGATCCTCGCCAGCCGCGCCATCCTCCGTCCCGCCGATCCCGCGACGGCCGTCGCCTTCTATCGCGACACCCTGGGCCTGGCGATCTCCCGGGAGTTCCCCGGCGGGACCGTCTTCTTCCTGGGCAGCGGGTTCCTGGAGGTCTCGGCGTCGCCGTCCGGGGCGCCGGACGGCGACCCGGGGACCGATCCGGGCGGGCTGCGGCTGTGGCTGCAGGTCCGCGACCTGGCGGCCACCTACGCCGAGCTGTCCGCCGCGGGCGTCGCCGTGCTGCGCGAGCCGAAGCAGGAGCCGTGGGGCCTGCACGAGATGTGGGTCGCCGATCCGGACGGCACCCGGATCGTGTTCGTCGAGGTGCCGCCCGAGCACCCGATCCGCCGCGACACCCGCGGCGACCGGGCCGGTCAGACGGCCGGGACCGGCTCCGGCGCCGGCGGTCCGGCGTAGGTCGCGGACGGCCGGATCAGCCGGCGCTCGGCGGCCTGTTCCAGGACGTGCGCGCACCAGCCGACGACCCGGCTGGTCGCGAAGGTCGGGGTGAACATCCGCCGCGGGATGCCGCAGCCCGCCATCACCACACCGGCCTGGAACTCGACGTTCGCGTGCAGCGGCCGGTCCGGGCGCAGCCGGGCCAGGGTGTCGGTGATCCGCCGCTCGACGTCGGCGGCGCGTTCGGGCAGCGGTCCGCCGAGCCGGGCCGCGACGTCGCGCAGCAGCGCCGCGCGCGGGTCCGGGCCGCGGTACACGGCGTGCCCGAACCCCATGATCCGTTCGCCGGCGGCCAGCCGGTCGGCGACCCAGCGCTCGGGTGATCCGCCGGCGTCGCGGTCGATCAGGTCCAGCGACTCCAGCGCCCGGTCCGGTGCCCCGCCGTGCAGCGGCCCGGCGAACGCGCCGATCGCGGCGACCACGCAGGACGCGACGTCGGCGCCGGTCGAGGCGACCACCCGGGCGGTGAACGTCGACGCGTTGAACCCGTGGTCCACGGTGCTCACCAGGTAGGCGTCGACGGCCCGGACGTGCTCCGGGGCCGGTTCCGCTCCGGACAGCATCCACAGCCAGTTCGCGGCCGGGCCGAGATCGGCGCGCGGCGGCACCGGTTCCCGCCCCTCGCCGAGCCGGTACAGCGCGGCCAGCACGGTCGGCGTCGCGGCGCACACGGTGAGCGCGTCCTCGGCGCCGCGCTCCGGGCCGGCGTCCCACAGCGGGCGCAGCCCGTGCAGCGGGCCGAGCACCGACAGCGCGGTGCGCAGCCCCGCCGCGAGATCGGTGCCGCAGGCGTCGGCGATCGAGGGCAGCAGCGCCTGCAGCGCGTCCGGCAGTGCGCGCCGGGCGGCGATGCGCGCGTCGAACCGGGCCCGCTCGCCGAGGTCCGGGAGCCTGCCCTCGGCGAGCAGGAACCAGACGTCGGTGAACGTGCGGCTGCGGGCGAGCTCGACGGCCGAGTACTGCCGGTAGTGGTAGAAGCCCTCGTCCCCGCGGACGTCGCCGATGCTCGTGCTGGTGACGGCGATCCCGCGCAGGCCCGGGTCGGTGATGGTCATGTGGCGCACGGTCCGCCCCACCGGGAACCATTGTCAATATTGATCGGGTCAATGTTGATAGCGTCAATCCTGTGGACTTCCTGACGGTCGAGGAGACCGCCCAGCGGCTCGGGGTGAAGCGCGAGACGGTGTACGCCTACGCCAGCCGCGGGCTGCTGACCAGCGTCCGGGGCGCCCGGCGGCGGGGCAGCCGGTTCGCCAGGGCCGAGGTGGAGGCGCTCGCCGCGCGCGGCCGGGAGGCGGGCGAACCGTCCGGCGTGGTCGAGCGGATCCGGACCGGGATCACCCTGGTGGCCGACGGCGGACCGTGGTTCCGGGGTGTCCCGGCCGCCGGGCTGGCCGCCCGCGCGGACCTGGCCGAGGTCGCCGCGCTGCTGTGGGACGTGCCCGGCCCGGTCCGGTTCGACGCCGATCCGGAGCTGCTGGCGGTGGCCGGTGCGGCCCTCGCCGCGCTGCCGGCGCGGGCGCGCAGCACCGACCGGTTCCGGGTCGCGGTGGCCGCGGTCGCCGCCGCCGATCCGCTGCGTGCCGACGTGCGCCCGGCCGCGGTGAGCCGGACGGCGGCGACGCTGCTGGGGACGGTCGTCGCCGCGCTGGGCGGGGCCGCGTCCCCGGCCGCACCGGCTGCACCGGCTGCTCCGGCTGCTCCGGCCGCACCGGCTGCTCCGGTCGCACAGCCCACCCCGGTCGCACAGCCCACCTCGGCCGCACAGCCCACCCCGGCCGCACAGCCCACCCCGGCCGCACCGGAGCCGCCGCCCGGGCCCGATCCGGCGGTACTGCTGTGGCCCGCGCTCGCCCGGGACCCGGCCGCCGATCCCGGCACCGGCCCGGACCACCTCCGGGCCGCCCTGGTGCTGCTCGCCGACCACGGTCTCGCCGCGTCCACGGTCGCCGCCCGGGTCGCCGCGAGCACCCTCGCCGACGTGCACGCCGTCGTCTCGGCCGGGCTCGGGGCGCTCGACGGCCCCCGGCACGGCCTCGCCGGGACGCTCGCCCACCGCTTCCTCGCCGAGGCGCTCGACGATCCGCACGCCGCCCTGGCCGCCCGGCTGCGGGCGGGGGAGCGGGTCCCCGGGTTCGGGCACTCCGTGTACCGGGGCGCCGATCCCCGGGCCGTCGCGCTGCTCGATCGGCTGCGCACCGATCCGCGGGCGGACCGGGTGCTGGCCTGCGTCGACGCGCTCACCGACGGGATGGCCCGCGGCGACGGCCCGGCACCGAACGTCGATCTCGCGCTGGCCGCGCTGATGCACGCCCACGACCTGCGGCCGGACGCCGGCGAGCTGGTGTTCGCCACCGCCCGCACCGTCGGCTGGGTGGCGCACGCACTGGAGGAGTACGCGGAGCCGGGCCCGCGGTTCCGGCCGCTCGGCGTCTACACCGGGCCGCGCCCGCAGACCCCGCAGCAGACCCCGCAGCGCCCCGGGTGAGCAGAGCAAGGGACGGTTGGCGAGGATGTCGGCGTGACCCGACGCCGCTCCCTCGCCGACGGCGTCTCCGACACGTTCCTGCAGCTGTGGTCGGAGCGCCGCCCGTGCATCCTCGTCACCACCCGGCGCGACGGCACCCCGCACGCCGTCCCGGTCGGGGTGACCGTCGACGTCGAGGAGCGGATCGCCCGGGTGATCTGCCGCGGCGGGTCGCAGAAGGCCCGCAACGTCGCCGCGGCGGGTCCCGGTGGCGCCCGGGTCGCGGTCTCCCTCGTCGAGGGCCGCACCTGGTCGACGCTGGAGGGCGTCGCCGTCGTCCGGGACGACCCGGAGGCCGTGCGGGACGCCGAGCGCCGCTACGCCGCCCAGTACAAGGAGCCCCGGCCCAACCCGGAGCGGGTGGTGCTGGAGATCGCCGTCGACCGGGTTCTCGGCAACGCCTGACCGCGCACGCCCGGACACGGGGATACTCGGCATCGTGGACCTGCCGGAGACGACCTTCCTCGGCCACAGCACGCTGCGGCTGCGGATGGGTGGACGCACCGTCCTGACCGATCCGCTGCTGACCGCGGCGGTGGGCCCGCTGCGCCGGATGGTGCCCGCGGTGCACCCGGCCGCGCTCGCCGACGTCGACCTGGTCCTGATCTCGCACCTGCACGCCGATCACCTGCACCTGCGGTCGCTGCGGCTGCTGCCCCGCGACGCCGAGGTGGTCGTCCCGGCCGGGGCGGCCGGCTGGGTGCGCCGGCGCGGCGTGGCCCGGGTGTCCGGGCTCGCCGTCGGCGAGACCAGGACCTTCGGCGGCCTGCGGGTCACCGGCACCCCGGCCGACCACTCCGGGCACCGCTGGGGCCCGCGGCTCACGCACGGCCCGCAGGCCGACGCGATGGGGCACCTGCTGGAGGCCGACGGGCTGCGGGTCTACGCGGCGGGCGACACCGGGCTGTTCCCCGGGCTCGACGACGTCGCCGCGCAGGGCCCGATCGATCTCGCGGCGCTGCCGGTGTGGGGCTGGGGGCCGAGCCTCGGGCCCGGGCACCTCGACCCGTCCGGCGCGGCCGAGGCGGTCCGCCGGCTCGCCCCGAAGGTCACCCTGCCGGTGCACTGGGGGACGCTCGCCGTGACCGGCCTCTGCTCGGTGCCCGGCCGGATCGGCGGCCGGATGCGCGAGCTGCTGGTGCACCCGCCGCACGAGTTCGCCGCCGCCGTCACCGCGGCCGGGCTGCCCACCCGGCCGCTGGTGGTCGAGCCGGGCGCCCGGGTCGGGGCGACGGTGTGAGCGTGCTGCTGGCCGCGCTCGCGACCGCACCGCTCCCGGCCGAGGAGTGGATCGAGGCCGAGCTGACCCCGGACGCCGGCCGGATCGCCTATCTCGTCGTCGGCGGCGGGGTGCTGTTCGGCTCGATCCTGCCGGTCGTGCCGACCGGCGCGATCGTCGGCGCGGCCGCCGCGACGGCGATGACCACCGACGCGCTGTCCCTGCCGCTGGTGCTCGGGCTGGCCTTCGTCGCCGCGCTGGCCGGGGACGTGGTGACCTTCGCCGTCGCCCGCCGGGGCAGCGTCCCGGTGCTCGACGCGGTCGCCGGCGGCCGGTTCGGCGGGGAACGCACCGGGGCGCGGGTGGCGCGGATGCGGGACGCCTTCGCCGAACGCGGCTGGCTGCTGGTGCTGGTCGGCCGGGTCGCCCCCGCCGGACGGGTGCCGACCCTGATCGCCGCCGCCGCGTCCGGGATGGCCTGGGCGAAGCTGCTGCCCGCGGTCGCCGGTGGCGCCCTGCTGTGGACGCTGCTCTACGGCGTGCTCGGCGTGCTGACCGGCAACCTCACCGACTCGCCGCTGGTGGCCGCCGGGCTGGCGGTGGGGCTGGTGGCCGTGGTCGGGGCGGTGTCGGCGGTCGTGGGACGGCTGCGTGCCCGGCGCCGCGACCGTCGTGCCCGGGAGTCGGGGGACCGGGCCGACGCTCCGCGGTGACGGCCGGGAGGCCGCGGGCCCGGGACGGGCGAGGACCGGCCGGGCGCGACGGGAGGGATGTGCCGCGCCCGGCCGGAGCGGGTGGGGTCAGTTGCCGTCGCCGAACGGGCTGAACCCGAAGGGCAGCTCGCCGCCCGATCCGTCCGGTGTGCTGCCGTTCTGCGCGTTCGCCGCGGCCGGGGTGTCCTCGACGCTGCCGAGGGTGACCGGGACCTGGCGGGCGTCGTTCCCGGTGCCGACGGTCAGCGTGACCTGCTGGCCCGGGGCGAAGTTGCCGATCCGGGCGATCAGGTCGGCGAAGCTCGACACCGGGTACTCGTCGACCTCGGTCACCACGTCGCCCTCGCGCAGGCCGGCCTGCGCGGCGGCCGACCCGGGCTGGACGGCGGCGATCTCCGCGCCGGCGCCGGTGGCCGCGGCCCGCGAGGCCGCCACCGATCCCTGCACGCCGAGCTGCGGCTTGGTGGCGACGCCGTCGGACATGATCTCCTGGGCGACCCGCTTGGCGGTGTCCACCGGGATCGCGAAGCCCAGCCCGATCGAGCCCTGGCTCTGCCCGGTGGTGGCGATCGCCGAGTTGATCCCGACGACCTGGCCGGCCAGGTTCACCAGCGGGCCGCCGGAGTTGCCCTGGTTGATCGGGGCGTCGGTCTGCAGCCCGTTGTAGACGACCGGGGCCTCGCCGTCGCCGCCCGCGGCGACCGTCCGGTTCAGCGCGCTCACGATGCCTGCGGTGACGGTGCCGGACAGGCCCTGCGGCGATCCGGTCGCGACGACCTGCTCGCCGACCTGGACGCCCGACGACTCGCCGAGCGTCGCCGCGGTCAGCCCGGACGCGCCCTGCAGCCGGATGACCGCGAGATCGTAGCTGGGGGAGGTGCCGACGACGGTCGCCTCGTGCCGGGTCCCGTCGGACAGGGTCACCGTGATCTGGCCGCCCTGGGCGGCGCCGGAGACCACGTGGTTGTTGGTGAGCACCTCGCCGTCGGCGGTCAGGATGACGCCGGACCCCTCGGACACGCCCTGCGCGGTGCGGACCTGGATGTCCACCGTGCTCGGGGTGATGGCGGCGGCGGCCCCGGCGATCGAGCCGTCCGCGGCGCGGGCCGGGGTGCCCGGGTCGGCCGCGCTGGCCAGCGTCGGCTGCCCGGAGCCGGACGAGCCGAGCACCGCGTACGCGCCGCCGAAGCCGACCCCGCCGCCGACCAGGCCGGCCGCCAGGGCGAGCGCGACCACGCTGGCACCGAGCCGCTTCGGCGGCTTCGGGGGGTGGCCGCCGTTCGGCGGCGGGAACGGCGGGTACACCGAGGTGGGTGGGCTCCCCGCACCGTGCGCGGGCACGCCCGGCCGGGGGCCGGCCGCCGCCCACTCGGGGGACGGGCTCCGCTGCTCGGTGTCGCTCATCTCGGGTGCCTCCTCTGCGCGGGTGTCGTCGGCGTCGCCGGTGCGCGCGTCGCCGGAACGTCGGTCGGGCCGGGCCGGCCCCGGGCCGCCGCCGTCGGCGGCGGTGCGTCCGTCGGGGCTCCCGCTCGGACCCGGTCCCTGCTCGGTCATGTCAGTACTGTGCGGCCCGACCCTGAGACGAGCCTGTGATCGCGCTGGGAATCGCTGCGGCGTTCGGTGTGATGTCGCGGCAGGCCGCTGCGATCAGGTGCCGCCGGTCACCCGGAGTGCTCGACGAGCTCGACGATCGTGGCGTTCGCGGTGCCGCCGCCCTCGCACATCGTCTGCAGGCCGTAGCGGATGCCGCGGTCGCGCATGTGGTGCACGAGCCGGGTGAGCAGCACGGTGCCGGAGGCGCCCAGCGGGTGCCCGACGGCGATCGCCCCGCCCAGCGGGTTGAGCCGGGCCGGATCGGCGCCGAACTCGGCCTGCCAGGCCAGCGGGACGGGCGCGAACGCCTCGTTCACCTCGAAGGCGCCGATGTCGGAGACCGTGAGCCCGGCCCGGCCCAGCACCTTGCGGGTCGCCGGGATCGGCCCGGTCAGCATCCGCAGCGGATCGGCGCCGGACACCGCGCCCGAGTGGTAGCGCACGATCGGGGTGAGGCCCAGCTCGCGGGCCCGCTGCGGGGTGGTGACCAGCACCGCGGACGCGCCGTCGGAGATCTGCGAGCTGTTCCCGGCGTGGATCACGCCGTCCGCGGCGAACGACGGCGTCAGCCCGGCGAGGGTGCCTGCGGTGGTGCCGCGGCGCAGTCCCTCGTCGGCGTCGAAGCCGGGCGCACCGGGGACCGCGGCCAGCTGCCCGTCGAACGCGCCGGAGTCGATCGCGGCGGCGGCCAGCTCGTGCGAGCGGGCCGCGTACTCGTCGAGCTCGGTGCGCGACAGTTTCCAGTCGCGGGCGATCCGCTCGGCGCCGACGCCCTGGTTGAAGTCGGCGTTCGGGAACTCGCCGGAGGTCAGGTCGGCCCGGTAGCGCTCACGGACCAGCGGCCCGTAGGGCCGGCCCAGGTCGCGTCCGGCGCCCAGCGGCACCCGGGTCATCGACTCGACGCCCCCGGCGACGACGACGTCGTACTGCCCGGCGAGCACCATCCCGGCGGCGAAGTCGAACGCCGACTGGCTCGACCCGCAGGCCCGGTTGATCGTCACGCCGGGCACCGTCTCCGGCCAGCCGGCGGCGAGCAGCGCGTACCGGCCGATCTGCGCGGCCTGGTCGCCGACCTGGTTCACACAGCCCCACACCACGTCGTCGACGACGCCGGGATCGATCCCGGTCCGCTGCGCCAGCGCGTCGAGCACGGCCGCCGACAGGTCCACCGGGTGCACCCCGGCCAGCGATCCGTTCCGCTTCCCGATCGGCGTGCGGACGGCCTCGCAGACGACGGCCTCGGGCATGGCGGGTCCTCCTCGGTCACCGGTGACGCGGGTTCGTTCGCGACGCTAAGCCATCCGGGCCGGTCCGTGTGAGAGGGCGGTCACAGGCTCGGGGGTCGAGCGGATCTGGATCGGTGCGGTAACGTCCGCCGGGTACGCGAAGGGGAGTAGCTCCCAACGCTGCGCTCGACATACTGGGCACGCCCTCGGTGGCGGCCCCGGGTGCGGCGGCCTGACCACCACCAGGCGAGCGAGACCTTCGATCCGGCAGTGCCGGATCGAGGATCCCCATTACCTCGATCCGGCGCGAGATCGAGGGATGGACATGGACGGTTTCCTGGTCGCGTTCGCGGTCAGTTTCGGTGTCATCTTCGTGGCCGAGCTCGGCGACAAGTCGCAGCTCATGGCCCTCACGTTCGCGACCCGCTTCAAGGCGATCCCGGTGCTCATCGGGATCACGATCGCCACCTCGGTGACCCACCTGGTCTCGGTGGCCGTCGGCGTCGGCCTGGGCGCGTCGCTCCCGACCGGCTGGATCTCACTGGTCGCGGCGGTCGCCTTCATCGGCTTCGGCGCGTGGACCCTGCGCGGGGACTCGCTCACCGACGACGAGGAGCGCAAGGCCAAGCGGGCCGGCGGCTCGGCGGTGGTCGCCGCGTCGGTCGCGTTCTTCCTGGCCGAGCTGGGCGACAAGACCATGCTGGCCACCATCACGCTGGCCACCCAGTACAACTGGTTCGGCGTCTGGCTGGGCTCCACGCTGGGCATGGTCGCCGCCGACGCGATGGCGATCGTGGTCGGCCGCAAGCTCGGCCAGCGGCTGCCGGAGCGGGTCATCTCGATCGGCGCCGCGCTGATGTTCTTCGTCTTCGGTGCCTGGCTGTTCGTCGAGGCGGTGCCCGAGGTGTGGGGGCCGGACGCCTGGTCGGACGCCGCGGCGCTGATCGACGACCGGGTCGCCGGCTGGGCCGCGGTCCTGCTCGGCGTGCTCGGGGTCGGGATCACCGTCTGGCTCCGGGGCCGCGCGCACCGGGCCCGCGGCGAGCGCCGGCTGGAGGTCGTCCGCACCCCGGGCAGCCCGGCCTGGTGGGCCCGGCTGCTGCTGCTCGTCGCCGCGCTGCTCGGCTTCGGTGCCCCGCTGCTGGTCGCGCTCGGCGTGCTGGAGCCGATCGCGGTGCTGGCCCGGCCGGGTGTCGCGGTCGTCGGGGCCGGGCTGCTGCTGCTCGGGTTCGCGGTGGTCGCGATCGCGACACTGCAGCTCGGCACGGTGTGGCGGCGGTCGGCGACGGAGGCGGGTGCGGCGGTGGCCGGCGGCACCGAGCCCGGCCCTGCCGCCGCCGCAGCTGCACGCCGGCCGGTCCTCGCGACCGGCGGCCTGCACAGCCGGGTGCGCAATCCCGCGCTGACCGGCCTGATCGTGGGCTGCGCCGGGATGCTGTTCATCTCGCCGACGCTGCTCGGCGTGCTGGCCGGGGTGCTGATCCTGGTCGCGGTGCAGATCCAGGCCCGCGCGGTGTACGAGCCGGGACTGGGCAGCGCGCTGGGCGCGGAGTACGACGCCTACCGCAGCCGCACCGGCCGCTTCCTGCCCCGGTTGCGCGGCGGCGAGGAGCCGGGCGCGGAGCACGACCCGGATCGCAGCCGGACGCACTAGACCCTCGCAGATTCACCTGGTACACCGTACGAGAAACTCGGTACGGTGTACCGGGTGAACCGAGGGGGCTGCCATGACCATCCTGGTGACCGGCGCGACGGGGAACATCGGACGTCTCGTCGTCGACCATCTGCTGGCCCGGGGCGCCGGTCCGGTGCGGGCGCTGACCGTCGATCCGGTGCGCGCCGCGCTGCCGGACGGCGTGCAGGTCGTCCGCGGGTCGGTCCGCCGGCCGTCGACGCTGGACGGCGTGTTCGACGGCGTCCGCGCCATGTACCTGGCCCCGGTGGAGGAGACGGCCGCCGAGGTGGTCGACCGGGCCACGGCCGCGGGCGTCGAGCACGTGGTGGACCTGTCCGGGGAGCCGGAGAGCTGGTGGGGATCGGTCACCAGGGCGGTGGAGGCGGGCGCCCGGGAGTGGACGCACCTGTGGCCGGCCGACTTCGTGGAGAACGTGAGTGTCTGGTACCCGCAGATCCGGGCGACCGGCGTGGTGCGGGAGCCGTGGCCGGACCTGGCGAGCACGCCGACCGCGATGACCGACATCGCCGAGGTGGCGGCCGTCGCGCTCACCGAGGACGGCTATGCAGGCCGGGCGCTCACCCTCACCGGGCCGGAACGGGTCAGCCGGGTGCAGTCGGTGGCCGCACTCGCCGCGGCCACCGGCGTCCCGATCGCGTTCGAGCAGGTGAGCGAGGAGGCGGCGGTCGCGGCGCTGGAGCCCTCGGCCGGCCGGGAGACCGCCGAGTTCCTGGTGCACACCATCCTCGGGTTCCTGCGGGACGTCGAACCGGCGCCCAGCGGCGTCGTCGAGGAGGTCACCGGCCGCCCCGGCACCACGGTGGCGGCCTGGGCCCAGGCGCACGCGGACCAGATCCGGGCCGCCATCAGCTGATCACGCGTCGTGGGGCG
>NZ_BAAAJK010000028.1:0-983 GCF_039526905.1 Pseudonocardia kongjuensis | reverse complement strand
TGGGCGCCACGCTCCACAACCGGTGATCACGAGTACCAGGTCGGCTCCGGCAGCTCGTCACGCAGCAGGTGCGCGCCGACCTCGCGGCGCTTGTAGGCCACCGGATCGTGCAGGGTGTGCGTGCGCACGTTGCGCCAGAACCGGTCGAACCCCAGCTGGGACGCGGTGGCCCGGGCGCCGAGCCCCTCGAAGATCCCCGAGGTGATCTCCAGGGCGACCTCGGTGGCCCGGGCCTTCACCGCCGCGACCCGCACCTCGTGTGCGCCGCGCTGCTCGGCGGTGACGTTCCAGGCGTCCCGGTGGATCTCCAGCGCCTCCTGCGCGACGGCGTCGGCGAGCGCCTCCACCGCCCACAGCTTGGACTGGTAGTCGCCGTAGAGATCGAGCTGGTAGGGCTCGTCGACGGCGCGTTCCTGTCCGCCGTGCAGCCACGGCCGGGTGGTGCTGCGGGTGTACTCGGCGCCGGTCTCCAGGGCCCCGCGGGCGATGCCCAGGTAGAAGCTGACGAACACCAGCTGGATCGTCGGCACGTTGAGCGTGTTGTAGACCCGCGGCTGGAAGGCGCGGTCGACGAAGCCGGCGGCCGAGGTCCACGGCACCCGGACGCCGTCGACGGTGACGCTGCCGCTCTCGGTGAGCCGCTGGCCGATGTTGTCCCAGTCGTCGTGGAAGGTGATGCCCTCCTGCTCGCTCGGGACGATCGCGAAGATGTGCGTGTCCGTCCCCTCGAGGACGCCCTCCAGCACGGTCACGTCGGAGACCTTGCTGCCGGTGGAGAAGCTCTTGCGTCCGGAGTAGACGATGTCGTCGCCGTCCTCCCGGATGGTCAGGTCGGCGTCGCGCGGGTTCACCGCGCCGCCGAAGAACCAGCGGTTGCGGGTGGCGTCGGCCTCCACCGCCTCGATCTGCTCGGGCGTGCCTGAAGTGACCCCCGCTGGCCGGACACCTCCAGACTTGGCAGTAGCCAGGGAGGAGGACGCGCG
>NZ_BAAAJK010000027.1:165310-227575 GCF_039526905.1 Pseudonocardia kongjuensis | reverse complement strand
CACGGACATCTGTGTACTCCTCAACTCAAGAGGATCTTGTTACACAGACCATCTGACAGGCTCGAGGTCCTGGCCGTGGGCGATCCCAGCTGCGAGCCGTCGCCGCGCGGCACGGTCGGCCAGGGCATAGACCTGCTCGTCGGACAGGTGTGCGGCCTTGATCCGGCGCGGAACACCACCCTCGGCGAGCAGGAACCCGATCCCCTTCGCCTCCGGCGCGACGCTCGCAGCGGTGTAGCCGCGCGAGGCCCAGCCGTGACCGAGCACGATGTCCGAGCTGGTGTCGGTGGTGCAGCGAAACGCCCACTTGTACCCGAACAGATCCCGCAGCGATGTGGGGATGATGTCGGCCGACGGCCGCTGGGTGGCGGCGATGACGATCACCCCCGCCGCACGCCCGCGGGCCACGAGGTCGCGGACCAGCACCGAGAACGCTTCCTGCTCACGCTTGGTGCCCACGGTGGCCGAGAAGTAGGCCAGCTCGTCGAGCACGACCACGATCGGCGCCACCCCGTCGGTGGGGGCGACCTTGCGGCGCCGTTGGTCGTCGAGCACGGCGTAGCGGGAGTCCATCTCCGACTGCAGGTCCAGCAGAGCCGAGATCGCGTCGGACAGGTCGTTGGCGACGAACCGTTCCGCGCAGCTCCGCCACAATCCGAGTTCGACGATCTTGCCGTCGAACAGCCACAGCCGGCAGTCCACCGACAGGGCGGCGTGGGCGACGATGTTGTTGAGCCCCACCGACTTCCCTGCGCCCGGCTCACCGGCCACGAGCATGTTGCGGTAGATCAGCGGGACCCGGATCGGGCGCCCGTCCTCTGCGGTACCGAGGTGGATCGGTCCCCAGATCGACGGCCCCGACGGCTCACGACGAGCCCGGCGGCGAGCAGCGGCATCCTGGGCCCAGCGGGCGGCGACCAGCAGCGGGCGGACCCAGCGATCCGGTTCCGGGCCCTCTGGCACCGGCAGCGGCATGGTGGCCGGGTTCGGGTGCTCAGACATAGTCCGACCAGTCCCCACCCCGGCCACCATCGGCCGGGCCGTCGATCGCCGGACGCGGCGCCGGCGGCAGCATCGGGCGGGCGGGCTCGCGACGCGGAGCGGGACCCACCGGGGCGGGCTCCGGGGCCGGCCAGCCGGGTTCGTGCGGGTCGCCTGCGGCGTAGCGGAACAGGTCCGAGCGGATCAGGTTCGGTTCCAGCGGATCACGCCGGATGATCTCGACCCGCACCACAGTGGTCAGCTTCGGCCACGCTGTCACCCGGACCTCGCGGGCAAAGCACGTCGAGGCCAGTTCCTCGGCCTGCTCGGCCACGGTGTGCGCCGCGATCCCGGCGCGCAGGATCACCCACACGACCTCGCCGACCCGGGTGGGTCGGGCCCACAAGGTGAGCGGGCAGGCGCGGGAGCGGGCGTTGAGGACCCGGCACTCCAACAGGCCCTGCCGGACCCGATGCCGGGTCAGCACCGCTTGGGCGCGGTGGAACAGGAACCGGCGCGTCCACGGCACCCCGATCAGCACCCCGGCGGCCGCCGCGAACACGAGGGCGCGGCCGGTCGGGTCCAGACCCGTCCCGGGGACCTCCACCGCTGCCCCGTCCGGGCCGGGGATGCGGTCGGGGCCCAGGGCGACCCAGGCGGTGAGCAGCACGGCCAGGACGAACAGTTCGGCGCGCAGCCGCAGCAGCAGCGCCAGGACCCGCACCACCGGGTTGCGGGGCGGCGCGGAGATGATCTCGAAGGAATCGACACGGGACCGGCCGACTCCGAACGAGCGGGACGACGACGCAGTACGAGCCATGACCAGGGCCCTTCCAGACACGAGCAGCGAACACCGACAGGAGCGAGTGCGACGAACGCCGGGGGCGCGGACACCCGGGGCTGCAGGGAAGTCAGCCCCGGATACCCGCACCCCCGACCACCGGGGAGCGGGTCAGGACGCCTTCGACGCCGGTGCGTGCGCGGGCTCGATCCGGTCCGCCTTGAACGCCACCCCCGCGCGCTGGCCCTGCTGCCACGGAATCGCGATCAGCCCGACCGGACGCACCTCCGCGCCCTGATCCACCTGCGGTGCACCCGGCGTCGTGATCGTCAGAATCTCCGCGCCCTCGGCGTCGACCTTGACCAGCTGCGTGGTGAACAACGGCGTCCCGGTCTGCCGGTCGGTGCGCTGCCGCCCGTCCATGTCGTTCTTCGGACGCGGCGCCGCACCGACGGTGTAGCGGGTGCCGCTGGTGTCCACCTTGATCGTTGCCATGACGGTCCTCCTGGGACTCAGCCGCTGATCACCCGAACCACTCGGGAGCGACTGAGACCAGGCTGACCTGGTGAAACGATCGTCTCTGTCGCGATCGTGAACCACTTCGACCCACGTTCTCCCAAATGAGTCTCATTTTTGTCTCATCAGGGTTAGACTGCTGGTCAGGGCCACGGAGGGGGACTGATGGCGACCACGGAGACGGTCCTGAAGAACCTGCTCAAGCAGCAGCACCTTCAGGAGCACCGGCAGTTCGTGCGGGCCTACGACAAGGCCGCGAGCACGATCGACAAGGAACTGATCGGAGGCGGGCCGAGCAAGGCCACCTTCTACCGGTGGCTCGGCGGGGTGATGACCCGGCTCCCGCACCCGGGGCACTGCCGCGTCCTGGAAGCGATGTTGCCCGGATGGACCGCCGACGAGCTGTTCGCCCCCTGGCACGAGGGGGTGCCGCTGCAACCTCGCCTTCGTCCGGCTGAGGCCGGCCCCCGGGCGGCCGCGCAACTCCCGCAGGTCATCGAGAGGCCCCACCGTCTGGCGGACCTGTCCGCGGTGTTCACCAGCCGCACCGAGTTCACCCACGAGCTCCCGCCCGCGGTCCTGTTCGACGGCGCGATGTCGGTCCGTTCGGCAGGGCTGTCGCTGAACATGCTCTGCCAGCAGTACGGCGACCGGGCCCTGGGGGCGCTGCTCGACGCAGGCTGCACGCTGCAGCTGATGTTCCTGCGACCCCGCGGCGCGGCGATCCAGGCCCGCGAGGCCGAGGAAGGACTCACCCCCGGGCACCTGTCGATGCTCACCGAGCTGAACATCGAGGTGACCGAGCGGCTCCGCCGGAAGCTGTCCCCGGACTCGGCCGAACGCCTTCACATCCGCACCTACGACGAGACGATCCGGTTCAACATCACCATCGTCGACGACCGGACCTGCGTCGTTCAGCCCTACCTGCCCGACGTGCGAGGATTGGACGCACCGACCTTCATCGCCGACCGGGCCTCCGACGGCGAGACCGGTTTGTACGGTATCTTTACAGGCGTGTTCGAATCGCTCTGGGAACGCGCGGAACCGCGATGACGACCGCCTCCGACCTCCTCGGAATCGGCCAGGCCGCCATGAAAATCGCACTCGACGTCATCGCGTCACGCGACCCCGGAAGGGTCACCCTCAAAAGTGACCGCGATATCGCCAGCGAGGTCGACTACGCCGTCGAGAATCAACTCCGCGAGTTCCTCGCGAACGAAACACCGCATATCGGATTCCTCGGCGAGGAAGAAGGAGAATCCGACGACCGGGAAACACTCTGGGTTCTCGACCCCGTCGACGGAACCGCGAACTTCGTCCGAGGACTGCCGCTCTACGCCGTGTCGCTCGCCCTGGTCGAGGACGGCCAACCGGTCGTCGGCCTGATCAGCCTGCCCGCCATCAGCCTGCACTACACCGCCACCCAGCACGGCGGAGCCCGCTGCAACGGCGAGACCATCCGATCCCGCCCCACCGCCTCCCTACAGGACGCGATGGTCTCCCTCGGCGATTACGCCGTCGGCGACGACGCCACCGAGAAGAACGTCGACCGCCTGGCCATCACGTCCCGACTCGCCGAACGCGTCGAGCGGATCCGCATGGTCGGATCTGCCGCCGCCGACCTGGCATGGGTCGCTCACGGAAAGCTCGACGCCACCGTCATCCTCGCCAACAAGCCATGGGACACCGCCGCGGGAAGCCTGCTCGTTCGCGAGGCCGGCGCCCTCGTCGTGGACCGGCACGGTGAACCGCATTCGCTGACATCGACTAGCACGGTCGCGCTCTCCCCGGAACTGTACGGCGACCTGCTCCCGTTGCTACACGACTAGCGAGCCGCAGCAGATCAGGCCGTACTGTCCGTGACCTGCCACTCCCAGCCGCCCTCCGCGACGGCCGGTGAACTGAAGACCAGCACCAGAACTGTGGGCGTCAGACCCTGCCGACGACACCGCCGGGCGTCCCGGGCGTCAACGAACCCCTACGTCTTCTAGCCGCGACACGGCGGTCTCCGTCCGGTGAGGACTTTCTCTACGTCTTCAAGCCGGCCCTGACGGGCCGGACGGGCGGCGTCGCAGCCGGCACGCCTACACCTTCGGCCCGGCGGCCGGCGCGCGCACGCCCGCCACGGAGTCAGGCCAGCCAAGAACGCCGAAGTCCCGACCGCCGACGAGCTGGACGACAGGGACAAGCCGACGCGGACGGACGGCTACGTGCAGGTCAAGTTCGCGCTCAGGGCCGCGCGGGCCATGAGATCGGATGGACCGCCTCCGGCGGGAGCCTGACGGCCCCTGGAGCTTCACATGGCCTCACTCAATATCAAGGGTGCTACGCATCGGCTGACGCCGACCGCCTCCGGCGGCCCTTGACATCGAGCCTCCGAGGCCACGAGGGCGCCTTCGCGCGGTGACGGGGGAACGCACCCGCCACCCGGGACGGGGCCGACAGGCCCCCACGATCGCGGAGGCCAGCATGATGCCCACCACGTCCGAAATGTTCGAGACCATGACCAACTGGCACCAATGGAACGGTGCCGATCGCCGGAGCCGCGAACTGGAAGCGGAAGAGTGCCATAGTCTCACCGACGAATATCGTCGGCTGCGAGACGAGCGCATTGTCGACCCGATGCACGTACTTGCCACCACCACCACCACCACCACCACCCGCGATCTCGTAGACGCTCTGACCACAGCTCGTTGGGGCCTTGTTAGAGAAGCTCGGCTGCGGGGTGCGAACTGGGAGGAAATCGCCTGCGTAGTCGATCAACGCATAGATCGTGTACGTGATACGTATGCTTCAATTGCTAGTTAGATCGGGAAACGGTCTCAGGCGATCGTCCACTTTGCTGTCGCCATTTAGGTGGCAGCCACGCGCGTAGCTTGGCTTTACGTGCCCGGCTTCGGTCTCTCGCCGTCTCTAATTCGGCCCGCTTTTCTTCGGCCTCATTGAAGGCGGCTACCGTGCCGTCGCGACCTATAAGCTGTAACTGAATGTCACCCTGCGTGTACCTATCAGTGAAGTAGGTTGCTGACATCTTCTCGGGGATTCTAGAACCAGGCCTAAGAGTGCACGTGCCGAGATGGCGAGAACTGCGGTGCTGATAGCGCTGCCGAGGCGAGTTGTCGTAAATAAAGGATACCCATTCGAGATCCTGACTATTCTCTTGTATCCAGAAGTGGGAGCGTGTAGTGCTATGGCTCTCCTTAGTGATTAATCTGGCGCTGAATCGCCAGTATGTCTGCGAAATTGCAAGATATGCTTCGATCGGGCCGCGGTTCCCTTCCGGTGGGATATGGCTCTCTGGTGTGGGCTCCAACGATGCATGCCAGAGTCCGTCGATTCGGGGGCGCCCTGTCAATCGGTGGATTAGTGGCCATCGCCACACCTGAACGTCCCAAGCTATGACAGCGAGCACTGCAACAGCCGGCAAGTAAGCAAGTCCTTTGCGGAGGTCGGTTCCGAGGCGAATCCCGCTCCAGTAGAGCGCGAGCGTATACGCGACACTGACGAATGTAGCCGCTATTCGGACAGCTCTATCTGGTCTGCCCACTACTGACCTCCACTTTCTCAGAGTCTAGGAGGGTTCGAGTACGCTCGCGACTTCTCCATAACGCCCTGGTCGGCGACTACTCGAATCCGATATAATCCCACGCGGCATCCGCGAGTTGATGGGCTTGCCGAAAGTTCCATCCCTGGCTCGGCCGAAATAGCCATTTTCTTTCATTCACCTCCGTCCATTCGTTACATTGCGTGGCGGACATTGTCTCGTTGAATATATACGCAAGCACTGAACGCATGTCGGCAACGTACGTCGTATGATTGAATCGGTCGTTTGGAACATTGTAAACTAGACATTCGATAAAGAATGACGGCAGATCGTCAATCAATCCGCGGTCGACCAGAGTATTTTCTAGTCGCTTCAGGGCTCGAACCATTCTCTTATATCGCTTCGCCGTCAAACTGTTCTTCAAGTTTCCTTGGCTTTTCTGCTGGACAGGCCAATTATCTATATGCCCCCCGGAGTCGCGGTATACTCGTGTCCCCTGGTGGTAAACCGGATTACCGGCGAAGTCCGCGTTGTAATTATAGTGATACTCATAGCAAGGCACCACGTCTGCAGGGAGCGTTGTCTTCTTCTCGCGCACGCGCATAGCCATATTGCCGCGAGTTACGGCAGAACTCCCGTAGTACGCTACGAGGGCCGCTTCTACGTCTGCTTTAAACTGTTGATGTGTGTACCCACCCTTGTAGGCCGGAATTCGACTCTCGACTAGAGCCAACTTCTGTTCGATATTGGCAGGCGCTCCCTGACTATCGTAATAATAGAACTCATTGCACTCGATTGCGATGTCAACGTCGTAGTCGAGCCGCACGTTAGTATTATTTGCGTAAGACCCTTTAGCGTACACTTTATAGCTGATATTCTTAAGTGCATCCGATGCGCTTAGGGCGGCGCGAATCTCCTTCTCAGTCCTGTCGCGCTTCGACTCTTCGTTGTCGCTGGGTCGCTTCACCCAGGATCGGAGGATGGACTCCCAGTCGGTCGGCATGGCGCAAGCGTACGTGCGGCCACCGACAGTTATTACGTCGACGTGGATTGACCTGCGGAAACAGTCTGTGACGGCGGTGCTGCCCGCCCGCGAGAGCCTTGGGGACGGTAGGATCGTGTTGATCATCTTAGTCGACGTCAGGGCCCTCTCGAAGGGAGAGACGAGTCGCGCCCGGTCGTCTGCCGCCCGTGTAGCAGCCAGGTAACGTCGACTGACGGCCACGCGATCGACTGATCGTGACCAAAGAGATGTGGCGAGCCGACTACCAGGACTCCATTGGCGCCGGGGCGCGAACGGCGATCTTCCGCATGAACGCAACAATCGGTGAGGACGGCGGGAGGAACAGCTCGGGTCGCCCACTGTGGGTCCGGATCCAGGACACCGCCGACGCGCGCGACCTCGGAAAGAAGCTGCTCGACTGGGCGGACTCTCGTGACCTCCTTCTCGCTCGCCTGCCTGCCAGCCACTGCTCGGCATGTGATCGAGACGTATGGCTCGATGAAGGCTTGTGGCGGGATGCTTTTGGGAACGATGTCTGTCGCCAGGGCGACGGATACACACCTCATAGGCTGCCCCCGGGGGCGCCGAAGGAGACCGCCAAGCGACCGCGGTTGTACTGACGAGCGGGTCCCTGCTCATGATCGAAGGCAGCATTTCGGCAGCAGGTGCGCCAGCGAGCCGCGGTCTGAGCCGCTACGAGCCGTCACGCCTCTGCTGGTTACAGGTCTGTTGCCGGGAGCAACCGGCACCGCCTGACACGTCGGGACAGCTTTCACACCGAAGAGGTCACTGGTTCGATCCCAATATCGCCCACAGTCAAAACCTCCGGTCACAGGCTCAGGTAGCCGGATGTAACCAGGCGTTTCGTCGTTTCGGGTGTGCTGCGTGTCGAACTGCCTGACTATCGCTGTTCCTCTTGGAGGAGGTCGTTCATCGCGGTGGCGCCCTCGTCGATGACGGGCCGGATCTGCTTGCGGTCGACGAGTTCGGTGACCGAGATGCCGCTCGCGTGGCCGACGAGCCTGGTCGACCGGCACGCCGCTGTCGGACAGCAGGGACCCGAAGCTGTGCCGTAGCTCGCGCGGCCTCCACCCAGCTGCGTCGATACCGGACCCGGTGAGGCCGCGGCGGACGTTGGCCGCGTCGAGGCCGGTCCCCGTCTCGGAGCTCCTGCATCGTTTGCAGGACCCAGCGCTCGGACAGTGTCGGCACTGCGGACGTTGCGGCCAGCTGGTGGCGCTGGGCCGATCGCCTCCCGCTGGGTCCGGTAGACAGGGAAGGAGCGACGCAGGTACCAGCACGCGGCGACGGCCTGCACGCAGCAATCCGGAGTGGACCGAAGCCTCGTCGGTGGCCGGATGACAGCCTGCAGTGACCGAGGTCGGACTGCCGGAAGCATTGCTGCTCGCACAGGTCGTGCTCAGTCGAGCCCGCGCGCGTGGCGGATCGCCTTGTGGACCTCGTCGACGTCGATCTCCAGGCTCGGGTCTGCAGCCTGGATCTCGCCGAGCTCCCACATGGCGTCGTCGACCGTGGGGTGACGAGCCATTCTGACGAGTTCGCCGTGCACGTACTCGCTGACGGCGGCATGGGAGGCGGCTGCCCGACGGCAGAGCGTGGTCCAGACGTCGGCCGGCAGCCGGTAGGTGTCGGCGAGCACCACCGCGTCCGCGTCGATCTCGGGCTCGAGGGCGTGCGGGCGGGTCTCCTCCATGATCTGTACGACCTGGTCGACGGGATCGTGGTTCCGCGCCAGCGTGATCAGCTCATGACGCACGTGCTCGGCGACCGACGGTGCACCGGAGCGCCGGGCTCGGCGGCTCAGGAACTCGGACGTCGCGGGCGGAAGATCCTCGACCAGTACGGAGACCATGTCGCGACGGTAGAACTGTCGTGGGTCCGCGGCGACGTTTCCGCGCGGAACGTGCCCCCGCCCTCGCCGGGCGGTCGGGTGTCCGGAACGGCGCGGGCCGGAGCCGGGGGAGCAGGGCGGCAGCCCGCCCCGGCCGGTCCCGGAGGGCGGCCGGACCCGCAGGGTGGGACGTGCCGTGCGAGCATCGAGGGCAGCGCCCCGAGGACAACCCGGCTGCGCCGGACCGGTGTTGTCGGTGGCCTCTGCTTACCTGACCGCATGTTCGAGACGCCCGACGAGCTCCACGATCTCCAGGTCCTCCTCGACACCTCGTTGGCCGGCTCCAGCAGCCACCTCAGGTCGATCGTCCGGCAGGGCGAGCGGACCCTGGACGCCGAGCAGGTCGTCCGGGTCTGCCGCGGCATGTGCACCCTGGCCATCGCCACGGTCACCCGCCGGGGCGAGCCCCGGATCAGCGGCGCCGACGGGCACCTCCTGCACGGCCGCTGGGTCGTCGGCACGCACCGCCGGGCGGCGAAAGCCCGTCATCTCGCGGCGCGGCCGGGCATCAGCGCGACCTTCATGCGCGGCGAGGAGCTCGGCATCTTCACGCACGGGCACGCCGTCGCGCTGAACCCCGACGGCGCGGACGACGACCCGGCCTGGCCGGCGGTCCGCGACCACCTCGTCGACCACTACGAGGACGACGGAGAGGGGCCGTTCTGGGAGGAGAGCATCTGGTACCGCATCGAACCCAGCTGGATGATCGCCTACAGCGTCGACCCCGCCGGCCTGTTCGACCGGCAAGCACAGGTCTGACACGAGGTCGCGGCCCCGGAGCGGCGGGCGGGAGCCCTTGGCCCGGGGCGACCCGGAGCGGACGCGCCGGGAGGGGAGGCGCGCGGCGTCTGCGTATCCACTGGGGCTACGTCTCAGCGGTAGGCCTGTGAAATCCTGACACCTCCGCCGCGGGCCGGCCCGCCCCGGGGTCGATCCCGTGCGATGCTCCCACCGAGATTTCCTCGTCCTAACCGCACATGCACCCCGACGCGCAACGGCCACGAGCCGCCCCAGCAGCACTGCGAGAACCTTGCAGAACTTTGACAAGTCATCGGAGTTTCAGTAAGGTCTGCCACCATGAGAGCAGCCTTCGAGACCCCGGTCGGCTCACATGAGTGAGCTCCGTGGGAGTGCCGCCATCGTCGGCGCGTACGAGCACCCGCTCCGGGTCGCCCCGGAGAAGTCGGAGTGGCTGATGCAGGCCGAGTCCGTCATCGGTGCGATGGCCGACGCGGGCCTCGAACGGTCCGACGTCGACGCCTTCTTCACCGTCGCCACCTCGCCCGAGGCCGGCTACCTGCGCGAGTCGGCCGCGTCGATGATGTGCGACTACCTGAACCTGCGGCCGCGGTTCGTCGACGAGACCGACATCGGCGGCGCGGCGTTCGGGCTGTTCCTCAACCGCGCGGTGATGGCGATCCAGGCCGGGGTGATCGAGACGGCCGTCATCAGCTACGGCGCGTGCACCCGGTCGCAGGCGGTGAAGGTCGGCACGCGCAACTTCGGCGACCTGATCGGCCGGCCGACGATGCCGTTCCCGGACGCGTTCATGGAGCCCTACGGCACCACGATCATCGGCTACATCGGCATGCTGATGCAGCGCCAGATGTTCGAGTACGGCCTCACGCCGGAGCAGTCCGCCGCCGTGGCCGTCACCGCGCGCCAGTACGCGGCGCTGAACCCGGACGCCTTCGCGCGCCGCCCGATCACGGTCGACGAGGTGCTCTCCTCACCGGTGATCGCCTCGCCGGTGCACCGGCTGGAGTGCTGCGTCATCACCGACGGCGGCGGCGCGATCGTGCTCACCACACCGGACCGGGCGACGAAGCTGCGCAAGGAACCGGTCTGGGTGCTCGGCTTCGGCGAGGCCGTCGCGAACTCCTCGGGCGGCTACGCCGACTGGAACCGGGACTTCGCCGGGATCACCCGCGAGTCCGCCGACCGGGCCTACGCGATGGCCGGGATCCGGCCGTCCGACGTCGACGTGGCGCAGGTCTACGACGCCTTCACCATCGCCACCATCCTCGGCCTGGAGGGGCTCGGCCTCTGCGCGCCCGGCGAGGCGGGGGCCTTCGTGGAGGCGGGCGGCATCGCCCCCGGCGGGCCGCTGCCGGTGAACACCGACGGCGGCGGCCTCTGCTCCAACCACCCCGGCCGGCGCGGCCTGTTCCTGCTGATCGAGGCGGTCCGCCAGCTGCGCGGCGAGGCACCCGGCTACCAGGTCGCCGATCCCGAGTTCGCCCTCGTGTACGGCACCGGCTCGGCCTACATGGGCGTGCAGGGCTCGGCCGTCGCCATCCTGTCGAAGGACCGGTGAGCGCCATGTCGTGGGAACGCCCGCTGCCCACCCACACGCCCGAGACGAGGCCGTTCTGGGACGCGGCCGACGCCGGCCGCTTCGTCGTCCAGCAGTGCCGCTCCTGCCAGGAGTTCCAGTTCCCGTACCGCGGCTTCTGCTGTCACTGCTGGTCGACCGAGCTCGACGAGCGCGAGGCGACCACCGGCACCGTCTTCACGCACAGCACGATCCACCGCAACGACACCGAGGGCTTCGAGAAGATCGTGCCCTATGTCGCCGCGATGGTGCAGCTGGGCGACGAACGGGGCGGCCTGATCGTGCAGAGCAACATCGTCGGCTGCGAGCCCGACTCCGTCCACATCGGCCTGCCGGTCCGGGTGGTCTTCGAGCCGACCGTCGACGGCCACCAGATCCCGATGTTCACCCCCCGGGAGACCTCATGAGCGAGCCAACCACCCGCACCGTCGCCGTCGGCATCGGTGGCCCGATGGGCCCACCCGCGTCGATGCTCACCGCGCGCCCGCAGGCCGCCGAGAAGGCGGGCTACGCGTCGATGTGGTGGGGGGACCACTACATGGGCTGGGTCCCGCGGTCGATCTGGACCCCGGACATCAGCGCGGTCGCGCGCCCCGGGACGAACCCGGACACCTTCTTCGACCCGGTCGCCGCGATGGCCGTCGCCGGTTCGGTGACCTCGACCATCTCGATCGGCATCACGACCGAGTCGATCCGGCGCCATCCGGTCGCGCTGGCCCAGCAGTTCCTCACCCTGCAGCACATCGCCGGCGGTCGCACGATCCTCGGCATCGGGGGCGGCGAGGGGGAGAACATCCTTCCCTTCGGTCTCCCGTTCGACCGGCCGGTCGGCCGGATGGAGGAGTCGATCCGGGTCATCCGCGCCCTCTGGGGCAGCGACGGGCCGGTCGCCTTCGAGGGCGAGCACTTCCGGTTCGACGACGCCGTGTTCGGTCTGCCCGCCCCGGAGTCCGGCTTCCCCGAGCTGTGGCTGTGCGGCACCGGCCCGCGCATGTGCCGGGTGGCCGGCGAGCTCGGCGACGGCTGGCTGCCGGCGATGATCACAGCGGAGGACTACGCCGACCGGGTCGGCCGGATCGACACGGCCCGGGCCCGCGCCGGCCGGGAGCAGGACCCCTTCACGTTCGGGCTGTTCGGCTTCACCGCCGTCGCCCCCGACGTCGACGCGGCGCAACCGCTGCTGGACCACCCCTTCGTCAAGGGCATGTGCCTGACGCTGCCCGCCGCGGCCTACGAACGGCACGGCGCGGCCCATCCGCTCGGCGCGTCCGCCGTCGGGATCACCGAGTACATCCCGGGCCGGTACGGCCGGGACGAGATCCTCAAGATGATCGACTCGATCCCGCCGGAGGTGGTGCGGGAGCACGTCCTGCACGGCTCCCCGGACGACATCACCCGCCAGCTCGAGCCCTACGTGCGGGCCGGCCTCGAGCACGTCGTGCTGCTCAACGTGACACCGCTGGCCGACCTCTCCCTCGCCCGGGAGTCCTTCGCACTGACCGACGCCATGGCGCCGGGCCTGACCTACCAGCTCTGACCGGAACCGAACCGAGGAGAACGACCAGTGAGTGACGAGAGCGTGTTCCTGGGTGTGCAGGAGCTCGGCCTGGCGGTCGAGGACCTGGACGCCGCGATCGCCAAGTTCGAGGCCGTCTTCGGGACGAAGGCCTGCCCGGTGATCGAGGCCCCCGACCCGGGGATCGAGATGAAGTTCGCCTACGTGCACGTCGGCGACCAGCGGATCAACCTCATGCAGGACATGGTCGACGGGACCGGGCCGATCGGCCGGGCCGTGAAGCGCCGCGGCGAGGGGTACTTCAACTCGATCATCCAGGTGAGCGACCTCGACGCCACCATCGAGCGGCTCCGCGCGGCCGGCGTCGGCCTGGTGGAGGACGAGCCGCGGCTGTTCGAGAACGGCGAGTACGCCGGCCGCCGCTACCTCACCAACCGGGTCGTGTGGACGAACCCGCGCACCTTCCACGGCATGCTCGTGGAGTTCCAGGAGTTCGTCTGGGCGTCGGACGAGCAGTGAGACGGACGCCCGACGACGTCCGCGAGGTCCGTTCGCACGAGCGGGTCGCGCACTGGGCGGCAGCGGACCCCGACCGGCCCGCCCTGGGCTACGCCGGCCGGTGGATGACCTATGCGGAGTGGCACGAGCGGTCCCGACGGCGCGCCGGGTCGCTGCGCGGCGACGTCTCGCCGGTCGCGCTGCTCTACGACGTCGCGGACGTGACCGAGTTCGCGGTGAGCTACGTCGCCGCGCACGCCGCCGGGCGTCCCGCGCTCGTGCTGAACCCGAAGGTGCCCGCGCACGACCTGCGCCGGCAGATCGACTTCGCCGGGGCGGGCACCGTCCTGGGCAGCGCCGGCCGGACCGTCCGGCCGGCCGCCGCACCGCGCGGGGAGCCGCTGCTCGACCGGTGGGGGCACCCGATGGCCGAGATCTCGTTCTCCTCCGGTACGACCGGCGAGCCGAAGGGGATCCTGCTCAGCCACTGGGCGCTGGCCTGGGCCGCCGTCATGGCGACCCAGCTGGCGTTCGCCGGGCGGGTGTCGTTCGACCAGCCCGGCGAGCCGATCGGCGGGCACGACACGATCGTCTCGGCGTTCCCGGCGGGCAGCGCCGCCACCACCAACGGTCTGCTCAACGTCGGCCTGGACGCCGGGGCACGGATGCACGTGCTCCCGAAGTTCGACGCCGCCACGTTCGGCGAGTTCATGCGCAGCGTGCAGGGCACCGTGTTCTACGGCGCACCGGCGCATCTCGCGCTGTGGCGCCAGGCCGAGCCGGACGCCGTGCCCTCCGCCCGCACCTACGTGGTGATCGGCCAGTCGCCCGCCGGCGTGGACGTGGACTGGTTCCTCGCCCGCCCCGGCGGCGCCCGGCTGGTCAACGCCTACGCGCTGACCGAGACGTGTGCCGGGATGACGGTCGCGATCGACTCCGACGCGCACGGCGCCGGCCGGCCGCTCGACGGGGTCGAGATCCGGCTGGTCGACGCGGACGGCCGGGACGTCGAACGCGAGGGCGAGCTGGTCATGCGGTCCTTCGGGATGATGGAGGGCTATCTCGACCGGCCCGATCTCACCGCCGAGCGGGTCCGCGACGGCTGGGTCCACACCGGCGACGTCGTGGAACGGCGGGGGGACGCCTACGTCATCCGCGGCCGGGTCGGTGACCGGATCAACCGGGGCGGCTACAAGTTCGACCCTTTCGACGTCGAGGACGTCGCGGCCCGGGTCCCGGGGGTGACCGGCGCGGTCGCCTGTGCGATCCCGCATCCGGTGCTCGGCGAGGACGTCGGACTCGCCGTCGAGGTCGTCGCCGGGCACGACCCGGAGGCGGTACGGGAGGCGGTGGCGACGGCGCTCGGCGCGGCGCTGCCGTCGTTCAAGATCCCCCGCGACGTCCGGGTGGTCGCGAAGATCCCGCGTGGCGGCCTGGACAAGCCGTCGCGGACGGCCGTCGCCGCGTGGTTCACCGAAGACGATGCCGACGAGGTCAAGGAGAAGGTCTGATGCTGCGACGCGGGATCTGGTTCGCGGGCGACGTCCCCACCGACAGGATGACCGAGCTCGCCCGCAAGGCCGAGCAGGCGGGCCTGGACTCGGTCTGGATGGCCGACGGCTACTACGCCCGCGATCCGCTGGTGTCGCTGGCCGCGGTCGCCACCGCCACCGAGCGGGTGATGCTGGGGACGTCGGTGCTCAACCCCTACACCCGGCATCCGGCGGCGCTCGCGATGGCGTTCGCGACATTGGACGAGCTGAGCGCCGGCCGCGCCGTCATCGGGATCGGCTCCGGCGCCCAGCACCAGGTCGCCGACCAGATGGGCTACGACGGCTCCCGTCCGCTCACCGCCGTCCGCGAGGCGATCGACGTGTTGGAACAGCTGGCGGCCGGCAAGGAAGTCCGGTACGAGGGCAAGGTGGTGACCGCGCGCGGCGCCCGCCTGGTGATCCGCGGCGCCCGCCCGCTCCCGATCTACGTGGGGGCCGTCGGCCCGAAGATGCTCCAGCTCGCGGGACGGCGCGGCGCGGGCGCGTTCGTGCCGCAGACCTCGCCGGAGTTCGTCCGGCAGGCGGTGCAGGACGTGGCGGCCGGCGCCGTCGAGGCCGGCCGCGATCCGGCCGACGTCGACATCGCCGCGATGGTCCTGCTCGCCGTCGCCGACGACGAACAGGCCGCGCAGCGGATCGTCGGGCCGCTGCTCGGCGTGCTCATGCTGGCCCCGGAGGCGGAACGGATCCTGGCGGGCAACGGGCTCGATCCGGGGCTCGCCGACCGGCTGCGTGCCGCGTTCGCCTCCGGCGGGGTGCGCGAGGTGGCCGCGGCGGTCACCCCGGAGATGATCGACACGCTCAGCATCGCCGGCCCGCCGGAGCTGTGCCGGGCGAAGCTGCAGGCGCTGGTCGACGCCGGCGTGACCCATCCGGTCGTGTCCATGCTGGGGCGCTCGTCCGAGGCCGCGTTCGAGGTGCTGAACGCGATCGACGACCCGAGATGACCGGCGCACCGGCCGACCACCACGACTACGTGGTGGTCGGCGGCGGCACGGCCGGGTGCGTCCTGGCGGCCCGGCTCACCGAGGACCCGCGGACGTCGGTGCTGCTGATCGAGGCGGGCGGCGACGAGCGGCGGCCCGACGTGGAGTCGCCGGAGCAGTGGCCCGCGCTGCTCGGCAGCGACGCCGACTGGGGCTTCGAGACCGTCCGTCAGCCGGGCACCGGGCGGACCTGCCTGGCGGCCCGCGGCAGGGTGCTCGGCGGCTCCGGCTCGATCAACAACATGGTGCACCTGCGCGGTCACGCCGCCGACTTCGACGGGTGGGCCGAGGATGGCGCGCACGGCTGGGAGCACGCGCGGGTGCTCCCGTACTTCCGGCGCTCCGAGGACGTCCCGGACGGCGATCCCCGCTACCGCGGCCGGGGCGGCCCGCTGCACCCGCGCCCGTCCGGCACCTCCGATCCGGTCGGCCTGCGCTTCGCCGAGGGCGCCCGCCGGGCCGGGCACGAGCAGGTGGCGGACCTCAACGGCGCCGCCATGCTGGGCGTCGGGTTCCCGGACGCGCTGATCGTCCGGGACCGGCGGGAGAGCACCGCCTCGGCGTACCTGCGCCCGGCGATGGACCGGCCGAACCTGACCGTCCGGCAGCACGCCGCGGTCCGCAGGCTGCGGATCGACGGCGGCCGCTGCACCGGGGTGGAGTACCACCGGGACGGCACCCGGCAGCTGGCGACGGCGGCCTCGGAGGTCGTGCTCTGCGCGGGCGCCGTCGGCTCGCCGCACCTGCTGTTGCTCTCCGGTGTCGGGCCCGCCGACGAGCTGTCCGCGCTCGGGATCGAGCCGGCCGTGCACGCCCCCGAGGTGGGGCACAACCTGCAGGACCATCCGCTGCTGGCGGGCATCCGGTACCGGGCCGAACGGCCGCTGCCGCCGGAGTACCTGCGGCCCGCCGCGACGCTGCTCGCCCGCAGCGACCCGGACTCGGCCGCCCCCGACCTGCACGTCACCGCCGCCGGCATGGACTTCCACTACGAGTGGCAGGAACCGTTCCCGAACAGCATCACCTTCGCCGTCGGCCTGATGCGGACGCGCAGCCGCGGGACGGTACGGCTGGGATCGGCCGACCCGGACCGGCCACCGGTCATCGACCCCCGCTATCTCAGCGACCCCGCCGACGTCGCCGTCCTGGCCGCCGGGATCGGGCTGGTCGAGGAGATCGTCGCGACCGGGGTGTTCGACGAATGGGGCGGCCGCTCGGAGAGCACCGCGCTGCTCCGGCTGGGGCGCGACGGGCTCGAACGCGCCGTCCGGGACGCGACGGGCAGCTACTTCCACCTCGCCGGCACCTGCCGGATGGGCTCGGACACCGGCGCCGTGGTGGACCCGCAGCTGCGGGTGGCGGGCGTGCACGGATTGCGCGTCGCGGATGCCTCGGTGATGCCGACGCTGGTGTCCTGCAACCCGAACGCGGCGACGGTGATGATCGCGGAGAAGGCAGCCGATCTGCTGCGTGGACGGGAGACGGGTGGGGACGATGACATCGACACGTGACGGGGCCGGGACGCTCGCCGGGGTGCAGCCGTCGCTGCGGGCGTGGCTCGAGGTGAGCCGGCCGATGCTCATCGGCGGCGTGCCGGTCGGTGACGCACCGCCGCTCGCCGTCGAGGACCCGTCGACCGGACTGCGGATCGCCGAGGTCGCGATCGCCGGAGCCGAGCACGTCGACCGCGCGGTGTCCAGCGCCAGGGCGGCGTTCGAGGCCGACGACTGGCGCTGGCTCGCGGCGTCCGACCGCGGCCGGCTGATCCGTGCGGCGGCGGCCGTGGTCGACCGGCACTCCGACGAGCTCGCGCAGCTCGACGCGATCGACGCCGGCATCCCGATCGGGCTCTCCCGGGAGCTGATCGCCGCGGGGGTCGGGTCGCTCGAGTACGCGGCGGGCACCGCGGCGCGGATCAGCGGTGACGCGCTCGCCCCGTCCGGCCTGCCGGGCGACCGGTTCGGGGCCCGGGTCCTGCGCGAGCCGCTGGGCGTGGTCGCGATGATCCTGCCCTGGAACTCGCCGGCCGCGATGCTGCTCGACAAGATCGGGAACGTGCTCGCGACCGGGAACACGGCGGTGGTCAAGCCCGCCGAGCAGACCCCGCTGGGGGCGTTGCGCGTCGCCGAGCTGTTCGCCGGGGCCGGACTGCCGCCGGGCGTGCTCAACGTCGTCCCGGGCCTGGGCTCGGTCGCCGGGGCGGCACTCGTCGAGCATCCCGGGGTGGACGCGATCTCGTTCACCGGGTCGACGGTGACCGGGAAGCGGATCGCCGCCGCCGCGGCGGCCAACCTGACCCCGGTCTCGCTGGAGCTCGGCGGCAAGTCGCCGGCGCTGGTGTTCCCCGACGCGGACCTCGACGCCGCGGTGGAGACGGTGGCGGGCAACGCGTTCCTCCTCTCCGGACAGTTCTGCACCGCGCCGAGCAGGGTGTTCGTGCACCGGCAGGTGTTCGACGAGGTGCTGGCCGGGCTGTGCGCCGTGGCCGGCGCCCTCGTGGTCGGGCCGCCGCTGGACCCCTCGACGACGACCGGCCCGCTGATCTCCGGTGCCCAGCGCGAACGCGTGCTGGGCCTGGTCGGGTCCGGCCTGCTGGCCGGCGCGCGGGCGGCCTGCGGGGGCGACGCGGTCGACGGCCCCGGCCACTACGTGGCGCCGACCGTGCTGACCGGGACCACCCGCGAGATGGCCGTCGAGCGCGAGGAGGTGTTCGGCCCGGTCCTGTCGGTGACCCCGTTCGACGGGATCGACGAGGCGGTCCGGCTCGCGAACGACACGCCGTACGGGCTGGCCGCGGGCGTGTTCACCGGGGGCCTGGCGACCGCGGAACGGATGACCAGGGACCTGCAGGCCGGGAACGTGTGGATCAACTGCTACAACGCCTTCGACCCGGCACTGCCGTTCGGCGGCTACAAGCAGTCCGGCCGCGCCCGGGAGAGCGGGACCGCGGCGATCGACCGGTACACGCAGACGAAGACGGTCGTCACCGCGACCTGACCGCGGTCCGCCGGGTCCCCCTGCCGGAGTGCGCCAAGACGGCGGATCTCCAGCAGAGTTCGGTGCCGATCGGGGCGCCGGGGGACGAACCCGGCGGATGCGCCGCCGGCCGGCGTGGTGCGCACCGCGCCCCGGCGCGGCCGGGGCGCGGGGTTCGGTCACGGCCGGCGCCGGTATCGTCGGTCCGGGCTCACGACGTCCGAGCCGGTGTACGGAAGGAACCCCCATGTCCGAACGTCCCGCCCCGTCCAAGCGCGGGCCGGCCGCACCGGCGGGACAGGGTGGTGTCTACCGCGTCCAGGAGGCGGCCCGGATCGCGGACGTCAGTCCGACGACGGTGCGGGTCTGGGAGCGCAACGGCCTGGTCAGCGCCCATCGCGGCTCGAACGGCTACCGCTACTTCAACGAGGCCGACCTGCAGCGGCTCCGCCGCATCGCGCACCTGCGGAAGGTGGAGCGGCTCAACATCGAGGGCATCCGGCGGGCCCTGCAGGACGGTGACGAGCCGGCGCCCGCGCCGGCCGCGTCCGACGCGGAGCCGGCGATCGGTCCGCGACTGCGCAAGCTCCGCCAGGACGCGGGGATGACGCTCGGCCAGGCCGCGGAGCAGGCCGAGCTGTCGCCGTCGTTCCTCAGTGCACTGGAGCGGGACCAGACCGGGGTGTCCTCGCAGAGCCTGCACCGGCTGACGCACGTGTACGGCTCGACCGTCTCCGCGGTGCTGCGTACCGACACGACCGAGCTCGTCCAGCTGTCCAGCGCCGGGAAGCGCAAGGTCAGCACGATTCACGGGTACCGGGCGGAGCAGCTGATCAACGGGCAGACGCTGCTCGACGGGATGCTGATCACCCTGGAGCCGTCGGCCGAGTCGAGCGAGTCCAGCGTCCACGAGGGCGAGGAGGTGCTGTTCATCCTGGAGGGCGTGCTCGACGTGCGCCTCGGGACCGGGCAGCGCTTCAAGGTCCGGCCGGGGGAGTCGCTCTACTACCCCAGCACGATCGAGCACGAGTGGACCAACACCGGCCCGGTTCCGACCCGCTTCCTCTGGGTGGCCACCCCGCCCACGTACTGACCGGCCGACGCCACCCGCACGGCACTGCCGGCGCCGAGCCCGGTACGGGGACTCCCCGTACCGGGCTCGACGCGTCCCCGGGGGGTGCCCGCGCCCGCGCCGCCCGCCGCGAATCGTTGTTGTCAACTCAGCAGAGTTACAGTAAGGTTCTGCGGGTGTCGTCAGTCACAGCAGGTCCCATGAAGTACGGCTACAAGGCGTCCGCGGAGCAGTTCGGCCCGCGCGCCCTGGTCGACTATTCGATGCTGGCCGAGGAGCTCGGCCTGGAGACGATCGCCGTCTCCGACCACTTCCAGCCGTGGCGCCACCACGGCGGGCACACCCCGGCGGTGCTGCCGTGGCTGGGTGCGCTGGGGGAGCGCACCCGGCAGGCGACCCTCGGCACCAGCGTGCTGACGCCGACGATGCGCTACCACCCGTCGGTCGTCGCGCAGGCGTTCGCCACGCTGGCCTGCCTGAACCCCGGCCGGGTCTTCCTGGGGGTCGGCACCGGCGAGGCGCTGAACGAGACGCCGGCGACCGCGGGCGAGTGGCCGGGCCCGAAGGAGCGCAGGCTGATGCTGCGCGAGTCGCTCGAGCTCATCCGGAAGCTGTGGTCCGAGGACCGGGTCACCTTCGAGGGCGAGTACTACCGCACCGACCGGGCGACCATCTACGACCGCCCGGAGCAGCAGATCCCGATCTACCTCGCCGCGTCCGGCCCGCTCGCGGCGAAGCTGGCCGGCCGGGTCGGCGACGGCTACATCGCCACCTCGGGCAAGGACCCCCAGCTGTACCGGGACCTGCTCGCCGCGCTCGCCGAGGGCGCCGCCGCCGCCGGCCGTGACGTGCACCGGATCGACCGGTTCATCGAGATCAAGGTCTCCTACGACAAGGACGTGCGGTACGCGGAGGAGGCCTGCCACTTCTGGGCCCCGCTCGCGCTCAGGCCGGAGGAGAAGACCGGCATCGACGACGCACTCGAGATGGAGCAGGCGGCCGACCGGATCCTCGATCGGGCGCACACCCGCTTCATCGTCTCCGACGACCCGGAGGAGGTCGTCGAGCGGATCGCGCCCTACGTCGAGGTCGGCTTCAACCACCTCGTCTTCCACGGTCCGGGGCACGACCAGGAACGCTTCCTGCGCGGCTTCTGCACCGACGTGCTGCCCCGGCTGCACGAGCGGTTCGGACGCGGCGCATCCACACCGAGCCCTGGGGAGGGCCGATGAGCATCGACCAGGCCAAGAAGCTGCAACCCCGCGCGAGCGTGCCGGCCGAGGTGATCCGCGGGCCGTTCGATCCCGGCGGCCAGCCGTCCCTGGAGCGCGACCACCCGCTGCACGTCTCGCTGTTCGCCTGGAACGTCCGGTCCGGGCTGGCGGCGACGAAGGCGGTGCTGACCGACGAGGGGCGCTACGCCGACCAGTGGGCCTGGCCCGCGTCGCGCGAGCTGCTGCGGACCGCCGAGCGGGTCGGCTTCGACAGCCAGCTGCAGTACGGCATGTGGAGCGGCTACGGCGGCGCGACCAACTGGAACGGCGCGGGCCTGGACTTCGCGACCGGTGCGGCCGCATCGGCGGCGGTCACCGACCGGCTCGGCCTGTTCACCACGGTGCACGTCGGCTACGACTTCCATCCGCTGCTGGTCGCGAAGCTGACCGCCGCCACCGATCACGTCTCCGGCGGCCGGCTCGGCGTCAACATCGTCGCGGCCTACGATCTCGCCGACTACGCGCAGTTCGGCTTCGGTTTCGGCACCGAGCGGGACCCGGACGCCGACGAGCGCGGTATCACGCGTTCCTCGGCCGAGCGCTACGCCATGGCCGACGAGTTCTGCACGCTGCTGAAGTACCTGTGGACCTCGGCCGAGCCGGTCGACTTCGAGGGGAAGTACTTCCAGGCCTACGGCGCCCAGGTGAACCCGAGGCCGACGAGCAGCCCGCGCCCGCTGCTGATGAGCGCGGCCTCCTCCGATCTGGGCATCGACTTCGCCGCCCGGCAGTGCGACGCGATCTTCATCGCCGGGCTCCAGTCCGGCGGCCACGACAGCGACGCGGTCAAGGCCAGCTACGCGACGACGGCGGCCAAGGTCCGTGCTGCGGCCGCGTCGCACGACCGCCAGGTCCGGATCTGCGGGATGTGTTTCGTCGTGATGGACGAGACGGACGAGAAGGCCGCCGCGACCATGGCCTGGCTCGAGCAGGAGATCGACGTCGCGGCCGTGCAGAACCTGTACTCGCGGTACCGGGGCGTGCCCTCGGAGGCCCTCGACGCCCAGGTGAACGAGAACTGGGTCCGCAATCTCGGTCTCGGCATCAGCGGGCGGCAGATCGTCGGCTCCTACGAGACCGTCGCGAACGAGCTCGCCGACCTGTACGAGGCGGGCGTCGAGCACGTCGCGATGTGCTTCTGGGACCCGGCGCGCAGCGTCGAGGCCTTCGGCACGCACGTCATGCCGCTGCTCAAGGAACGCGGGCTGCGGCACTGAGCCCGGCGGCCCCCTCGATCCACCACCCCGAGCGACAAGGAACCGGTGTGACCCCTCAGTTCTTCCGCGGTGACTGGCTGGTGCCCGGTTCACCCGGCTACGACGACGCCCGTCCGGTCTTCAACCTGCGGGCCGATGCCCGGCCCGAGGTCATCGCGCGCTGCGCCGGCGTCTCGGACGTCGTCGCCGCGCTCCGGTACGCGCACGAACGCGGCATCCCGATCGACGTGCGGTGCACCGGGGTGACCTTCGGCAGCCTCACGGCGGGCACCGGGGTGGTCATCGACCTGTCGCCGATGCGTGCGGTCGAGATCCTGCCCGGGGAGCGCATCGCCCGGGTCCAGGGCGGCATCCGTGGCGTGGACCTGCAGATCGAGGCCGCCGTGCACGGTCTCGCCGCCACGACCGGGATCGTGTCGCGCACCGGGACGGGTGCCTGGCTCGCCGGCGGCATCAGCCACCTGACGCCGAGCGCCGGCTTCGCCTGCGACAACATCCTGGCCGTCGAGATCGTGACCGCGGCCGGTTCGGTCGTGCGGGCGTCGCCGGAGGAGAACCCGGACCTGTTCTGGGCGGTGCGCGGGACGACCGGGAACTTCGGTGTGGTGACCGCGCTGGAGGTCCGGCTGCACGACATGCCCCCGATCGTCCACGCCGGGACGATGAGTTGGTCCTACGACCGGCTCGACGCGCCGATCCGTGCCCTTCGGGACCGGGGTGGTGCGTCCGACGATCTCGCCGTGCTCGCGCTGCTCGGCACGGCGGCCAACGGTGGCCGCGGCGGCCTGGACCTCATCGTCTGCCACAGCGGGTCGCCGGAGGATGCGAAGTCCGATCTCGACCGGCTTCGTGCGGCAGGCACACCTGACGAGGAGACCGTGTGCGCTCTCCCGTTCCTGGAGCTCTGCACCATGTTCGACGACGGTTACCCACCGATGCGGGCGGCGATGGACGAGCAGTCCGTCGGCGAGCTCACCGACGAGCTGGTCGCGGCATTGGTCGAGAAGGTCCGGGAACCGGCGACCGGGGCCGCGCGCTCTTTCGAGCTGGTTCCCCGCTATGGGGCGATGTGTGCCGCTCCGCCGCACCCGGGTGCGTGGCGGGAGTCCGCCGTCGCCCCGTCCTTCGGCGTCGGCCCCACCGCCTTCTGGGAGGATCCCGCCGCCGACGCCGCGAACGTCCGCTGGGTCGCCGACGCGATCGGCACGGTGCGCCAGGTGGGCACGGTCGCCGGCGACGACCATCCGGGCAGCGTCGGCACCGCCCGTGACCTCGACGGGCTGCGGGGACTCTACGGCGACCGGCTCGACCGGCTGCGCACGCTCAAGCGCGCGTGGGACCCCGGGAACGTCTTCACCGGCAGCCACAACATCCCGCCTGCGGAGGCGTGACCGGTGCCCGGCGGCCGTGCAGCGGATGCTCCGAGGTTCTTCCGCGGTGAGTGGCTGGTGCCGGCACGGCCCGGCTACGACGCAGCCCGCCCGGTGTTCAACCAGCGGGTCGACGCGCGCCCCGGGATCATCGCCCGGTGCGCGGGAGTCTCCGACGTGCTGGCGGCCGTCGGCTACGCGCGTGAGCACGGGATGCGACTGGACGTGCGCAGCACCGGGACCAACCTCGGCGGCCTGGACCACGGCCGGGGACTGGTCGTCGACCTGTCGCCGATGCGCGGTGTGCAGATCCTGCCCGGGCAGCGGCTGGCCCGCATCCAGGGCGGCGTGAGCGGCGGGGACCTGCAGGTGGAGGCCGGGGTGCACGGGCTGGCCGCGGTGACCGGGGGCCTGTCGCTGACCGGGGTCGGGCTGATGCTCGGCGGCGGGATCGGCCATCTCTCGACCCGGGCCGGTTACGCCTGCGACAACATCCTGGCCGTCGAGCTGGTGACGGCGGACGGTGCGGTGGTGCGGGCGTCGCCGCAGGAGAACCCGGACCTGTTCTGGGCGGTGCGTGGGTCGACCGGGAACTTCGGTGTGGTGACCGCGCTGGAGGTCCGGCTGCACGAGGTGCCGCCGGTCGTGCACGCCGGTCTGATGTCCTGGGCGCTGGACGACCTCGACGGCCCACTGCACGCGCTGCGCGACTGGGACTGGGCGTCGGAGAACCTGAACCTGCTGCCGCAGCTCGGCTCCGCGTCGCTCGGCGGACGCGGCGCGCTGGACGTGTTCGTCTGCCACAGCGGGCCGCAGGACCAGGCGCGGGCCGAGCTCGACCGGCTGCGGTCGTTCGGCGCGCCGCCCGCGGAGGACACCGTGGCCGCGATGTCCTACACCGAGCTGACCTTCCGGTTCGACGACGCCTTCCCGGTCACCCGGGCCGCCGTCGACGAGCAGCCCGTCACCGCGCTCGGCGACGACCTGGTCGACGCGCTGGTCGCCGAGATCCGCGAACCGGCGGGCAGCGGCGTCCGGATGATCGAGATCCTCACCCGCCGGGGCGCGCTCGCCCGCGCGCCCGAGTTCCCCAGCGCGCTGCGCGAGACCGCCGAGGTCCCGACCTGGCAGATCGTGCCCGGGAGCTGGTGGACCGACGCCGCCGAGGACGCCGCGCACGACCGGTGGATAGCCGGGGTCGTGGACCTGACCCGGCGCATCGGCCCGATCCGCGACGGCTGCGGCCACCCGAACACCGCGGGCGCCGATCGCGGCCCCGACCGGGTCCGCCGCCTCTACGGCGACCGGTACGACCGGCTGCGCGCGCTCAAGGCCGGGTGGGACCCGGACAACGTCTTCGCCGGCAACCAGAACATCCCGCCCGCCCGATCCCCGTCCGCCTGATCCCCGTCCGGGGCACTGAAGGAGCACCATGTCCGATCCCGACACGCACCCGGGACCGCACGACGTCACCGTCGTCGGCTGCGGGTTGATGGGCGCCGGGCTCGCCCGGCAGTTCGCGAAGGACGGGTACCGGGTCGCGGCCTGGAACCGGACCCACGCGCGGGCCGAGGCGCTGGCCGGTGCCGGCGTCACCCCCGTCCGGTCCATCGTCGACGCGGTGCGGGCGTCGCCACTCGTCGTCTCGTGCACGTCGACCTACGACACCACACGATCGGCCCTCGGCCCGGTCGACGACTGGGGCGTCACCACCCTGGTCAACCTCGCGAACGGTACGCCGGACGAGGCGGAACAGTTCGCGGGCTGGGCCGGGGCCCGGGGAGCGCGCGTCCTCGAGGGCGGCATCTTCTGCTACCCGCAGGACCTGGGCTCGGCCGAGGCGTCGATCTTCTACTCCGGGCCCCGGGCGATCTGGGCGGAGCACGAGCAGACCCTGACGGCCCTCGCCGGATCGTCGCGGCACGTGTCCGAGGACATCCGGACCGCGAACGTGATGTTCGTCGGGATCTCGGCGTTCTTCATGCCCGCGATGAGCGCGTACGTGGAGGCCGCGGCCTATCTGCTCGACCAGGGCGTGTCCGTCGAGGCGCTGCGGGAGATCACCGTGCCGCCGCTGCAGACCATCGCCTACACGACCGAGGAGACCGTCGCCGCGATCACGAGCGGCGAGTTCGGGTCGGACCAGGCGACGGTCGCGCTCTACGCCGAGACCTCACGGATCTGTCTGGACGCCGTGCGGGCGGCCGGCCACCGTGCCGAGCACCTCGCGGTGACCGTCGCGAACCTGCAGGAGACGGAGGCGGCCGGATTCGGGGAGCTCGGCTACTACTCCCAGGCCCGGATCGCCCGCCTCGCGGACGCCCCCGGCGGTACGCCCGGATCGGCCCGGCGATGACACGCCAGGAGGAGAGGCACGCGTCGCGGCTCGAGGGCCGCCTCGGGACACCGGCCCTGCTGCTGCTGGCGCTGTCCTACATCGCCCCGCTGCTGGCGATGGGCGGATACGTGCCGGTGATCATCGGCTACGGGCTCGGCGCCGCCACGCCGCTGATCTACCTGCTCGTCATGCTGGTGATGCTGGTGTTCGCCGTCGGGTTGATGGCGATGGCCCGGCACATGGTCAAACCCGGTGCCTTCTACACCTACGTCACCGCGGGGCTCGGCCGGGCAGCCGGTCTGGGCGCCGGTTTCGCCGCCCTCACCGGATACCTGGTGACCGGTGCCGCGACCTACGGCCTGGGCGGGGTCGTCACGAACGAGCTGGTCCACGGGGTGTTCGGGGGGCCCGCCGTGGCCTGGTGGGTGTGGGCGGTCGTGCTGTGGGCCGTGGTGTCCGCCCTGACCCTGTTCAACATCGAGATCTCGGCGCGGGTGCTCGCGGTCTGCCTGGCACTGGAGATCGCCGTCGTCGTGCTCTGGGACGCCCTCGTACTGGCCGACGGTGGACCGGAGGGGTACGGCATCGACGTCACCACGCAGCTCGGCACCGGTTCGATCGGGTTCGCCCTGCTCTTCGGCATCGCCTGCCTCACCGGTTTCGAGTCGATCCAGGTGTTCCGCGACGAGACCCGCGATCCCGGGCGCACGATCCCGCGCGCCACCTACCTCACCGTCGTCGTGCTGGCGTCGTTCTGGGCACTCAGCTCGTACGCCTACCTGGTCGCCTACGGCACCGACGCGGCGATCGCCACCGCCGCCACGCCCGCGGAGAGCTACCTCGCGAGCCTCGCCCAGTACGCCGGGACGGTGGTCCGGGACGTGGCGAGCGTGCTGTTGGTGACCAGCGTGATCGCGGCCATGCTGGCCGTGCAGAACATCTGTGCCCGCTACTGCTTCGCGCTGGGACGCGACCGGGTCCTGCCGCAGTGGCTCGGCCGGGTGCACCCCCGGTACCGGGCGCCGACCCTGGCCGCGGCGACCGTCGCCGTCGTCATCCTGCTGATCCTGATGGTGCCCGCCGTGCTGCAGGTCGACTCGACCGTCGCCTACGTGGCACTGCAGGGCCTCGGCCTCTGGGTGATCTTCGCGCTGATGCTGGCGACCTCCGTCGCGATCATCGCGTTCTTCCGGCGGAACCGCGGCGCCGAGAGCTCGGTGTGGCGGACGACCGTCGCGCCCGGTCTGGCAGTGCTCGGCATGGGAGCTGTGGTGTTCCAGGCGACGGTGAACGCGGACGTGATGGTCGGTGGCAGCGGGACGACGGCCGCCGTGTGCATCGGCGCCGTCGTGGCCGTCACCGCGGGCGGGACGGCCTACGCGCACTGGCTGCGCCGCCACCGCCCGGAGACCTGGGCGCGGATCGGTGGCGAGAACGGCGCCACCTCGGACGAACCCGGATCGGCCCCACCGGAGACGGTGGCGGGCCCTGAACGAACTGGAGGATGAACGATGCGTCGAGCGTACGTGGCGGGGGTCGGGATGGTCCCGTTCCGCACCCCGAGCAGGTCGGAACCCTATGACGTGCTGGGCGCGAACGCGGTGCGCGCAGCACTCGCCGACGCGGGCGTCGAGCACGGCGCGCTGCAGCAGGCGTACGCCGGCTACGTGTACGGCGACTCGACGTCGGGCCAGCGGGTGCTCTACGAGGTCGGCCGCACCGGGATCCCGGTGGTGAACGTCAACAACAACTGCTCGACCGGTTCCTCGGCCCTGTTCCTGGCCCGTCAGGCCGTCGAGTCCGGGACGGCCGACTGCGTGCTGGCGCTGGGTTTCGAGCAGATGCGGCGCGGCGCGATCACCGCGCAGTGGACCGACCGGCCCAGCACCTTCGACCGGTTCGAGGAGGTCACCCACGCCGTGCAGGGCAGCTCCGACGCGCCGCTGGCCGCCCAGTTCTTCGGCGGCGCAGGCGCCGCCTACGCGGAGCGGCACGGCACCCGGCCGGAGACCTTCGCGGCGATCTCGGTGAAGTCCCGCAGGCACGCGGCGCACAACCCGTACGCGGTGTTCCGCGATCCGCTCACCGTCGAGGAGGTGCTGGCCTCCCCGCACGTGTACGGCCCGCTGACCCGGCTGCAGTGCTGCCCGCCGACCTGCGGGGCAGCCGCCGCGGTGATCGTCAGCGAGGACTTCGCCCGCACCCACGGGCTGCGCACCGACGTGGCGGTCAAGGCGCAGGCGATGACCACCGACTTCGCCTCGACCTTCGACGAGAAGGACATGACCAAGGTGGTCGGCTACGACATGGCCGCGGCCGCGGCCCGGCAGGTGTACGAGGCGTCCGGGGTGTCGCCGGAGGACATCGGGGTGGTCGAGCTGCACGACTGTTTCACCGCGAACGAGCTGCTGTCCTACGAGGCGCTGGGGCTGACCCCGGAGGGGACGGCGGAGAAGTTCGTCGCCGACGGTGACAACACCTATGGCGGCCGGGTCGTCAGCAACCCGTCCGGCGGGCTGCTGTCCAAGGGGCACCCCCTCGGCGCCACCGGTCTCGCCCAGTGCGCCGAGCTGGTGTGGCAGCTGCGCGGCGAGGCCGGAGCCCGGCAGGTCGACGGCGTCACGCTCGCCCTGCAGCACAACATCGGCCTGGGCGGCGCCGCCGTGGTGACCCTCTACGAGAAGGTCGGCTGACCGGTGGCCGTCGATCCGGGCGTGATCGGTACGGAGCTACCGCCGGTCGAGCTGACCGTGGACGCGGGGCGATTGCGGTTCTTCGCCAAGGCGACCGGCGCTCCCGTTCCGGTGGGCGCCGCGCCGGCCGTGCCGCCGACGTTCCTCTACAGCATCGAGTTCGAGCAGCCGGACCCGTTCGCCTGGCTGACCGGGATCGGCGTCGACCTGCGTCATCTCCTGCACGGCGAGCAGTCCTTCGTCTACCACTCGGTCGCGCATGCGGGGGAGACCCTCGTCGCCGCGTCGCGCATCGCCGACGTCTACACCAGGAAGGGCGGTGCGATGGAGTTCATCGTCAAGGACACGACGGTGAGCCGCGCCGACGGCAGCCCGGTCGCCGACCTGCGCACGGTGGCCGTGGTCCGCGACCCGGGGGCGGCCCGATGATCGAGCCGGGTGCCGAGCTCCCACCGCTGCAGCTTCCGCCGGTCTCGCGCACCACGCTGGCGCTGTACGCCGGGGCGTCCGGCGACCACAACCCGATCCACGTCGACCTGGACGTGGCCCGGTCCACCGGGCTGGACGACGTGTTCGCGCACGGCATGCTCTCGATGGCCTACCTCGGCCGGTTGCTGACCGGCTGGGTGGAGCAGGACCGGATCCGTTCGTTCCGGGTCCGCTTCACGGCCGTCACCCCGGTACACGCGGTGCCGACGTGCACCGGCCGGGTGGTCGCCGTCCGGGACGGTCTGGCCACGCTCGAGGTCGCCGTCAGCCTCTCCGACGGCACCGTGACCCTGCTCGGCGACGCCACCGTCGCCGTCGACCCGCGCTGAAGGGCCAGGCGAACCGTGAAGAACCTGCAGAACAAGACCGCCGTCGTGTCCGGGTCCGGGCGCGGCATCGGGCGCGAGATCGCGCTCAAGCTGGTCGCCGAGGGCGCCGCCGTCGTGGTCAACGACCTCGACGCCGAACCGGCGAAGGAGACCGTCGCCGCGATCGAGGCGGCCGGCGGGCGGGCGACCGCCTGCGTCGGCTCGGTCACCGAGGACGGCTTCGCCGAACGCTTCGTGCGGACGGCGGTGGACTCCTTCGGCGGGCTGGACATCGTCGTCAACAACGCCGGCTACACCTGGGACACGGTCATCCAGAAGATGACCGACGAGCAGTGGGACGCGATCCTCGACGTGCACCTGAAGGCGCCGTTCCGGATCCTGCGGGCCGCGCAACCGGTCATCTCCGCCGCAGTGAAGTCGGCTGTGGCAGCCGGTGAGCCGGTCCCGTGCCGCAAGGTCGTCAACATCTCCTCGATCGCCGGGCTCGGCGGCAACGCCGGGCAGGCCAACTACGCCGCCGCCAAGGCCGGCATCACCGGCCTGAGCAAGACCCTCGCCCGCGAGTGGGGCCGCTACAACGTCACCGTCAACACCGTCGCGTTCGGACTGATCCGGACCCGGCTCAGCGGCCCCGCGACCGGCGCCGACAACACCATCGACGTCGACGGCCGGCAGATCAGGATCGGGGTCAACCCGGACCTGTTGTCCACCATGGACAGAGCGATCCCGCTCGGCCGCGCCGGCACCGCGGCCGAGGCGGCCGGTGCGGTGTACCTGCTCTGCACCCCCGAGTCCGACTACATCAGCGGCCAGACGGTCGTCTGCGGCGGCGGGTTCACGCTGTGAGCCGGGGGCGACCGTCGTGACCGGGCAGCTCGTCCGAGCGCGGACCGGTCCGGGCCACCCGGTGGAGCGGGTGATCGCCGACGTCGCGGCCGGGCGGCCGGTCGCGGTGGTCGACGACGAGGCCCCCCGGGCCCCCGGCGCACTGGTGTTCGCCGCCGAGCGGGCGACCCCCGCCCTGATGGCGTTCGCCGTGCGGCACACGTCCGGCTTCGTGTGCGCCGCGCTGACCGGAGCCGACTGCGACCGGCTGGCGCTGCCGCCGATGTGCCGCTCCGGCGACCCGTCCGGCGAGGCGTACCGGGTGTCGGTGGACGCGGCCGACGGGATCGGCACCGGGATCTCCGCCGCCGACCGCGCCCGGACGGTCCGGGTGCTGGCCGGTGCCGGGACCGGGCCGGCCGGGCTCCGGCGGCCCGGGCACGTCGTGCCGTTGCGGGCGTGGGACGGCGGGGTGCTCCGGCGCGCCGGGCACGCCGAGGCCGCCGTCGACCTGGCCCGGCTGGCCGGACTCCGGCCCGCCGGCGTGCTCGGCGGGATCGTGTCCGGGAGGCCGGGGGCGGACATGGCCCGCCGCGACGAGCTCGACCTCCTCGCCGCCGGCCACGACCTGCGGGTCGTCACGATCGCCGAGCTGGTCACGCACCGGCGTCGTACCGAGACCCAGGTCCGCCGGGTCGTCCGGGCGCACATGCCGCTGGCCGCGGGCGAGTTCCGCGCGATCGGCTACGAGGATCTGCTGGACGGCGCGGAGCACGTCGCGTTCGTGCACGGTGACCTCGCCGACGGCGCGGACGTGCTGGTCCGGGTGCACGCGGAGTGCCTCACCGGGGACGTGTTCGGCTCGCTGCGCTGCCGGTGCGGCGACCGGCTCGGCTCGGCGCTGGAGCGGGTGGTCGCCGAGGGCCGGGGTGTCGTGCTCTACCTGCGCGCGGGCGCGGGCGCGGACCGCGGGCCGGCCCGGCTGCTGCGCACCGACCGGTGCCACGACGGTGCGGGGGAGTGGCCGGCCGATCCCCGGGACCACGCCGCCGGCGCGCAGATCCTGCACGACCTGGGGGTGCGCTCGATGCGCCTGCTGACCGATGATCCGGCGGGAGACGCCGGGCCTGCGGGGCACGGCCCGGTGGTCACCGCGCGGATCGGGTCGCCGTACCGGGCGGACCCACCCGACACCCCACGGAGGGCACGACGATGACCATCGACGAGCTGCGGCAGCGGGTCGCGGACTTCCTCGCCAGGCACGATCCCGCGACGACCGGACGGCAGGAGTTCCTGCGGGCCCGGTTCGAGGCCGGGCTCGCCTGGGTGCACGTCCCGACCGGTCACGGCGGGTCCGGCGCGCCGCGCGAATGGCAGCCCGAGGTGGACCGGCTGTTCGCCGAGGCGGGCGCGCCGGACAACAACCCGCAGGCCAACGGCATCGGTCTCGGTATGGCCGGCCCGGTGATCCTCGCCCACGGCACCGAGGAGCAGAAGCGGCGCTTCCTCCGTCCGCTGTGGACCGGCGAGGAGATCTGGTGCCAGCTGTTCAGCGAACCCGGCGCGGGCTCCGATCTCGCCGCGGTGGCGACCCGCGCCGTGCGTGACGGCGACGGCTGGGTGGTCGACGGCCAGAAGGTGTGGACCTCAGGGGCGCACCTCGCCCGGTTCGCCATCCTGCTCGCCCGCACCGACCCGGACCTGCCCAAGCACCGGGGCCTGACGTACTTCCTGTGCGACATGACCGATCCCGGCGTCGACGTGCGGCCGCTCCGCCAGATCACCGGCGAGGCAGAGTTCAACGAGGTGTTCCTGACCGGCGTGCGGATCCCGGACTCCCAGCGGCTCGGCGACGTCGGCCAGGGCTGGGCGGTGGCGACCACCACGCTGAACGGCGAGCGGGTCGCGATCGGGGACCGCGCCCCGACCCGGGAGAGCGGCATGATCGGCGTGGTCGCGCGCACCTGGCGGGACAACCCGGAGCGCCGGACCGCAGAGCTGCACGACCGCCTGCTGCGCCTGTGGGTGGACGCCGAGGTCGGCCGGATGAGCGCCCAGCGGCTCCGGCAGAAGCTCGCCACCGGCACCCTCGGCCCGGAGGGCGCGGCCATGAAGATCGGTTTCGCGCGGATCAGCCAGGAGCTGTCCGGCCTCGAGCTGGAGCTGCTGGGGGAGGAGGGCCTGCGGTTCTCGGACTGGACGATGGTCCGGCCGGACCGGGTCGACTTCACCGCGCGCGACGCGGGCTACCGCTACCTGCGGGCCAAGGGCAACTCGATCGAGGGCGGCACCTCGGAGATCCTGCGCAACATCGTCGCCGAGCGGGTGCTCGGGCTGCCGCCCGAGCCGCGCGTGGACAAGGACGTCCCCTGGAAGGAACTGGCCCGATGACCGAGCTCGACCTGCTCTACACCGAGGTCGAGGAGGACCTCCGCGCGTCGGTGCGGGACCTGCTCACCGACCGCTGCCCGCCGTCCGCGGTGACCGCGCTGTACGACGGCGACCGCTCCGCGGTGGCCGGGCTGTGGAAGGCGCTCGCCTGCGATCTCGGACTGGCCGGCCTGCTGGTCCCGGAGTCGCGCGGCGGGGCGGGCGGATCCGCGCGGGAGGCCGCCGTCGTGCTCGAGGAGCTGGGCCGCGCGGTGGCCCCGGTCCCGTTCCTGACCAGCGCGGTCGTCGCCACCACCGCCCTGCTCGACGGCGACGACGGCGACCTGCTCGCCGAGGTCGCCGCCGGCGCGCGCACCGCCGCGCTGCTCGTGCCGCTGCCCACCGCGCCGCACGACACTGTCCCCGCCGCTGGTGCCGGCCCGGCCGGCGGTGTTGTTGGTGCCGGCCCGGCCGGCGGTGTCGTTGGTGCCGGCCCGGCCGGCGGTGCCGTCCGTGCCGACCGGGGGCAGCTGACCGGGACCGTCACCGGCGTGGCCGGGGTGCTCGACGCCGACGTGCTGCTGGTGCCCGCGACGACACCGGACGGGATCGGGCTGTTCGCGGTCCCGGTGGCGGCCGCCGGCGTCGATCCCGTGGTGTCGCTGGACATGACCCGGCAGCTGGCGGACGTCACGCTCGACGGCGCCGCCGGGAGCCCGGTGGCCGCCGATGCGGAGTCCGTCGTGCGGCGGGCGCTGCGGACGGGGGCGGCGCTGCTCGCGTCCGAGCAGATCGGCCTGGCCGGGTGGTGCCTGCACGAGACCGTCGGCCATCTCCGGCAGCGCACCCAGTTCGGCCGCGTCCTCGGCGGCTTCCAGGCGCTCAAGCACCGGCTGGCCGATCTGGCCGTCGACCTGGACTCCGCAACCGCCGCGGCCCGCTACGCCGCGGCGGCACTGGCCGCCGGCGACCCGGACACCGAGATCGCCACCGCCGTCGCCCAGGCCTACTGCAGCGACGCCGCGGTGCGGGCCGCAGAGGAGGCGGTGCAGCTGCACGGCGGGATCGGCATGACCTGGGAGCACCCGGCGCACCTGTACCTCAAGCGGGCGAAGGCCGACCAGATCGCCTTCGGCACCGCGGGCAGGCACCGTGCGCATCTCGCCGGTCTGGTCGAGCTGCCCGCACCGTGACGACCGCCCAGGACATTCGGTAATTCAACGGACATTCGGCAAGCAATGAGTGAGCGGTCCTGATGGGTCCGGCGAGGCGGATCGCCGGAACGCGTCGGTTCCGACCGGGCGGAGGCCCTGATCTCCTGACCGACCGTCCGACCGGGCTCTTTGCTGCCTGTTTGTGACTCCTCCTGGCAGTGGGTCCGCCCTGTGTCACCAAGGTAAAACCCACGCTCTCTCCGTCTTTGAGTGTTGTAATACTGCGGAAGTTCGGTAGTGTATGGCACGTCACATCGGCGCCGTGCTGTTCGGCGCACCCGTTCGGCCGGCAGTGCGCCGCTGGCCGGCATCCGCCCGCGGTGGCTGGTGCCGGTCGAGCGACGGGTACGTGCACCGCGTTCCGCGCGGATCGGGTCACCGTCCACACCCGGCCGCACCCGATGGAGATCGACACCCGTGAGAGGGGTACACCGTTGAGTGAGAACGAAGCTGTGTTCGACGTCGTGGTGATCGGCGGTGGCCTTGCAGGGCTCATCGCAGCCCGTGACCTGACGGAGCAGGGCCGCTCGGTCCTGCTGCTCGAGGCGCGCGACCGCCTGGGCGGCCGGACCTGGTCGAGGACGTTTCCCGGAACCGACATCAACGTCGAGATGGGTGGCGGGTTCGTCCTGCTGGACCACTCGCCGGAGCTGATCCGGGAGATCAAGCGGTACGGCATCGACGTGCACCACCTCCCGCCGGCGGAGTCGTTCCCGACCATCTTCGGCGAGACCCGGCACCCCGGGCCGTTCCCGGTCCCGCTCGAGCAGCTCTTGGACTTCGAGCGGGCGGCGCTGCACCTCGTGCGCGCGGCCATGCGGATCCAGCCCGGTGTCCCGCTCGACCAGCAGGACCTGGACGACCTCGACGTTCCATTGTCGGAGTTCCTCGCCCCGCTGAACCTGCCGACGGAGACCTACGGGCTGGTGTGCGGGGTCGCCGCGCTGGTGTCGTTCCGGTACCCGCACGAGGGCTCGGCGATACACCTGCTCGCCTCGCTCGCGTGCATGGACCTGAGCCTGTTCACGCTGTACGGCGCGGCCGACGCGCACATCCGCACCGGCACCCTCGCCGAGCGTCTGGCGGCGCAGGCCGGCGACGTCAGGGTGAGCAGCCCGGTGGCCCGGGTCGACCAGTCCGGTGACGACATCGTGGTGGTCACGGTCGCCGGTGAGACGATCCGGACCTCGGCCGTGGTCGTCGCGACCCCGATGAACATCTGGAACGACATCGAGTTCGAGCCGCCGCTGAGCGAGGTGAAGCGGACCACGTCGGCCGAGCGCCACGGGACACCGCGCTCGGGGAAGGTGTGGGTGCGCACCCGCAACGCGCCGAGCTTCCCCTACGTGTACGCCTCGCCGGAGGCTGCGGCCGGGGCGCTGGCGCTCTACACCCAGGACGCGCTCGACGGCGGCGACCAGCTCATGGGCATCTTCGCCCTCAGCTCGGTCGAGGGCGACGAGCTCCATCTCAACCTGGACGAGGAGGAGTCGGTCAAGCGGGTGCTCGACACCCTGCTGCCGGGCACCGAGCTCGTCGAGTTCTTCGGTCACAACTACAACACCGACCCGTACTCCAAGGGGGACTGGATCAGCTGGCGGCCGGGCCGGGTCACGAAGTCGCACTCCGCGCTCGCGGCGCCGGAGGGGCGGCTGTCGTTCGCGTCGGCGGACATCGCGCCGAAGTGGCTGATGATGATGGAGGGTGCCGTCGAGGCCGGCCATCTGGCTGCGGAGCAGGCCGCCAAGCACATCGGGTGACACCCACCCGTCGACGTGTGCCCGGGAGTGCCGTCGCGGTGACGGCCACGGCCGCCCCGCGGCGCCCGGTCCGGGGTGGTCCCGTGCCGCCCGGCCGCGCGTCGACATCCAGCGAGTCCTGCAAGTCGGTCGATCGGAGGAAGACGGCTGTGTGGAGTTTCTCGAACAACAGGTGGGTCATCCTGGCGGTGTCCTATGTGGTCGTGGTCGGCCTGGCCCTCCCGTACTACGGATGGGCGCCCGGCCTGCTCTCGATCGTGGAGGACCTGGGGATCGACTACGCCCAGGCGGGTGCGCTCTCCTCGGTGACCGCGCTCGCCGGTGGGATCGCGCTGATCCTGGGCGGCGCGGTCGTCGTCCGGACCGGCCCGAAGAAGATCATTCTGCTGGCACTGCTGCTCGCCGTCGCGGGGCAGGTGCTGTTCGCCTGGGCCGACACCTACACGGTGGCGATGCTCGCCCGGGCGATCAGCGGTGTCGCGGTCGGCCTGATGGCGGTCGGGCCGTTCACGATGGCGATCAGCTGGTTCATCGAGTCCCGGCAGGCCGGCACCGCGACCGGCGTGATGATCTCGTCCGACGGCGCCGGGTTCGTGCTCGGGCTGGTGCTGTTCGGGGCGGTGCTCGCCGCCGTCGGCTGGCGGGCCGGACTGCTGTGGCAGGCCGGATACCTGGCCGTGCTGTTCGTTCTGGCGCTGCTGTTCCTGAAGGACCCGGCAGCGGCCCGGCAGGACGGCACGACCACTGCGGCCGAGGGCAGCGCGGGCCGTGCGGTCCTGCTCGCCGCCCGCACCCGGAACGTGCTGCTCGGAATGGCGTTCTACGTGGGGATGTGGGGCGTGTTCAGCATCGTCGCGAGCTGGCTGCCCACCGTCCTGATGGAGGGTGCGGGCTGGTCGGAGTCGTTGGCCGGGCTGTTCGCGTCCCTCCCCGCGGTCTTCGGGGTGCTCACCGCGGTGACGTTCGGCGTGATGTCGGATCGGTTCGCCGGCCGGCGCAGGCTCTACATCCTGCTCACCGGCCTGGCGTCGACAGCGGCGGCCGCCCTGCTCGCGGTCGGGATATCCGCGGGCGCGTACACGCTGGTCGCCGTCGCGCTGCCGCTGATCGGCCTCGCCGGCTACGGCGGGATGGCCCTCGTGCTGTCGCGGGCGAACGAGTCCGTGCCGCCCGCACACATCGCGGCGTCCAACGGGCTCGTGCTCGGCAGCGGGTTCCTGATCGGGGGGATCGTGTACCCGCTGGTGCTCGGCGCGATCAGGGACGCCACCGGCAGCTTCGGCACCGGGTTCGTGGTGCTGGCGATCGCGACACTGGTGCTGTGCGCCGCTGTGCAGCTGCTGGGCCGCAGTGAGCGGACCACCCGGCCGTCGGTGCCGCCGGAGTCGGCCCCGCCGGACGGCGCGGTCGTCGCCGGGTAGACCTCACAGGGCCCCGGGGATCGCCGCAGGTGACCCCCGGGGCCCGGCCGATGCTCCGACTCGAACGGAAGGACAAGGACTCCCACATGACCGCTGATCGGATCGGGGCGATCGTCGTCGGTGGCGGGCTCGCCGGCACCACGGCGGCGCGCGACCTGGCGCACGCCGGGGTGCGCACCGTGCTGGTCGAGGCCCGCGACCGGCTCGGTGGGCGCACGTCCACACAGACCATCGCCGGCCGCGAGGTCGACACCGGAGGCGTGTACTTCCACTGGTTCCAGTCCGCCATCTGGCGGGAGGTGACGCGCTACGAGCTGCCGGTCGTCGAGAGCGCCCTGCTCACCGCCGCTCGCTACCTGGTCGGCGACGCCGACGGCGTGGCCGCGATCTCCCCCGAGGAGTTCGACGAGCGGCAACGCCGGGCGCTGTCCGCGTTCTGGGGGGACCCCGGCTACCCGGCTGCACTGCCGCGTCCGTTCGCCCCGCAGACCGACCCCCGCCTGGCGAAGCTGGACGCGATGTCCATCGAGGACCGGTTCCGGGAGCTGGGCCTGGACGCCGAGGACGAACGCGTACTGCGGGCGGCGTTCAGCGACTACGGTCGCCCCGACGACACGAGCCTGGGCTGGCTGCTGCAGCGGATGTCCAACGCGATCTGGAGCAACGAGGCGTACAACGCCCTCTTCGCGGTCTACCGGCTCCGCGACGGCATGGCGAGCCTGCTGGAGGCCATGCGGCACGACGGCGGCTTCGAGGTACGGCTGTCGTCGCCGGTCACCGCGATCGAGCGCGACGACCGCGGTGCGACCGTGACGCTGCGGGACGGGTCGCAGCTCACCGCCCCGGTGGTCGTGGTGGCCACGCCGGTGAACGTCTGGCGGTCGATCGAGTTCACCCCGGCGCTCGACGGCCCGCACGCCGCCGCCACCCGCGAGGGCGTGACCATCCCCGATGTGAGCAGCATGGTGCTGCACGTCCGGGGCGTGTCCGAGCCGGTCGTGATGCTGTCGTCGTTCGGCGATCAGCCCTTCGAGATCATGGTGACGTACACGCTGCTCGACGACGGCCAGCTGCTGCAGGCGTTCAGCGTGAGCGGCCGCGTCACCTGTGCCGACGGCCACGACCGGATCGCCGAGGCGCTGCGCGAGGTCCTGCCGGAGGCCGAGCTCGTCGACGTCGTCGGCCACGACTGGCCCACCGATCCGTTCGCCCTCGGCGGGTGGGGGTCGCTGCGGCCGGGCCAGCTGACCCGCTTCATCGACGTGCTCGACCGGCCGGTCGGCCCGCTGTACTTCGCCGGCGCCGACATCGCACCGCAGTTCTCCGGCCTGCTCACCGGCGCGATCGAGAGCGGCGCGCGGGCCGCGCGGCGGGCCCGGCTCGGCCTGACCGGACGGACCCCGGACGGTGCCGGGGGACCCCGATGACCACGAGCACCGTCCCGGTCTGGGTGTGCGAGGCGTGCGGGTTCGTGTACGACCCGGAGGAGGGCGACCCGGACGGCGGCATCCCGCCGGGGACGGCCTTCGAGGACATCCCCGACGACTGGGTGTGCCCGATCTGCGGAGCGCGCAAGTCCGACTTCGTCCGCATCGAGGATTGAGGCCGCACCGGGATCACACCGGCGCCCGGACGATCACACCGCTGGAATCCCGCTGACTTGGTGCACGACCCCGAACGCCGGACGGCCCCGGCGCACACCCCGGACCGGGGTGCGCGCCGGGGCCGTCCGGCGGCGGGCCGGCTCAGACGAGCTCGAACGACAGCTTCAGGCTCGCCAGCGAGCGGACGAACGGTGAGGCCGGATCCGGAGCGGGGTTCGCGTCGTCGGCGATCCGGACGTCGCGGGCGTGCTCCAGGAACACCCGCAGGGCGGTCTCCATCTCGGCTTTCGTCAGGTGCGACCCGATGCAGAAGTGCGGGCCCGAGCCGAATCCCATGTGCTGTGCCGCACCGTTGAACGCCTTCTTCGGGTCGACATCGGTGCGGTGGATGTCGAAGGTGTCGGGATTCTCGAATCGACGCGGGTCGTGGTTGGCGGCGCTGTACATGACGGCGAGCTGGGCGCCCTCCTCGATGGCGACCCCGCCGACCTCGAAGTCCGCAGGTGCGAGGCGGCTGCCGAACGGGATGATCGCGTGGTACCGCATGCTCTCGGCGAGCAGGTTCGTCATCAGCTCGGGCTCCGCGGCGAGCTCCTGCTGGATGCGGGGATCGGAGGCGAGCTCGTACATCGCCCATCCGAGCTGGTGGTCGGTGGTCTCGCCGCCCGCCAGGAACATGGTCGCGACGAACGACTGGATCTCCCCGTCGGACATCCTCATCCCGTCCAGCTCGGCCCGGCACAGCTTGCTGATCAGGTCGTCGCCGGTGCCGCTGCGTCGTTCCCGGATCACCGGGAGGATGATCTCGCCGAACTCGTCCTTGGCCTGCTGTGCGGCGGCGATGATCTGCGGGTCGCGCGAGATGTTTCCCTCGGCGTTGATCCAGGCGGAGAACCAGCTCGTCATCCGGCTGTGGTCGGGGATCGGGAGATCGAGGATCTGGATCATCACGTTCGCCGAGAAGCTGGCGGTGAACTCCGTGACGAAGTCGATCTCCGCCCGGTCCCGCTCGCCGGCCCGGACGGCCTGCCGCTCCCGTTCGAAGATCGGGTCGAGAAGTGCCCGCGCGTGCCTGTCCACCTGGTCGGCGAAGCGCTGCACGCTGGGGCGGGCGAACACCGGGGCGATCAGTGCCCGGCGGCGACGGTGGTCGAGCCCGTCCATGGCGAAGAACGCCTGGGCGTCGCCCAGGTACTGGCCGATGAGTTCCTGGAGGAGATCGCCGATGTCCAGGCTCGCCAGGCGCCGGACGTCGTCGTACCGACTGATCAGCCAGACGCCCAGACCCTCGTCGAAGTGCACCGGATAGTGGTCGCGCAGCACTGCCAGCCCGGGCCACGGGTCGGCGACGTGGGCCGGGGAGAGCAGATCGGGAGGGGCGGGAGTGCTCACGGTCATCGGGACTCCTGTGCAGATGGAGGGTTCTCGTCGCGGTACCCGCGTCGAGGGAGTGGCAACTACTTTACTGAAAATCAGCTGAGTTGGTAAAGGGTCGAGCGGGTGGACCGGGGTCCGGGAATCGACGGGCTCGGGGCGGCGGCGGACCCGCGGCGCGGAGGCGGAGTCGCTCCGGGCAGGCGGGCGGTCTGGTTCGGCCCGGCCCGGCCCGGCTCACCGGAATACCCGGCCGTCGTACCGCAGTTGTTTGCAGCATGAAGAAGATTGGGTTCCTGTCCTTCGGGCACTGGTCCCCGTCCCCGCAGTCCCAGGTGCGCTCGGCGTCCGACACGCTGTTGCAGTCGATCGAGCTGGCCGTGGCGGCGGAGGAGCTGGGCGCCGACGGTGCCTACTTCCGGGTGCACCACTTCGCCCGTCAGCTCGCCTCGCCGTTCCCGCTGCTGGCCGCGGCCGCCGCCCGGACCAGCCGGATCGAGCTCGGCACCGGTGTCATCGACATGCGCTACGAGAACCCGCTGTACATGGCGGAGGACGCCGGCGCCGCCGACCTGATCTCCGGTGGCCGGCTCCAGCTGGGGCTCAGCCGCGGATCGCCCGAGCAGGTCATCGACGGGTACCGCTACTTCGGGTTCGAGCCCGCCGAGGGCTCCACCGATGCGGACATGGCGCGCGAGCACACCCGCCAGTTCTTCGAGGCGATCGGTGGCGAGGGTTTCGCGCGGCCGAACCCGCGCCCGATGTTCCCCAACCCGCCCGGGCTGCTGCGGATCGAGCCGCACTCGCCGGGCCTGCGGGACCGGATCTGGTGGGGCGCCGGAAGCCGGGCGACCGCGGAGTGGACCGCGGAGCGCGGGATGAACCTGATGAGCTCGACCCTGCTCACCGAGGACACCGGCGTGCCGTTCCACCAGCTGCAGGCCGAGCAGATCCAGCGCTTCCGGGCGGCCTGGGACGCGGCCGGGCACCAGCGGGAGCCGCGGGTCTCGGTCAGCCGCAGCATCTTCCCGATCGTCAACGACCTCGATCGGCAGTTCTTCTGGCGGGAGCGGCACAGCACCGACCAGGTCGGTCACATCGACGGCGGCGAGGCCCGGTTCGGGCGCACCTACGCCGGTGAGCCGGACAAGCTGGTCGCCGAGCTGGCCGAGGACGAGGCGATCGCCGCGGCGGACACGCTGCTGCTGACCGTCCCCAACCAGCTGGGCGTCGACTACAACGCGCACGTGATCGAGAGCGTGCTCACCCACCTGGCGCCGGAGCTCGGCTGGCGCTGAGCGACGCGACGACCACCTGATCACCCGTCCCGCCGGGCTCAGCGGCGGCGCCGCAGGCCGCGGGCGGGACGGGCGACCGGGTCACCGGTGCGTGCGGCGTGCGGCACGCGGGTGGCCAGCCACGCGCCGGCGAGGATGAGCACCGTCCCGCCGACCGTCCGCGGGCCGACCGGCTCGGACAGGACGACCGCGCCGGCCACGACCGCCACCACCGGGGCGACGTAGGTGATGAGGGCGGCGCGGTCCGGCCCCGCGATCGCGATGAGCCGGAAGAAGGCCACGAAGCCGCCGGGTGTCGCGACCAGGCCGAGCGCGGCGAGCGCCACGAGTCCCGCCGGTGACGGCGCCGGGAACGGTCCGGCCGTCAGCGCCGGGAACGACTCGGCCGTCAGCGCCGGGAACGACTCGGCCGTCAGCGCCGGGAACGACTCGGCCGTCAGCGCCGGGAACGGTTCGGCCGTCAGCGCCAGGACGGTGAGCGCCGGTGCGGCGAGCACCAGCATGGCGGCCACCACCGGCATCGCGGGCAGGTCGCCGAACCAGCGGCCGACCAGCAGGGCGCCGACGGCGTAACAGGCGGCCGCGACGATGATCAGTCCGGCGCCGGGGCCCGCGCCGTCGACGCCGAGCAGCACGACCACCCCGGCGAAGCCGACGACGAGCCCGATCAGCGCGGCGGGCGTCGGCCGGGCCCGCGCCCCGAGCACCAGCCCGACGACCAGCACGAACATCGGCTCGGTGGCGATCAGGACGCCGGACGTGCCGGAGGGGACGGTCTGCCCGCCCAGCGGGATCAGGCTGAACGGGACCACGACCTCGACCAGGGCGAGCAGCGCGAGCCGCCCCCATCGCCCGGCCAGCAGCGCGCGGTGCCGGCGCCGGAACGCCAGCGGGACCATGACGACCAGCGCCAGCAGGACCCGCGCCGCCGCCGTCGAGAGTGGACCGGTTCCTTCCTGCAGCGCGACGCCGATGAACAGGTACGGGACGCCCCACAGCACCGACACCGCGGCGAACAACGCCCAGCCCTGCCCGCCCATCCGGTCCACGGGGTGAAACGGTATGCCGAGCGCCGCCGTCGTCGAAGACGCTTCGGAAGGTCTTGCGGCCGGATACTTTCCGTTCGCATGGTCGTCCGGTGCAATCGTGTGCATGAGTGAACTCGATACGATCGATCGGCAGTTGCTCGCGCTGCTGCAGGCCGATGCCCGGCTCGGATACCGGGAGCTCGGCCGCACCGTCGGGATGAGCCCGCCGGCAGTCGCGGCCCGGGTGCGCCGGATGGAGCGCGACGGTGTGATCACGGGTTACGGCGCCCGGGTCGATCCGATCGCCGCCGGCCACGAGGTGCACGCGTTCGTCGTGGTGACGACGGCCGGTCGCCGGCAGTCGCTGGAGCTCGCCCGCATGGCGCACGCCCGGCCGACGGTCCTGGAGGACCACCGGGTCACCGGGACCGAGGACCACGTCCTGCGGGTCGTCGCGCCGCGCATCCGGGATCTCGAACCGCTGATCGACGACCTGAACGGGCTCGGGAAGCCCGCCACGTCGATCGTGCTGTCCTCACCCAAGCCGTGGTCGCCGGTCCCGCCGCCGGATCTCGACGGTCCGCCGCTCATGTAAGTAGCTCCGGGACCTGATCGGCCTGGGGTTCTCGGGTTGCATGCGCCTCCCGGCCGGTCCGGTGGGTGGCGTCGAGGTGCGCTCTGAGGGCGGGCATCGTGTTCGTGCCTCGTTGGGCTGATTGCCACCGCTGCCCTGGCCACGGATGCCCCGGATCAGGGAAGTAGACCGGCGCCAGTCGAGGTCGGGTCTGGTTGCACCGTCGAGGCCGGGCCGGCCGGCCACGCCCGGGCCCGGGAACAGGCCTACCGCTGGGTCGACCCGGCCGGGCTCGCGCGCAGCCTGCCCGGTCTGGCCACCATCGGCGCCCCCGCCCTGGTCGCGGGGCTGGGTGACCCGCACCGGTTTCCCACCGCGCGTCACGTCCGCTCGTTCACCGGACTCGCCCCACGAGCGTCGGAGACCGGTGAGGCCGACCGCAAGGGCCGGCCGATGTCCGAGGCCGGACCGGCGCTGATGCGCACCACCCTGATCCGGGCCGCGGACAACGCCCGCCGCCAGGACCCGCAACTGGCCCGGATCTACCACCGCCAGATCGTCGAGCGCGGCGCGAACCACACCGCGGCCCTCTGCGTCGTCGCGGCCGTGCCGGCCGAACGGGCCTGGACGGTGCTGCGCCGCGGCATGCCCCATGTCGTCTGCGACACCGACGGCCACCCGGTCACACCGGCCGAGGCGAAGGCGATCATCGCCGAACAGTGGACCGCCCCGGCCGAGGTCCGGGCCCGCCGCCGCAGCCGCAAACCCGACCCGACCAACCGGGCGGGGAGGGCCCCTCGGTGAGTCCACACAGGACGCGACAGGTCAGGCCCCCACAGGCGTCGACAGACGAGGCGACCCTCCCACCACCCATCGTCCCGCCGGATTCGAGCGGACCGCAAGCCCCGGCCTTGACACCCGATCCTGCATAGGGAATCAGCCCAGTGCGACCAGCAGCGCCAGGGCGGACATGACGACCAGCAGCGGCGTCATGACGAGACGTTCGCTGCGGGACGGGGAGACGGCGTTCGGCAGCGTGTTGAGGACGAGGAAGCCGAACACCACCCACATCCCGGTCCGTGCGGCGCCCTGCGGGTACACGTCGATCACGCCCGCCCGGTCCAGGGCGAGTGTCGCCATCAGTGCGTAGACGCCGACCGAGAGCGCCGCGGCGACCCGCAGGCCCGCCGGGAGCGCGCCCGGGTGCCGCCCGCCGAAGGTGAACCGGCCGAGCGGCGCGCCGAGGACCAGGGCGACCTGGAAGACCGCGAGGACCGCGAGCACGGCGACGAGCAGGAGCGCGGGGAGCACGTCGCGAGGTTATCGCCCGTGGGTCGGGGGCCGGCGCAGGTCTCATCGTGCGGTGATGCCGGCGGTGAGCTCGTCGAAGCTGATCACCCGGACCTGTGGCGGCCCCGTCTCCACCTCGGCACGGATGCCGGGGGGCGTGCGGTCGGTGGGCGGCCGGGGTGACGGGACGACCCGGTTCGGGTCGGGTGTGCGTCGTGGCCGGCGCTGGGGGTCGATCCAGCCGGGTGGGACGAACTCGGGCCGCCCGCCGGTCAGGTGGATCTCCCACCGGGAGTGGTGGACGAGCCGGTGGTGGACGCGGCAGAGCAGGACGAGATTGTCGAGATCGGTGGCGCCGCCGTGCTGCCACGGCACGATGTGGTGGGCTTCGCACCAGGCAGGTGGCCGGTCGCATCCCGGATGGGCGCAGCCGCGGTCGCGCGCGGTGAGGGCACGGCGTTGGGCGACGGTGACGGTGCGTGTGGCGCGTCCGACGTCGAGCGGCCGGCCGTCGCCGGCGAGGACGACCGGCAGGACGGCGGCATCACAGGCGAGCATCCGCAGCGCGGCGGGATCGAGCCGGCCACCGTGGTCGGCGGTCGCGGCGCCGGCTCGGCGTTCGAGATCGTCGAGCCGGATGGTGACCACCACCTGGGGGCGCCGCCCACCGGACTCGGGCAGTACCCGGCCCGGAGCGTGGGCCAGGGCGAAGCCGCAGAGCTCGGCGAGCGCTTCGGCGGCGCGTTCGGGGTGGTCGCGGACGTCGTCGGCGTCGGACGGTGCCGCGAGACCGTCGAGGCTGGTGGCGATCCGGTCGAACATCTCGGCGTCGTCGAAGTGGGCGCGCAGGGTGCCGCCGGGACGGTTCCGGTGCCGGGTGATGCGGAGCTCGTTGACCATGGGTGTCGGGCCGTCGTCGTCGGGTTCCGGGCCGTCCTGGTCGAGGGCCTCGAGGAGCTGGGTGCCCCAGGTGTGCAGCTCGGCGGGGGTGCAGAGGACGGCGTGTTCGGCGAGGGCCTCCTCGGCGCCGGCCAGGGTGCCGTCGTCGAGCCGGGTGGCCGGTGCCGAGCGCAGCAGCGTGGCGATCACCTCGACGTGGCGCAGTGACGTCTCGCCGGAGGCGAACACGGTGGCGGTCGCGGGGAGCCGGGCGGGGAGCGGGGTGCCGTCGAGCCCGGTGCGGGTGCTGACGGCCTCGGCGGCGATGGTGAAGCGGCGGGCGCGGCGGGGTTCCCAGCGCAGCAGGTCGGCCAGGGCGGCGGCGGGGGTGCGGTAGCCGCGCTCGGCGTAGATGCCGCGCCGGCGAGCGCGGTGACCGCGGCGTGGTCGAGGCGGCGGATGGTCGCTTCGATGGCGAGCTGGAGTGCGCAGATCTCGTCATCGGTGGCGGTGTCGAGGAGCGCGGTGAGGTCGTCGGCGGCCGCGGTGAGGCGGTCCTGCGCGTGAATGACCCGTTCGTACATGTGTTCGATTCTAGCGGACTGAGTCCATGTTCGACAGTCGGTTGTCGCAGTTGGGGGACCGTTCGTCGTTTGCGATCGTGAACGGGGTGGGGCCGGGTTCGGCGGTTCGGGGCTCGGGGCTCGGGGCTCGGCCGAGCGAGGGTGAGCGAGGGTGGGCGGCGTGGCGAGGCGGCGGATGCGGGGGTGGGGCCGGTCGGGAGCCCGTGGCGTTCGGCGCGTGCCGCCGGAGCCGGAGCCGGAGCCGGAGCGGGTGCGGTGGGGTCGAGAACGGCCCGCGGGAGTCCGGTGCCGGGGGCGTGGGTGGTCCGGCGGAGTCTGCTGCCGGTCCGGCCGGCGGCTGTGGGGGTGGGCTGTCGGTCTGGTCGGCGGCTGTGGGGGTGGGCTGCCGGTCCGGTCGGCGGGGTCGAGAGGTGGGCTGCCGGTCCGGTCGGCGGGCCCACGGGTCCGGTGCGTTCGTCGCTGGGGCGGAGGCGGCCCGGTCGGTCTGTCGCCGAGTGGGAGGTCCGGCGGACCCTGGTGGTCGGGCGGTGAGGTCGGTCCCGGAAGGTCCGGCGCGGGGTGTGAGGTCGGATCCGGGGAGCCTGTTGCCCGGCGGCGGACCCGGGGAGTGCGTCGCCGGTGCGGTGGTCGTATCCGGGGAGATCTGCCGCCGAGGCGGCGGGTCCGGCGGGCTCCGGAGCCGAGGCGGGGTGGGCGGCCTGGGGGCCCTGCCGCCGGGGTGGTGTGCGGCCTGGGGGGCCTGCCGCCGAGGTGGTGCGCGGCCTGGGGGGCCTGTTGCTGAGGTGGTGCGCGGCCTGGGGGGCCTGTTGCTGAGGTGGTGCGCGGCCCGGGGAGCCTGCCGCCGAGGTGGTGGTCGGCCAGGTGGAGCGTGTCGCCGAGATGGTGGTCGGCTCGGGCGGAGTGTCGCCGGGGACGGGCGGGCCGGCGGGGAGCGCGGAGGGCATCTCCGACGGGAGAACCCGCCGGGGCCGGCGGGCCCGGGCGACCCGTTCGTGGGTCCGTCCCGCCTTCGGGGTCCACCGTTCCGGTGACAATTGCGCGACCTACTCCCGTTCGCACTTTCGGACCTGCGCAGCGGACGGTGTCCGGCATCATCCGTTCGATGGTCGGGAACGACCCGATCGGGAAGCAACCCTCGGGTACGGTCACTCTCGATGCATATTCCGAGCCGTCGACCCGACCGACCGCGCAGCACCGCGAGGAGCGCGCGGGCGCTGCTCGTCGCCGCGACGCTGTTCGCGACCGGCGGGCTCGCGATGCCGCAGGTCGCGGCGGCTGCGGAGGCGCCGGCAGGCGCCTCGGCCGAGCGCGGGGACGACATCGTCGGCGGCCTCGCCGAGATGCTCGCCGACGCCACGATCACGCTCGGCGGGAACGATTATCCGAATCCGCTGCGATTGCAGGACGGAAACGCGGTGGACGGCCCGGAATCGTGGGAGAACGTCCGCCGCGAGGAATTGCTGGCCGATTTCCGGGAGCACGTGTACGGGGAGAGCCTGCCGCTCCCGACGGAGCAGACGTTCGACGTGTCCACGTCCGACACCGGCGACGTCGTGCGCAAGACCGTCACGATCGGCGTCACCGGGCCCGAGGGCTCCGGCAGCTTCGACCTGCGGCTGTTCGTCCCGCAGGGCGACGGCCCGCCGCGCGGCACCTCCCTGATGATCGACCACCGCGGATCGGTCGGCGACGATCCCGGCCAGTCGTCGGGCTACGCACCCGTCTCGACGATCACCGGCGCCGGGTACGCGTTCGCCGTCATCGACGCGAACGATCTCGCCCCCGACGACAGCGGCAGCTACCGCGACGGCGTCATCAACCTGTTCCACCCGTCCGGCCGGGACCTGCCCGACGACGCCGGCCGCGCGATCAGCGCCTGGGCCTGGGGCGCCAGCCGGGCGATGGACTACCTGGAGACCGATCCGGACATCGACCCCACGAAGGTCGGCGTGATCGGCCACTCGCGCAGCGGGAAGGCGTCGCTGTGGGCGGGTGCGCAGGACACCCGGTTCGCCGCCGTCATCACCAACAACTCCGGATCGACCGGCGCCAAGCTCGCCCGCCGCGGCGACGGCGGGGTGGGCGCCGAGACGGTCGCCCGGATCAACAGCTCGTTCCCGCACTGGTTCCCGCAGACCTACCGCGAGTACAACGACAACGAGAGCGCCCTGCCGGTCGACCAGCACGAGCTGATGGGGCTCGTCGCGCCGCGGCGCCTGGTCGTCGGCAGCGCCACCGACGACTCTAACGCCGATCCGCAGGGCGAGTTCCTCGCCTACGTCGGCGCCGCCCGGGTCTACGAGCTGTACGGCCTGGGGGACACCGGCCTCGGCTCGGACGACTGGCGGCCCGAGACCGACCGCGCCCACCGTGGCCCGGCGATGAGCTACCACCTGCGTTCCGGCGGGCACGGCCTGACCGGTGCCGACTGGGACGTCTACCTCGACGGCGACCTGTTCTCCCGGGCCGCCGCCCCGGCCGGGCTCTGACCCCCGCCGGGATCGACGCGCCACCGGCCCGCGCGGACGCGCCCCCGCGGCCGGCAGGATCAGCGCGCCGCGCCGACGCGCCCCCGCGGCCGGCAGGATCAGCGCGCCGCGGTGACGTCGCGGCCCGCGGCGATCGCGGCGGCGTCGTCGAACTCCCGCTCGATCTCGGCGTTCGGGACGTGGGTCAGCCTGCTCACGACCACCGCCAGCAGCACGTTCACCGCGAATCCCGGCACGATCTCGTACAGCTCGACGCCCGCGATCGGCGGGGCCCAGGTGTCCCAGACGAACACGGTGACCGCCCCGCCGACCATGCCGGCGAGCGCACCCCAGTTGGTCAGCCCGCGCCAGAACAGGCACAGCAGGATCGCCGGGCCGAACGACGCGCCGAACCCGGCCCAGGCGAACGCGACGAGATCGAGGATGGTGCCGCCCGGGTCGAGCGCGATCACGGCGGCGATCACCGCGACGGCCAGCACGCAGGACCGGCCGAGGACCATCAGGGTGCGCGGCGAGGTGTCCCGCCCGACGACCTTGTAGAGGTCCTCGACGAACGCTGACGAGCTGACGATCAGCTGGCTCGACACGGTGCTCATGATCGCGGCCAGCACGGCGGCGAACACGAAGCCGACGACCAGCGGGTGCAGCAGGATCTGGGACATCGCGAGGACGACGAGCTCGGGATTGTCGAGCTCGTTCGGCGTGGTGTGGAAGAACGCGATGCCGACGACGCCGCAGGCGACCGCGCCGAGCAGGGACAGGATCATCCAGCTCATCCCGACCCGGCGGGCCGGTCCGGCGGACGCGGCGTCGCGCATCGCCATGAAGCGCACGATGATGTGCGGCTGCCCGAAGTAGCCCAGGCCCCAGGCCGCGGCCGAGACGATGCCGAGCACCGTCGCGCCGGACAGTGCGGCGCCGCCGAGCAGCGACAGCCGGTCCGGGTCGACGGCGGTGACGGCCGCCGTCGTCCCGCCGATCCCGCCGACCGAGAAGATCGCGATCACCGGCACGATCAGCAGCGCCAGCAGCATCATCGTGCCCTGCACGACGTCGGTCAGCGAAGCGCCGAGGAACCCGCCGATCATCGTGTACGCCAGCGTGACGACGGCGACGATCAGCATGCCCGTCAGGTACGACCCGCCGAACGCGAGCTGGAAGAACTCCCCGCCGGCCACCATCATCGACGAGACGTAGAAGGTGAAGAAGACCAGCACGATCGCGCCGGAGGCGATCCGCAGCGACCGCGACGAGTCGTGCAGCCGGTTCTCGAAGAAGCTCGGGATGGTGATCGAGTTCCGCGCCACCTCGGTGTAGGAGCGCAGCCGCGGCGCCACGAACCGCCAGTTCAGGTAGGCGCCGGCGGTCAGCCCGATCGCGATCCACGCCTCGATCAGCCCGGCCGCGTAGATCGCCCCGGGCAGCCCCATCATCAGCCAGCCGGACATGTCGGACGCCCCGGCGCTGAGCGCGGCCGTCCACGGGGGCAGCTTGCGCCCGGCGAGCATGTAGCCCTCGTGGTCGGCGGTCTGCCGGTAGGCGTAGTAGCCGATTCCCATCATCACCGCGAAGTAGACGACGAGCGCGACGATCTGGAAGGTCTGGTCGTGCATCACGAACCTCTCTGTTCGCTGTGCGGGTCAGACGGGGGTGGGGACGGCGGCCGGGACCGGCACCGGGTGCGGCGTCCCGAACCGGTGCGCGGTGACCGACACGGCCTGCTCGCGCAGGAAGGTCAGCAGCTCGACCCGCCCGGCGGTGACGACCGGGCCGTCGTACACGGCCAGCGCCGGCGAGCCGCCGGTCACCCCGGCGACGTCCGCCGCACGGTCGCCGACGAGCCGGACCCGGCCGCCGCCGGCGGCGAGGGTGCGCAGCCGGTCGTGCCAGGCGGCGTCGTCCTCCACCAGGACGGTCACGCCGAGCCGGGCCAGGTGCGCGTCCAGCGCGGCGGGCAGCGGCGCGGCGGCGCTGACGGCCGACGGCGCCGACGCGCGCAGGCCGGCGGCGACGATCCGCAGCAGCTCCACCGGGCGGCCGGTCGCGTACCGCACGGTGACCGGCACCGGGTGGTAGCGCAGCACGTTGTGCTCGCAGCTCAGGCCGGTCGCGTCGTGGGCGATGCCGTAGCCGGCCGCCCAGGCGTCCGCATCGGTCGCCAGCGCGCCGCGCAGCCAGTCCCGGTCGGCGTCGGGCAGCGCGACGTCGAGCACCCGGTCCGCGAGCGGATCGGCCCCGGTCCCGGCGGCGCCGACCGGGTCGTCGGACCAGGTCCCGAAGCCGAACAGGTAGCTCGGCCCGCCCGCCTTCGTGCCGGTGCCGACGGCGGCCTTCTTCCAGCCGCCGAACGGCTGGCGCTGCACGATCGCCCCGGTGATCCCGCGGTTGACGTAGAGGTTCCCGGCCTCGACGGTGCGCAGCCAGGTGTCGATCTCGGTCCCGTCGAGCGAGTGCAGGCCGGAGGTGAGCCCGTACTCGACCCGGTTGACCAGCCCGATCGCCTCCTCGAGGGTGTCGGCGGTCATGATCCCGAGCACCGGGCCGAAGTACTCGGTGAGGTGGAACTCCGAGCCCGGCGCGACGCCCTCGCGCACGCCCGGCCGCCACAGCGTCCCGTGCTCGTCGAGCCGCTCGGGGGTGATCACCCAGCTCTCGCCGGGCCCGGTCGTGGTCAGGGCGGACGCCAGCTTGCCCGACGCCGGCTCGATCAGCGGGCCGACCTGCGTGCCCTCGGTCCAGGGCAGGCCCACGTGCAGCGAGGTCACGGCGTCGACGAGCTGGCGCCGGAACCGCCGGGACGTCGCGACCGAGCCGACCAGGACGACCAGCGACGCGGCCGAGCACTTCTGCCCGGCGTGCCCGAACGCGGAGCGGGCGACGTCCTTCGCGGCCAGGTCGAGATCCGCGGCGGGGGTCACGATGATCGCGTTCTTGCCGCTGGTCTCGGCCAGCAGCGGCAGATCGGGGCGCATCGAGCGGAACAGCTCGGCCGTCTCGTAGGCGCCGGTCAGCACCACCCGCTCGACGGCGGGATGGGTGATCAGCGCGGAACCGAGCTCGTGCTCGTCGAGCTGGACGTAGCGCAGCACCTCGCGCGGGACGCCCGCCGCCCAGAGCGCCTCGGCGACCACGGCCGCGCTGCGCCGGGCCTGGTCGGCCGGCTTGAGGACGACCGGTGAGCCGGCGGCGAGCGCGGCCAGCGTCGAGCCGGCCGGGATCGCCACCGGGAAGTTCCACGGCGGCGTCACCACGGTCAGCCCGGCGGGGGAGAAGCGGGCGCCCGCGACGTCGTCGAGCCGGCGGGCCTGCTCGGCGTAGTAGTGGGCGAAGTCGATCGCCTCGCTGACCTCCGGATCGCCCTGCTCCAGCACCTTGCCGCACTCGGAGCCCATGACCTCCAGCAGGTCGGCGCGCCGGGCGGCCAGCTCGTCACCGGCCCGGTGCAGGATCTCCGCGCGCCGGTCGGCGCCCAGCCCGCGCCAGGCCGGGCCGGCGTCGCGGGCGCCGGTCACGACGTCGTCGAGCTGGGTCCGGGTGTGCACCCGGCCGGCGTCCGCGGTGCCGGTGCCCAGCGCGCTGTCGCGCATCCGGGCGCGGATCGCGTCGCCCCAGGCGCGGTTCGCGGCGACGGCGGTGTCGGTGTCCGGGGTGTTGGTGAAGCCGTCGGTGGGCGCGGCCGGTTCGGGACGGCTGCGGTCCTGCACCCGGTTCGGCGCGGGCACCGAGGTGGGGACGGTCGCGACCGAGGCCAGGAACCGGTCGCGCTCCCGCTCGAACAGGTCGTGGTCGCGGTCGATGTCGAACGCGGCGGACATGAAGTTCTCCCGGGACGCGCCCTCCTCGAGCCTGCGGACCAGGTAGGCGATCGCGACGTCGAACTCCTGCGGGTGCACGACGGGGGTGTAGAGCAGCAGCGACCCGACGTCGGCGCGTACCGCGGCGGCCTGCGCGGTCGCCATGCCGAGCAGCATCTCGACGTCCATCCCGTCGAGGCAGCCGCGGCGCCCGGCGAGCAGCCGGGCCAGCGCGATGTCGAACAGGTTGTGCCCGGCCACCCCGATCCGGACGGCGGCGGTGTGCTCGGGGCGCAGCGCGTAGTCCAGCACCGCCTTGTACGACGCGTCGGACTCCTGCTTGCTGCCGCAGGTCGCGAGCGGCCAGCCGTGCAGCTCGGCGTCGACCCGCTCCATCGGCAGGTTCGCGCCCTTCACCACCCGGACCTTGATCGGGGCGCCGCCGCGGGCGACCCGCGCGGCCGCCCACTCCTGCAGCCGGACCATCGCGCCGAGCGCGTCGGGCAGGTACGCCTGCAGCACGATCCCGGCCGGCAGGTCGTGGAACTCGGGGCGCTCCAGCAGCGTGGTGAACACGGCGAGGGTCAGGTCGAGATCGCGGTACTCCTCCATGTCGAGGTTGAGGAACTTCGGGCCGCCGGGCGCGGAGCGGGCCAGCCGGTAGAGCGGGGCGAGCGCCTCGACGGCGTCGGCGACGGCGGCGTCGAACGACCACGGGTCGTGCGGCGCGACGGTGGACGAGACCTTGATCGAGACGTAGTCGACGTCGTCGCGGGCGAGCAGCGCGCGGGTGCCCTCGACCCGGCGGTCCGCCTCGTCGCGGCCGAGGATGGCCTCGCCGAGCAGGTTGACGTTCAGCCGGGTGCCCGGACGGTCGCGGCGGATCCGCCGGATCGCCGGGCCGAGCCGGCGCTCGGAGGCGTCCACGACGAGATGGCGGACCATCCGGCGCAGTGCGGCCCTGGCCACCGGGACGACGACCCCGGGCGCCACCCGCCCGGCGACCGCGCCGGCCCGGATCGCGGTGCGCAGCGGCCACGGCAGGAAGCGCGGGACGATCGGGACCAGGGTCGCCAGGTGCCGGGCGGCGGCCCGCGGGTCCTCCGGCCGGATCACGCCGTCGACGAAGCCGACGGTGAAGGCGAGCCCGTCCGGGTCCTGCAGCACGTCCGCGAGCCGGCGGGCGGAGCGGTCGACCGGTTCCCGCCGCGCCGTCTCCAGCCAGCGCCGCACCAGCGCGACCGCCTCGGTCGCCAGCTCCTCGTCGATCACGACGCCGTTCGTCACGCTCACGCTGCACCCCTCCGCTCGTCCGCCGTTCCCGGGAAGACGAGAGTCCCAGCCCACATACGTCGATAAAAGCGACGATAAGTGAACGCTATTATTCGGTTGGACCGAAAGGTGTGACCGATGTGGGATCTCCACCGGCTCCGGCTGCTGCACGAGCTCAGCCTGCGGGGGACCGTGACCGAGGTGGCGCGCACGCTCAACTACGCGCCGTCGAGCGTGTCCCAGCAGCTGGCGAAGCTGGAGGAGGAGGTCGGGGTCCGGCTGCTCGAACCGGACGGGCGCAGGCTCCGGCTGACCCCGCCCGGCGAGCTGGTCGCCCGGCACGCGGCGGAGGTCCTCGACCTGGAGGAACGGGTCCGGAGCAGGCTGGCCTCGGCGGAGCCGGTCGGCGAGACGGTGCGCCTGGCGACACTGGAGACGACGGCCCGGGCGCTGCTGCCGCACGCGCTGACCCGGTTGCGGGGCACCGCGCCGCACCTGCGGCTGGAGGCGTCGGTGGTCCCGCCCGAGACCGGACTGGCCGAGCTGGAGACCCGCGGGTTCGACGTCGCCGTCGCCGAGCAGTACCCCGGCCACAGCCGGTCGCACCGGGCCACGCTGGACCGCGAGCCGCTCGGCACCGATCCGGTGCGGCTCGCGGTCGCCGCGGGCTCCGGGGTGACCGGCCTCGCCGACGCCCGGGACCTGCCCTGGGTGATGGAGCCGGCGGGGACCGCCGCGCGGCAGTGGGCGGTGCAGCAGTGCCGGGCGGCCGGGTTCGAGCCCGACATCCGGTTCGACTCCGCCGACCTGGAGATCCACGTGCACCTGGTCCGGGCCGGGCACGCGGTGAGCCTGCTGCCGGACCTGGTGTGGACCGGGAACCGGGACGGTGTGCGGCTGATCGGGCTCGCCGGCCCGTCGCACCGCGAGCTGTTCACCTCGGCGCGGCTGGTGTCCGCGGGGCATCCGGCGATCGCGCAGGTCCGGGCCGCGCTCGCGGACGCGTTCGCGGTCGTCGGTGCCGGCCGGCCGGTCAGCCGGTGAGCCGGTGCAGCGCGTCCCGCAGCGCGCGCTCGGCGTCGTCCGCGGACAGCCCGCCGATCAGCACGCGCACGGTCAGCCCGTCCGCGGTGGCGATCAGTGCCCGGGCCGCGGCGAGCGGGTCGTCGAGCGCGGGGGCGATCGCGGTGACCAGCCGGGCGGCCGCGCGCTCCTGACCGTCCTTCGCGTCGGCCAGCATCGCGGCGAGCGCCGGATGGTGGATCGCGGCGGCGGCGTACTGGTGGAACACCGACACCCCGGCGCGCTCGGCCGCGGTGCGCGGGATCGGGTGCCCGACGAGCTGCCACAGCTGCTCGCGGTCGTCGGCACCGGCCGTCGCGTCGGCGTGCTGCTCGGCGGCGCCGGTGAGCATCGCCGCCAGACCGGCCCGGACGAGCTCGTCCTTGCTCGCGAACCAGTACTGGATCCGGCCGACCGAGACGCCCGCGGCGGCGGCGACGGTGCGCATGGACACCGCCGCCATGCCGCGCTCGGCGATCACCTGCCAGACGGCGTGGATGATCGCCGCCCGGCGGTCGTCGGAGGCCATGGCCGCCACTGTAGGCGAGATCGATACGACTGTATTAGAGTCGCCGTCAATACAATCGTATTGACGGAGGTGTCCCCGTGCGCCGGTTCCTGAGCGTCGTCGCGGTGCTGGTGGTGGGCTGGCTGGTGGTCGAGAAGGTCGTCTCGCTGGTCGCGCCGGAGCCGACCGTCGGGCACTGGCGCAGCGAGCAGGGCCGGGACGCCTACCGCGCCGCGTACGACGGGGTGATGGCGACGCTGCCCGCACCGAGCGCCGTGCACGACGTCGCGGTCGACCACGGCAGCGTGCGGGTCTACGAGTGGCGGGCCACCGGTCCGTCGTCCGGCGACCGGCTGCCGGTGGTGCTGCTGCCCGGCATCCGGTCCGGCGCGCCGATGTGGGGGGAGAACCTGGGGCACTGGATCGGTGATCGCACCGTCTACGCGATGGACGCGATCGGCGACTCCGGGATGTCGCTCCAGTCGGTGCCGCTCACCTCGTTCGACGACCAGGCCACCTGGGTCGAGCAGGCGCTCGCCGGGCTCGGGCTGGACCGGGCGCACGTCGTCGGGCACTCGTTCGGTGCGGCCACCGCGACCGCGCACGCACTCGCCCACCCGGGCCGGGTGGCGTCGCTGACGCTGCTCGAACCGGTGCTGGTGCTGCACGGGCTCCCCGCGTCGACCTACCTGTGGTCGACGCTGCTGCTGGTGCCCGTGCCGCAGTCCTGGAAGAACCGGGCGATGGCCGAGATCGGCGGCGTCACCGTCGAGGAGGTGCGGGAACGCACACCGATGTCGGTGATGATCGACGAGGGGGCCCGGCACTACGCGGCCGTCACCCTGGTGCCGCGCACCCTCACCGACGACGAGTGGCGGTCGCTGCGGATGCCGGTGCGGATCGACATCGCCGGGGACCGGTCGCTGGCCGGTGGCGCGCAGGCCGCGGAGCGGGCCAGGGCGCTGGGCATCGACCCGGTGACCGTCCGGCCGGGGACGACGCACTCGCTGCCGATGCAGGACGCCGGGCCGCTCGGCCCGGAGCTGGAGCGGTACTGGTCCGGGCACGACCGGTGAGGCGGCCCGCCGAGATGCAGATCAGCGGGCCGGATCCGCCGGGTGCGGCCCGCTGAGCTGCATCTCGGTGACTGCGGTCCGCCGGTCGATCGGGTTGGCGGCGAACAGCTCGGACAGCCGGACGGCGTCTTCGAGCCTGGCGAAGGCGCCGGTCGGATGCCGGTCGATCTCGTCCAGGTAGTCGGCGCGCATCGCGGTGGGGAAGCCGTCCCGAGGGTGCCTGCCGAGCACGGCGGCGAGCGCGTCGTCGTCGATCAGCTCCTGGGCGAGTCCCGCCACGTCGAGCGCCGCGCCGGCCTGCACCAGACGCAGTGTCGGATCCTGCTGCCGGTCCAGCTCGGTGTGTCGCAGGATCGCCTGCTCGACCAGGCGGATGCGGTCGTGCTCCCAGCCTCTCGCCTCGAGCATCCGGGCGGCGAGATCGGCCCCGACCCGCCCGAACTCATGCTCGGCCGAGCAGTGCTCCCCGGTGAGCCCGAGGTCGTGGATCATCGCTGCGACGAATGCGGCCTCGTGGTCGAGGTCCTCGTCGACCACCAGGGCACCGAACAGGTAGGTGCGGTGGCTGTGGTGCAGCAGGAACGGCGGTGCCAGGGTTCGGGCCAGGTCGGCTGCAGCGCGGGCGGTCGGGGTGTCCGGAACACTGATCATCGGGTGTGCCCTCTCGGTGGTCGGTGCGTTCCAGACTCGCCGCGGACGGCCACGTCCTCCATGACCGGAACCGTGCAGATCCGGACATCGGCGGGTCTCGCATGACCGCGGCCGCGGCGTTCGGCGACGATGGCGGACGTGCAGGGTGGATCACCCCGTGAACGGGTCGCGGTCGCGGTGTTCGACGGCGTCGAGCTGCTCGACGTCACCGGGCCGGTACAGGTGTTCAGCACCGCGGACCGGCTCGCGTCGGGCCCGGGTCGATACCGGCCGGTGCTGGTCGCCGAACGTCCCGGGACGGTGCGCTCCGCTGCCGGTCCGGAGCTGGTCGCGCAGCGGTCCTGGGACGAAGCGGTCGGCACGCTCGTCGTCCCGGGAGGTCTGGAGGCCGGCGGGGACGGGGTCCGGCCGATGCTGGACGGACCGTTGGTGGAGCTGCTGGCGCGATCCGGACGTGGGGCCGCCCGGATCCTCTCGGTGTGCACCGGTGCGCACGTCCTCGCTGCCGCGGGCCTGCTCGACGGCCGCCGGGCGACCACGCACTGGGCCACCGCGGCGGCGCTGGCCGCGGAGCACCCGCGGGTGCGGGTCACCCCGGACGCGCTGTTCGTCCGGGACGGCCCGGTCTGGACCTCCGCCGGGGTGGCGTCCGGGATCGACCTCGCACTCGCCGTCGTCGCGCTCGACCGGGGACCCGACATCGCCCGGCGGGTGGCGCAGTGGATGGTCGTGCACCTCAACCGGCCAGGCGGGCAGAGCCAGTTCAGTGCCCACCTCGGTCCGCGTGTCCCGCTCTCCGACCGGCTCGCCGGACTGCTGGCCTGGATCTCGGCGCACCCCACCCAGGATCTGTCCGCCGACGCACTGGCCCGGCGGCTCGGAGTCGGTCCCCGCCACCTGGCCCGGCTGTTCCGCCGCGAGCTCGGGGACACCCCGGCTGCACACGTCGAGAAGGTCCGTCTGCAGGTGGCCCTCGACCTGCTGGTGCGCACCGACACGGCACTGCCCGGGGTGGCGACGGCGGCCGGGTTCGGGTCCACGACGGCACTGCACCGCTGCGTCGTCCGCCGCCACGGGGTGAGCCCCGGCGAGTACCGGCGCAGGTTCGGGGCGGGTCCCGCGACGGACTGAGCCGGTGCTCAGGCGGCCAGCAGCATCGCGAGCGGCGCCGGGACGCACACCAGCACCAGCAGCACCAGGTTGCGCACCCGGTGCTCGCGCAGGATCGCGACGAACTCGCGCAGCACGGCGCTCGGCCAGTAGTACCCGGCGGTCGGGGCGCCGACCGCCTGTGCGTCGATGCCGAGCCTGCGGGCCAGCACCGCGGCCCGGAACGCGTGGTAGTTGCTGGTGACGATCAGGCCGCTGCCGGACACCTCGTCGCGCACCAGGGTGTCGGAGAACCGCAGGTTCTGCTCGGTGTTGCGGGACTCCGTCTCGGTGCGCAGCGCGGCCGGGTCGGCGCCGTGCGCGATCGCCCACCGGCGCATCGCCTCGCCCTCGGCGAGCTGCTCGTCGCTGCCCTTGCCGCCGGACAGCACGAGCAGCCGGGCCGACCGCCGGTCGAACTCGTCCATCCCGGTCCGGATCCGGGAGGCCAGCAGCGGTGGCACCTCGCTGCCGCGCAGCCCGGACCCGAGCACCAGTACCCAGTCCGCCGGCCGGTCGTGCACCAGCCAGGCGTAGAGCCGCGCGTAGCCGAGGAACGCGACGAACTGGAACGCGAGCAGCAGCGCCGTCACCGTGCAGAACAGCCACAGGGCGCGCATCCACGGCGTCCCGTTCAGCAGCACCGGCACCGTCACGACCAGCAGCGCGACGATCGCCAGCCCGGCCAGCAGGGACAGCGAGTTGCCCGCGCTCACCCGTTCCCGGCGCAGCATGACCACGCCGTTGAGCAGCAGGAACCCGGCGAACACCAGCGCGATCAGCGGGGAGACGACGGCCAGGAACAACCCGGTCGCGACCACCGGGTTGCTCCCGACGATCCCGAGCGTCGCGGCCGCGTTGCCGACGAGCAGCGCGGCGAGCAGCAGCCAGTAGGCGTTGCCGAGCCGGCGCGGATCGGTCCGGATGCGGCGCCGGACGAACAGGCACACGCCGACGGCCAGCAGCAGGGGCACGACGAAGGACAGGATGAGCAGGACGATCACCGCGAACTCGGTCATGATCGGCCCATCCTGCCGTGTGCCCGGGCGCGTTCCGCGGAACGAACCGCGGCGCACACCCGGTCGTGGCGGGGGACGTGCCGCGGGCACGCGTCGTGCGGAGGGCCCGCGTCGCACCCCTGGCGCCGTCCCGCACCTCCAGGACGATCGCGCACCCCCGGTACCCGGTGCGGCGCCGTTCCCGGGGTGCGCGGAGGGTGGCGCCGAGCCCCGGACCGCCGCCCGGCGACCCGCCCGGCGACCCGCCCGGCGACCCGCCGGTGGGACGATCCCCGCATGCTGCTCAACGTCCATCACGCCGGTGACCCCGACGGCCCGCCGGTGCTCGCCGTGCACGGCGTCACCGGGCACGGACTGCGGTTCCGCCCGCTGTTCGACGCGTGCCCGCAGCTGCGCTGGATCAGCGTCGACGTCCGCGGGCACGGCCGATCCCCCTGGGCGCCGCCGTGGAACCTGGAGCGGCACGTCGCCGACGCGCTCGACGTGCTGGACGGGCTCGGGATCGGGCGGGCCGCCGTCGTCGGGCACTCGTTCGGTGGTGCGATCGCCACCCACCTCGCCCGCACCGCGCCGGACCGGGTGAGCCGGCTCGTGCTGATCGACCCGGCGATCGGCCTGGACCCGGACGACATGCTGGAGCGGGCCGAGGAGTTCCGCGCCGACCAGTCCTGGACCGACGTCGCGGCGGCCCGCGCCGACCGGGTCGCGACCTGGCCGGGGGTGTCCGGCGAGCTCGTCGACGCCGAGCTGGCCGACCACCTGGCGGAGCGCGACGGCGCGCTGCGCTGGCGCTACTCGCGGGCCTCGGTGGTCGCGGCCTGGTCGGAGATGGCCCGCCCGGCGGTCGTCCCACCGGCCGGCCTGCCGACCCTGGTGCTGCCCGCGACCGGCGCCGAGTTCGTCCGCGACGGGTGGCTGGACGCCTGCCGGGCCGAGCTCGGTGACGACCTCACGGTGCACCCGTTCGACACCGGCCACATGGTCTACCTGGAACGACCGGCGGAGACGGCGGCCGAGCTGCGGGCGTTCCTCACCACGCCGTAGTGGTCAGGAATCGAGAAGCGCTGCGGGACCCGCCCCTCATAGCGTGACGGTGACCGTCCGGGCGGGCACCATGGTCCGGATCTCGTGAGCGGGCCCGGGGCATCGGGCGCACCGCACGACCAGGGGGGACCACCGAATGAGCACGTCCGAGCGGCACGCCGCCGACAGCCACGACCTGATCCGGGTGCACGGCGCGCGGGAGAACAACCTGCGCGACGTCAGCGTGGAGCTGCCGAAACGGCGGCTGACCGTGTTCACCGGGGTCTCCGGCTCCGGCAAGAGCTCGCTGGTGTTCGCGACGATCGCCGCCGAGTCCCAGCGGATGATCAACGAGACGTACAGCACGTTCGTGCAGGGGTTCATGCCGACCCAGGCCCGGCCGGACGTCGACCTGCTGGACGGGCTGACCACCGCGATCATCGTCGACCAGGAACGGATGGGCGGCGACGTCCGCTCCACCGTCGGCACCGCCACCGACGTCGGTGCGCTGCTGCGGATCCTGTTCAGCCGGATCGGGGAGCCGCACGTCGGCTCGGCGAAGGCGTTCTCGTTCAACGTCGCCTCGATCAGCGGCAGCGGCGCGGTGACCGTCGAGAAGGGCGGCCGGCAGATCAAGGAGCGCCGCGAGTTCGAGATCATCGGCGGCGCCTGCCCGCGCTGCGAGGGCCGCGGCAACGTCTCCGACTTCGACCTCACCGCCCTCTACGACGACTCCAAGTCGATCGTCGAGGGTGCCCTCACCATCCCGAACTACTCGGTCGACGGCTGGTACGGGCGGATCTTCGCCGGCTCCGGCTTCTTCCCGGGCGACAAGCCGATCTCGTCGTTCACGAAGCCGCAGCTCGACGCGCTGCTCTACAAGGAGCCGACCCGGATCAAGGTGGACGGCGTCAACGTCACCTTCGAGGGGCTGATCCCGCGGATCGAGAAGTCGTTCCTGGCCAAGGACCGGGAGGCGATGCAGCCGCACATCCGGGCGTTCGTGGACCGGGCGATCGTGTTCCGCACCTGCCCGGACTGCGCGGGCACCCGGCTCTCCGAGCTCGCCCGCTCGTCGCGGATCGGCGGCGTCAACATCGCCGACGCCTGCGCGATGCAGATCAACGACCTCGCCGAGTGGGTCCGCGGGCTGGAAGGCGAGTCGGCCGCGCGGGGTGTCGCCCCGCTGCTCGCCTCGCTGCGGGAGACCCTGGACTCGTTCGTCGAGATCGGGCTCGGCTACCTGTCGCTGGACCGCCCGGCCGGCACCCTGTCCGGCGGCGAGGCGCAGCGCACCAAGATGATCCGGCATCTCGGATCGTCGCTCACCGACGTCACCTACGTGTTCGACGAGCCGACGATCGGCCTGCACCCGCACGACATCGCGCGGATGAACGACCTGCTGCTGCGGTTGCGGGACAAGGGGAACACCGTGCTCGTCGTCGAGCACAAGCCGGAGACGATCGTGATCGCCGATCACGTCGTCGATCTCGGCCCGCGGGCCGGGACCGACGGCGGCCAGGTCGTCTACGAGGGCACGGTCGCCGGTCTGCGGTCCAGCGGCACCCTCACCGGCCGGCACCTCGACGACCGGGCGCGGATCAAGGAGTCGGTGCGGACGCCGTCCGGCGCGCTGGAGATCCGCGGCGCGGACAGCCACAACCTGCAGGGGGTCGACGTCGACGTCCCGCTCGGCGTGCTCACCGTCATCACCGGGGTGGCCGGGTCCGGCAAGAGTTCGCTGATCCACGGCTCCGTCGCCGGCCGCGACGGCGTCGTCGTGGTCGACCAGGGCGCGATCAAGGGATCGCGGCGCAGCAACCCGGCCACCTACACCGGGCTGCTCGAGCCGATCCGCAAGGCGTTCGCGAAGGCCAACGGGGTGAAGCCGGCCCTGTTCAGCGCCAACTCCGAGGGTGCCTGCCCGAACTGCAACGGCGCCGGGGTCGTCTACACCGACCTGGCGATGATGGCGGGCGTGGCGACCACCTGCGAGGTGTGCGAGGGCCGCCGGTTCGACTCCTCGGTGCTGGAGTACCGGTTCGGCGGGCGGGACATCAGCGAGGTGCTGGCGATGCCGGTCGCCGAGGCCGAGAAGTTCTTCGGTGCCGGCGAGGCCCGGACGCCCGCCGCGCACAAGATCCTGGAACGGCTGGCCGACGTCGGGCTCGGCTATCTCACCCTCGGCCAGCCGCTGACCACGCTGTCCGGCGGCGAGCGGCAGCGGCTCAAGCTGGCCGTCAACATGGGGGAGAAGGGCCGGATCTACGTCCTGGACGAGCCGACCACCGGACTGCACCTCGCCGACGTCGAGCAGCTGCTGGCCCTGCTGGACCGGCTCGTCGACTCCGGCCTGTCGGTGATCGTGATCGAGCACCACCAGGCGGTGATGGCGCACGCCGACCGGATCATCGACCTGGGGCCGGGCGCCGGGTACGACGGCGGCCGGGTGGTGTTCGAGGGGACGCCCGCCGAGCTCGTCGCCGACGCGTCCACGCTGACCGGGCAGCACCTCGCCGCCTACGTCGGAGGCTGATCCCCGGGCCACCCGCGATCCGACCCGGGCCCCGCACCCCGGCTCCCGCCGAGATGCAGATCAGCGGGGTGCCGGCACCCGG
>NZ_BAAAJK010000027.1:163118-165261 GCF_039526905.1 Pseudonocardia kongjuensis | reverse complement strand
GGCCCGCTGAGCTGCATCTCGGCGGGAGCCGGGGTGCGAGGTGCGAGCCGGGGTGCGAGGTGTGTGGCGAGCCGCGGCGGGCGGGCCGTTGCGGCGGGCGGATCAGGGCTGCACGTCGGGCGGGTCCGCGGGCAACGGTTCGGTGAGCACCGCGACCGGGCAGTGCGCGTGGTGCAGCACCGACCGGCTGATCGATCCGAGCAGCAGCCCGGTCACCCCGCCGTTGCCCCGCGACCCGACGACCAGCAGCTGCGCCCGCTCACCGGCCTCCAGCAGGGCCTGGGCGGGATGCCCGCGCACCAGCTCGGTCTCGATCGGCACGTCCGGACGGGCCTGCTGGGCGGGCAGCACCGACTTCTCCAGCTGGCGCCGCTCGTCGTCCTCGACGCCGTCCCACTGGACCAGTTCCAGCACGTAGGGGTCGATCCGGTCGTGGCTCCAGGCCCGCACCGCCAGCACCGAGGTGCCGAGCCGGGCCGCGGAGTCGACCGCGAAGCGCAGGGCCAGCGCGCCCGCCACGGAGCCGTCGACGCCGACCACCACCGGCCCGTCCGGCACGCCCTTCCCGCGGACCACGACGACCGGGCACGGCGCCACCGCGGACAGCGCCATCGACACCGACCCGGTGAGCAGCCCGGTGAACCCGCCGCGGCCGCGGCTGCCCAGTACCAGCAGCGTCGCGGACCCGGCCTCGTCGAGCAGCACCCGCTTCGGGGAGCCGACGGCGATGTGGTGGGTGACGGTCAGCTCGGGTGCGAGGGCGTGCGCCTGCGCCGCGGCGCCGGTCAGCTCCTTGCGCAGGTGCTCGATCAGCACGTCGCGGTCCCCCTCGGGGAGCACCCCGGCGGCGGCGGGCGGCCGGTACGCCGACCATTCGAGCACACCGACCAGCCGCAGCGGGGCACCCCGGCGGGTCGCCTCGCCGGCCGCCCAGCGCACGGCGGCCAGCGCCGACTCCGACCCGTCCACGCCGACGACGACCGCCGGCACCTCCAGTCCGTGCACCGTCACGCTCGCCCCTCTCGCCGTCACCCGCGGGTCGGGTGACGGTTCCGATGCTCCCCGCGGGCGGGCCTGTGCGACAGGGGCGTCCGAACCCCGTCCGGGGGACGGAGGTCCCGGCGGCCGGTCAGCGGTCCAGGTCGGCGAGGGTCGCGAGCAGGCCCTCCCAGGCGGTGGCGCTGTCGGCGTCGTCGTCGTGCGGGGCGCGGAACCAGCGCAGGAACTCGCCCAGATCGGCGAGCGTCCAGCGCAGCGCGTAGAGCTCCAGTGCCGCCGGGTCCGGCCGGACGCCGGTCAGCTCGGTGTAGGCGGCGAGCTCGGCGGGATCACCGGAGACGACGGCGAGGTCCCGCTCCGGCACGCCCAGCCCGACGGTGTCCCAGTCGATCAGCAGGTAGCCCTTCCCGGGGTCGAGCAGGTTGCCCGGATGCGGCTCGCCGTGCGTGACGACGCGCTCCCGGCCGGCCGTCGTGACCTGGTGGGTGAGCGCGTCGGCGTCGGCCAGCCGGGCCCGGATCGCGGTCGTGTGGGTGACGACGGCCTGCCGCGCCGGCTCGGAGAACGGGCCACCGGTCCAGGAGGTCTGCTGTTCGGCGAGCGCGTCCTCGACGAGCTGCCGGTCGGGGACGGCGGGCGAGTGCCGCGGGGTGGCGTCCGGCGCCGGCGCGCCGTGCAGCCGGGCCAGCAGGGCGAGGACGGCGTCCCTGCTGCCGGTCGAGAGCTCGGTGTGGAAGTCCTGGCCCGGGGCGTCGACGTGCTCGAACACGGTCAGCGCCCAGCGGCCGTCCAGGTCGGCGACGAGCTCGCCGCCGGCGGCCGGGACCGGCGCGAGGACGAACTCGAGCCCGCCGGCGCGCAGCTCGGTCGCGGTGCGCAGCGCCGCCCGGTAGCCGTCGAGGGCGGCCGCGGGGGTGTCGCCGCACTGCGGCTTGTCGGTGAGGTCGGAGACCTTCGCGAACCAGCGTGTGCCGTCGGCGCCGGTCACCGCCCAGTGGTAGTCGCCGAAGCCGACCGGGCGGTGGTGGAGCTCGCGCGCGTCGATGCCGTGATGGCGGGACAGCGCGGAGCGGACGTCCTCGTCGTCGAACCCGTGCGGTCGCTGCTCCATGCGGGGGGATCCTGCCCGATCGGGCCGGCGGGG
>NZ_BAAAJK010000027.1:143978-163102 GCF_039526905.1 Pseudonocardia kongjuensis | reverse complement strand
GGCGGCTCAGCCGCCGATCGAGTCGCCCGCGCCGGACTCCTGCGCGCACAGGTCGGACTGGTCGGTGACCGAGTCGCCGCTCGCCGCCTGGCCGGAGCCCAGCAGGCCCAGCGCGCCGGTGACGCCGTTGCCGGCGGCCGCGTTCTCGACCGGGACCTGCACGCCGAGCACGTTGACCGGCACGTTGTTGTTGCAGGCCTGGATCGGCACGTCGAGGTTGTTGCCGTTCCCGGCGGCGACGAGGCCGTCGGCGCCCTTGTCGATCTCGTCGCCGTGCCCGGCGAACGCCATCGGGCTGATCGCGAGCAGCGACGCGGCCGATGCCGCCACGACAATTCCAGCCTTCTTCAGCACAGTTTCTCTCCTGTCGGTCCGGTGGTCGCCGGTACGGCCGCCACACTGCCGATGCAGCGAACATGGGGGAGCCCGCATCGGCTGCCGTGCACCGTATTCGGGCGAAATCGCCGACTCAATTCAGGCAATTCCATCGTGTGACCGGATCACCCTGGGTTCGGTTTCGCACCCGATGCGGTCGATTCCGGGAAAGCGCATTCCGGTGCGCCGGGCGGCGGGCCCGGGCCGCGCCGTCAGCTCCCGCAGAACGTCCGGCGGTAGGCGGCCGGGGGCACGCCGAGCTGTGCGGCGAAGTGCCTGCGCAGCGCGGTGGCGGTGCCGAACCCGCACCGGTCGGCGATCCGCTCGATCGACAGGTCGCCCAGCTCGAGCAGCTCCCGGGCCCGCTCCACACGTTGGCGCAGCAGCCACTCCAGCGGGCTGAGCCCGGTCTCCGCGCGGAACCGGCGGGTCAGGGTGCGGACGCTGACGTGCAGCCGGGCCGCCAGCTCGTCGAGCGACAGCGGCCGGTCGAGGCGGTCGAGCATCCACTCGCGCAGCCCGGCGGTGCCGGTCCCGGTGCGCTCGGGCGTGACCGGGCGGGCGACGTACTGCGCCTGGCCGCCCTCCCGGTAGGGCGGCACCACGGTCCGGCGGGCGACCTCGTTGGCGACGGCGGCGCCGAAGTCCCGCCGGATCAGGTGCAGGCACAGGTCGATCCCGGACGCCTCGCCGGCCGCGGTGAGGATCCGGCCCTCGTCGACGTAGAGCACGTCGGGCTCCACCTGCACCTGCGGGAACCGGCTGCGCAGGCGCTCCGCGGAGAGCCAGTGCGTGGTCGCCCGCCTGCCGTCGAGCAGGCCGGCCCGGGCGAGCGCGAAGGCCGCGGTGCAGATCGAGACGATCCGGGTGTCCGGCCCGATCGAGGCGAGTGCCGCGCCGAGGCCGCCGTCGAGGACGTCCGGGTCCTCGTCGTGCGGGGCGTGTGCGGCGAGCACGACCACGGTTCCCGCGCCGGCGAGGATCTCCGGCCCGTGGTCGACGACGATCGCGAAGTCACCGTCGGTGCGCACCGTCCCCGGCACCGGCGCGCAGGTCCGCACCCGGTACAGCGGGTCGCCCGCGGCGGACCGGGCCCCGCCGAGCAGCTGATGGACCAGCCCCAGCTCCATCGGCAGCACCCCCGGCCGGACGAGCACGGCGACCTCGTGCCGGCCGTCGGTGTCCGCCGCCGGGCCGGGATGTGACCCGCCGAGGTCCGGCAGCGGGGCGCCGTCGAGCAGTGCGTCCAGCGCGCCGGTCAGCGCCGGACAGTCGCGCCACGGGTTCGCCGCCGGGCAGTCCCGCACGTGCGCCAGCACGGTGCGGACGATCGCGGCCCGCGCACCGAGCCGGTCGAGCTCGGCGAGCCGGTCGGCGATCGTGTCCCGGCGGTCCGGGTCGAGCAGGGCCGCGATGCCCTCCAGCGGCAGGCCGGTGTCCCGGGCCGCGCGCAGCAGCGCCAGCTCGCGCAGCTCGGCGCGGCCGTACCAGCGGCGCCCGCCGGCCCGGCCCGCCGGGCGGACCAGACCGCGGTCGTCGTAGTGGCGCAGCGCGGACACGGTCGTCCCGAGCAGCCGGGCGGCGGCGTCGATCGGCAGCCGCGCTCCGCTCAAGCCGGCTTGAGTCTCCACCGGGCCCAGGATGCCCGCCGGGCGGGCGGTGCGCACGCCGGCGGGCGGCGACGGGGCCACCCCGGTCACCGGAGCGCGTCCCGCGGCGGCAGGTCGCGGTCGTGGCGCTGCCCGCCCCACAGGCCGGGGATCAGCGGCGCCACCAGCACCGTGACGGCGGCGACCGCCATCATCAGCGGCACCGCCCGGGCGCCGAGCTGGACGGCCGCGACGATCGGCCCGCCGATCACCACCAGTGCGACGGTGGCGGCGCGGAGTGCGGCGACGTGCGGGGTCAGCGGCAGCCGCAGCGGGCGCACCGCACCCGCCGCCGCGAGCGCGGCGGCGAGTGCGAGCACGGCCAGCGCCGCGGTGACCGTGGCCGGGAGTGTCCTCAGGACGGCCAGGGCGGTGACACCGAGCGCGGTGGCCGTGAGGGCGGTGCCGCTGGGGAGGGCGACGGAGACCGGCAGTCTGTTCATGACTGCGAGCCTGGTCCGGCCGGCGGGGAGCGGACACCGTCCGGACGGACACCGGGCGAACAGATCCGGCCAGATCCGCGCCCCGGCGCCGGGCCGGGTCAGGGCCGGAGCTGCGCCGAGGTCAGCGCCGGAGCTGCTCGCCGATCTGCTTGAGGACCTCGGTCTGCTCCCGGACCGCCCCGATCAGCGCGGTGATCTGGTCGTCGCCGTGCCGCATCTCCTGGTAGAGCGCGCTCACCGCGTAGGCGGTCGCGGCGGTGTGGCCGTCGGTGGCCTCGGTGTAGTCCTTCGCCCGATCGGCCGCGGAGAGGAGGTCGAGGGCGTGCTCGATGACGTGCTGGCCGCTCTCGCGGTGACTCTGGGGCTCTGGCATGTCCGAATTGTACCTATCCGGGTGATCGACGAGCGCGACTTCCGTCGGTGCGCCGACAACCTTCGCAGGGTGCGTTCCACCCGCCCGGCCCGGCAGGCTCGGTCCCGCCGAGCGAGAGGGGCGCACCGATGGACGACACGGGGACGGCCACGCTGCCGGAGCTGCTGGCGGTGGTGCTGCTCGATCCCGGCACCGGCCGGTTCGTCGTCGACCGGCAGCGCACCGAGCGCGCACTCGCCGGGGCGGTGCTGCTCGACCTGGCGGCCCGCGGCCGGCTGGCGACCGACGATCGGCCCCGGCCGCGGCTGCGGCTGCTGCCCGGACCGGCCACCGACGTCGTCACCGAGCGGGCGACCCGACTGCCGTCCGGCTGGTTCCCGGCCCGCCGCGGGGTGAGCAGGCTGGTGCCGGGGCTGCGGCCGGCCGTGCTGGACGCGCTCGGCAGCGGCGGGCACGCCGACCGCGAGCCCGGCGGGTTCCTGCGGTCCGCCCGGTGGTGGCCGGAACCGGCGCTGCGCGGAGCGCTGCTGGCCGGGGTGGCCGCCGCGCTGCGCGACGGCGTCGCCGTCGACGCCCGGCTCGCCGGGCTGGTCTCGCTGCTGCACGCCGTCCGGGCCGAGCACCGGGTGCTCGACGGGCGGCGGCGCGAGCTGCGCGAACGGGCCCGGGTGGTCGCCGACGGCGACTGGGCCGGCCCGGCGGTGACCGCCGCCGTCCGCGAGGTGCAGGCCGTCACCGCGGCGGTGGCCGCCTCCGCGGTGACCGCGGGGGACGGCCGGTGAGCCGGGCGGGCGCCGCCACCGCGCCGGGACGGGGGAGGTCCTGACCGCGGTGGCCGGGGCGGCGGCCGGGCGCGGGGCACCGGGGGGTCCCCGCGCCCGGCCGCTCCCGGGGGAATCTCCTGGACAGCTGCGGCGCGCCGCCTATGGTCGACGGGTGCCGGTCCGACCCTCCGCGATGTCGGCGATCCTGATGATCGCCGTCACCGTCGCCGGACTGACCGTCGCCGAGACCCGCGAGATCGACGGCCCGCTGCACGTCCTGCAGCTGATCGCCGGTGCCGCCGCGATCGCGGCGATCCCGTGGCGGTACCGGTACCCGCGGGCGTTCGGCGTGGTGGCGGTGCTGTCGGCGAACGTCTCGCCGCTCACCAGCTACCTGCCGCTGGTCGGGGTGTTCGTCGTCGCGACCCGGCGCCGGGTGTCCGAGACGGTCCTGATCACGGTGCTCGCGCTCGGCGGGGCCGCGCTCAACCTCGCCGCGATCCCGGACCCGCAGACGATGTGGGCGATGCTGCTCGGGGCGTCGACGCTGCTGGTCAGCTCGGTCACCGCGGGCCTGTTCACCGGCACCCGCCGGGCGATGGTCGACGACCTGCGCGAGCGGCTCACCCGGGCCGAGGTGGACCGCGCGCTGCGCGACGAGCAGGCCCGGATCGCCGAGCGCCGCCGGATCGCGGGGGAGATGCACGACCGGCTCGGGCACCGGCTGTCGCTGCTGTCGGTGCACGCGGGCGCGCTGGCGCTGCGCACCGACCTGTCCGCCGAGACCGTCCGGGAGAGCGCGCAGGTGCTGCGCGACACCACGCACCGGGCGATGGAGGACCTGCGCACGATCGTCCAGGTGCTGCACGACCCGCCGTGCGACGAGTCCGAGGACACCGAGGACCTGACCGCGGTCGAGGGCCTGGTGTCCGAGGCGCGTGCGGCCGGCGCGGACGTGTCGCTGCGGTCGACCGCGCTGCTGATGGTGGCGCCGCCGGGCAGGCCGCTGGCCGGGGTCGCCTACCGGGTGGTGCGCGAGGGCCTGACCAACGCGGCCCGGCACTCGCCGGGCGCGCCGGTGGAGGTGGTGCTCGACGGCCGTCCGGGCCGCGACCTGACCGTCACCGTCACCTCCGGCTGCACCGGCGACCGGCCGGCCCCGGAGGGCGCGGGGACCGGTCTGGTGAGCCTGCGCGAGCGGGTCGAGACACTCACCGGCGGCACGCTGGCGCACGGCCCGCTGCCGACCGGGTACCGGCTGCGGGCGGCGCTGCCGTGGCGGAAGGAGAGCGCGTGAGTCCCGATCCGGAGATCCGGGTGCTGCTCGTCGACGACGATCCGCTGGTCCGGGCCGGTCTGCGGGTGATGCTCGACGGGCACGTCCTGGCCGACGCACCGGCGCCGCGCCGGATCCGGGTGATCGGCGACGCCGGTGACGGCGACGAGGTGCCGGAGGCGGTCCGCGCCGGGCGGCCGCACGTGGTGCTGATGGACCTGCGGATGCGACGGGTGAACGGCGTCGTCGCGACCCAGCGGCTGACCGCGGAGCCGGACCCGCCGACGGTGGTCGTGCTGACCACGTTCGACGCCGACGAGCACGTAGTGCGGGCGCTGCGGGCGGGCGCGGGCGGGTTCCTGCTCAAGGACGCCGCCCCGGAGCGGATCGTCGAGGCGGTCCGGGCCGCCGCCGACGGCGACGCGGTGCTGTCCCCGGCGATCACCCGCAGGCTGATCGGCATCGTGAAGGGCGGGGCCGGCCCGCTGGACCGGCGGCGCGCCGCCCGCTCCCGGCTGGACCGGCTCGCCGAGCGGGAGCGGGACGTCGCCGAGGCGGTCGCCCGCGGCGGGTCGAACGCCGACATCGCCGAGGAGCTGCACATGTCGGTGGCGACCGTGAAGTCCTATGTGTCCAGGCTGCTGCGGGAGCTGGGCCTGGACAACCGGGTGCAGATCGCGCTGCTGGTCCGCGACGCCGGCGACTAGTTCGCCGTCCCGTCCGGGCAGCAGGGCATGAAGCTCACCTCGACCCTGTTCGTCTCCGCCGACGGCGTCTACCAGGGCCCCGGCGCCCCGGCGGAGGACATCTCGGGCGGCTGCACCCGGGGCGGCCGGCTGGTGCCGCACGTCGACGACGAGCTCGGCTCGGTGATGACCGGCATCGTCGGCCGGGCCGGCGTGCTGCTGCTCGGCCGGCACCGCGCTGACCCCGACCGGGTCGCGGACGACCCCGGCCGGCGTCGGCGTCCACACCTACCGGGTCGGCGGGCGCCCTGAGTACGGCGCGATCGAGGTGGCGTGATCGAGGGTGCTCAGCGGGGCCAGGGATTGGGGGCGCAGCCCTGCAGGCCGAGGGTCTGCTGCTGCATCACCGGGGCCGGGCGGCCCGGCCCGGGGCAGGGTTCGTGGCCGTGCCCGAGCCAGTGCCCGACCTCGTGGTTCACCAGGTAGTGCCGGTAGGCGGTGAGGTCGCGGGCGTAGTCCGGGGTGCCGGTGACCCAGCGCTCCAGGTTGAGCACGACGCGGTCGCCGTTGCGGCAGGACAGCCTGCCGACGGTGTCCAGCGGCAGGCACAGCCGGTCGGCCAGCTCCGGGGTGGCGAGCACGATCCGCAGCGGCGCCGGGCCCTCGGTGCGGGCGAAGCCGACCGAGCCGTCGCCGCCCCAGGAGCGGGGATGGTCGAGCACCTCGGAGACGAACGCGGCGAACGCGGCACCGTCGACGTCGATGCCGCGTTCGATCTCGACCCGCATCGGGACGGTCCGCGCGCGTCCGGCGGGCGCGGCGTGCCCGCCCGGGACGACGACCGTCTCACCGGACGCGGAGCGCGGCACCTCCCGGCTGCGGACGCCCGCCCGGACGTCGGCTTCGGAGAGCGCCGGCGCTCCGGGCTCTGCCGGTGCTGCCGATTCTGCCGGTGCTGCGGATCCTGCCGGTGCTGCGGATTCGGCCGGTGCTGCCGGAGGGGCGGGCGCCGCCGTCGCCTCGCCGAGCGGTGGCCCGGGCGCCGGGCCCGGCGGGTCGTCGACGGTGCCCGGGCCGCAGCCGGCCAGCAGGGTCAGCGCCGCCAGCAGGGCCAGCACGACCGGCCCGGTCCGCACCGCCGGCCCGGTCCGCACCGCCGGCCCGGTCCGCACCGCCGGCCCGGTCCGCACCGCCGGCCCGGTCGACTCAGCCGGCGCGGTGGACCCAGCCGGCCCGGTCGACTCAGCCGGCGCGGTCGACTCAGCCGGCGCGGTCGACCCAGCCGGCCCGGTCGACCCAGCCGACCCGGTCGACCCAGCCGGCCCGGTCGACCCAGCCGGCGCGGCGGACTCAGCCGGCGCGGTGGACTCAGCCGGCCCGGTCGACCCAGCCGGCCCGGCAGACACGGCCGGCCCGGTCGGCGCGGCGGTGCCGGTGCGGGCCGGCCGGGCACCGGCCCGGATGAGGTGCGGCACGCGGCCAGGGTGACAGAGCCGGACCGCGCGCACGAGCCGCCACGCGCCGTACCCGCCGCCCGGTCAGGCGATCCGCTTGAGCTTCTGGATCACCAGCTCGCCGTCCAGCAGGTCGCCCATGACCTGCTGGAAGTGCACCAGGTGCGGGGTCTGCAGGTGCGCGCCCAGCTTCTCGTCGGTCTCCCAGTTCTCGTAGAAGAAGAACACCGCCGGGTCGTCGACGCCCTGGTGCAGGTCGTAGTTGACGTAGCCGTCCTCCTTCGAGGTCGGCTCGACCAGCTTCTCCAGCTCGGCCCGCAGCTCCGCCTCCTTGCCCGGCCTGGCGCGCATCCGGGCGATGACGGTCAGCAGCTCGCGGTTGTCGTCGGTGGGGGTGGGCATCGTCGCCTCCGTCGTGGTCGGTCCTGCCCGACGACTATCGCGCATCTCAGCGGGTGCGGCGCCCCGCACCTGGTTACCGTCGGCCCCATGAGCGATGGCGCGGGCACCCGGGTGACGGCCGGAGCGATGGCCGAGGCGGCCCGGGAGTGGCTCGGCACGCTCGACGCGGGGCAGCGCGAGCGGGCCACCGGGCACGCCCCGAGCGGCGACGGCGGCACCGACGCCGAGCGCAGGCGCTGGTTCTACACCCCCACCGACCACGGCGGGCTGACCTTCCACGAGCAGCTCCCGCCGCAGCAGCGGGCCGCGATGAAGCTGATCGGGTCGGGCCTGTCCCGGCCCGCCTACGTCACCGTCGTGACGGTGATGGGCCTGGAGAACCTGCTGGACCACACCGAGGGTTTCGTGACCATGTTCGACCGCTCCCGCGGTCGCGATCCGCTGATGTACTACCTGCGGGTGTTCGGCGAGCCCGGCGGCAGCGGCGCGTGGGGCTGGCGGTTCGGCGGGCATCACGTGTCGGTCAACATGCTGGTCGTCGACGGCGAGGTGGTGGCGACGACGCCGTGCTTCCTGGGGGCCGATCCGGCGTCGTCGGAGCTGCTGGGGGACGCGACGCTGCGCCCGCTGGGGCGGGTCGAGGACCTGGCCCGCGATCTCGTGCGGTCGCTGCCGGCGCCGCTGCGCGGCCGCGCGGTGCTGCTGGACAAGGCCCCGCCGGACGTGGTCGCGGCGAACCGGGCCGATCCGCAGGAGGGCGACAACTGGATCCCGCTGGCCGGGGTCTGGCGGGACCGGTTCGGCTCGGACGCCGAGCAGGCGAAGCTGGACGCGGTGAGCGAGGCGATCGAGGAGCGGGCCGGGTTCACCGACGCCGAGAAGGACGTCGTGCGGCTCTCCCGCACGCCGCGCGGCGTCCCGGCCGCGGAGCTGGACGCCGGGCAGCGCGAGATGCTGCGCGCCCTGCTCGGCACCTACCTGGGCCGGGTGCCGGCCGAGGTGTCGCCGATCGGCCGGTACGACGACGACGCCGAGCTGGACCGGGTGCACCTGGCCTGGGCCGGGTCGCTGGCCGACGGCGCCCCGAACTACTACCGGCTGCAGGGGCCGCGGCTGCTGGTCGAGTGGGACAACACCCAGCGCGAGGCGAACCATGCGCACTCGGTGTGGCGGGACCCCTCGGCCGACTTCGGGCTGGACGTGCTGGGCGCGCACCGGGCGGCGCACCACCTGCGGTGAGGGATCACGGCCGGTAGGCGGGCGCCCGGCTCGGGCCCTCCCGGTGCCGGTCGGCGAGCAGCGGCCGCCAGCGCGGCGCGACCAGCGTGGACAGCACGACGACGCTGGCCGTGCGGGCGACCAGCGGTGAGCGGCCCAGCGCGAGCAGGGTCGCCTGCAGGTCCTCGTGCGAGGACGCCGCGATCCGGCACAGCACGTCCGACGAGCCGGTCGTCGCGTACGCCTCGGTCACCGCGGGGAGCGCGGCCAGTGCCGCGGTGACGTCGTCCAGCTCGCCCTGGGCGATCTCCAGCGTCACGAACGCCTGCACGCCGAAACCGGCCGCGGGAAGGTCGACGTCCGGCCCGTAGCCGGTGACCACGCCGGCCCGTTCCAGCCGGTCCAGCCTGGCCTGCACGGTGCCGCGGGCGACGGTCAGCGCGCGGGACAGCTCCAGCACCCCGGCCCGCGGCCGGTCCGCGACGGCGGCGAGCAGGTCGACGTCGAGGGCGTCGAGATGGATCGGCTCGGGCACGCCGCGGAGTCTAGGCCGGGCCGGGACGCACCCCGCCCGGCCCGCTCCCGGCACGGCTCCGGCACGGGATTGGCAAGCATCTGGCAAGGCTTGACAAGCTTGTGCAAGCCGTTGCAGGGTGAGGCCGTCCCACCGCGGGGACACGCACGAGGAGGAGCACCGTGGCGCCCACCCTGACCGACGTCGCCCGGACCGCAGGCGTCGCACTGTCGACCGCGTCCCGGGTGTTCTCCGATCCGGACCGGATCGGCGCCGGGACCCGCCGCAAGGTGCTGGCCGCCGCGCAGGAGCTCGGGTACGCGCCGCGCACCGCCGAGCCGGCGGCCGCGCCGGTCACCGCCACCGTCGCCGCGGTCGTCCCGGACATCGCGAACCCGGTGTTCTCCCGCTTCGTCAAGGCCGCCCAGGCGCAGGGCAGGCAGGTCCGCTCCACGGTGGTCGTCGCCGACACCGACTACGACGCCGACCGCGAGCGCGAGGTGATCACCGGGCTGTGCCCGCGGGTGGACGGCATCGTCGTGCACTCGTCCCGGCTGGACGGCGCCGAGGTGCTCGACCTGTGCGGCGGCACGCCGTCGGTGCTGGTCAACCGCGAGGTGCCCGGCGGGGACTGCGTGATCGCCGACTCCACGCAGGGGCTGCGCCAGGTCGTCGACCACCTGGACGCGCTGGGCCACCGGCACATCGCCTACGTGCAGGGCCGCTCGGACTCCTGGTCCAACCTGCACCGGGTCGGCCTGGTGCGCGAGCTCGCCGCCGAGTACGGCTGCGAGCTGTCGCTGCTGGGCTGGCACACCGAGACCACCGACGGCGGCAGCGCCGCCGCGGCCCGGGTGCTGGCCTCCGGCGCGACCGCCGCGATCGCGCACAACGACCTGGTCGCGCTCGGGCTGATGGCCGGGGCCCGCGCGCTCGGCGCCCGGGTGCCCGACGACCTGTCCGTCGTCGGCAGCGACGACATCCCGTTCGCCGCGCTGTCCGAGCCGGGCCTGTCCAGCATCGCCACCCCGATGGACCGCGCCGGGACCCTCGCCATGGAGATCCTCGGCCGCGCCGCCGCGGGCGAGCGCACCGCGCCGCGGGCGGTCCGGCTGCCCACCCACTTCGTCGCGCGCGGCACCACCGGCCCGGCGCCGGCCCGCTCCGCCACCGCACTGGAGGTCACCCCGTGAAGATCGTCGTCGCCGACCAGAACCTGGCCGGCATCCGCGCCGAGACCGAGGCGGCACTGCCCGCGGGCAGCGAGATCGTCTGGTCGCCGACCCGGGACGCCGCCGACATCGCCGCGCTGGTCGGCGACGCGGACGTGCTGATCGGCGGGCACTGCCCGAAGGAGGTCGCGGACGCGGGGCCCGGGCTGCGGCTGGTGCACGCCGCAGGCGCCGGCACCGACGGCATCGACGTCGGCGCGCTGCCCGCCGGGTGCACCGTCGCCAACACCTTCCACCACGAGGACTCGATCGCCGAGTACGTCGCCGCCTCGGCGGTCCTGCTGCGCCGCGGCTTCCTCGCCCAGGACGCCGCGCTGCGCCGGGGGGAGTGGCCGACCCCGGCCTTCGACCCGGCCGCACCGTGGACCGGCTCGCTGCAGGAGGCGACCGTCGGGTTCGTCGGCTTCGGGCACATCGGGTCCCGGGCCTGGGAGCGGCTGCGGGCGTTCGGTGCGCGCGGCGTCGCGGTGACCGGGCGCGGCGCGGTCGACGCCGCCGCGACCGGCCTGGACTGGGCGGGCAGCACCGCCGACCGGCTCGGTGAGTTGCTGGCCTGCTCGGACGTGGTCGTCGTCAGCGCCCCGCTCACCCCGGCGACCGAGGGGCTGATCGGTGCCGCCGAGCTGGCGTCCATGAAGGACTCCGCGATCCTGGTCAACGTCGGCCGCGGGCCGCTGGTCGATGAGCGGGCGCTGTACGAGGCGCTGCGCGACGACGTGATCGGCGGCGCCGCGATCGACGTCTGGTACGGCTACCCGGCGCCGGGCACGGCGCGGGCGGAGCCCTCGTCGCTGCCGTTCCGGGAGCTGGGCAACGTGCTGATGACCCCGCACAGCTCCGGCCTGACCCGGCAGACGTTTCTCGGCCGCGCCGCCGCGATCGGCGCGAACGTCCACCGGCTCGCGGCCGGGGAGCCCCTCGCCGACGTGGTGGCGGTGAGCGGCCGGTGAGCGCGGCCGACCGGATCGTCGCCGCCGAGGTGCTGCTCACCTCGCCCGGCCGCAACTACGTCACCCTGAAGGTCACCACCGCGGACGGGCTGACCGGCTGGGGCGACGCCACGCTCAACGGCCGCGAGCTGGCCGTCGCCGCCTACCTGCGCGAGCACCTCTGCCCGCAGCTGGTGGGCCGCGACCCGGCCCGGATCGAGGACACCTGGCAGTACCTCTACCGGGGCGCCTACTGGCGGCGCGGCCCGGTCACCATGACCGCGGTCGGCGCGGTCGATCTCGCGCTCTGGGACATCAAGGGCAAGACCGCCGGGCTGCCCGTCTACCAGCTGCTCGGCGGCGCCGTCCGGGACCGGGTGCGGGCCTACACGCACGCCACCGGTTGGGAGACCGCCCAGCTGTGCGACGCCGTCGACGCCGTCCGCGAGCGCGGCTTCACCGCGGTCCGGGTGCAGAGCGGGGTGCCCGGCCTGGACTCGGTCTACGGCGTCGGCCGCGGACCGGGCTACGAGCCGGCCGGGCGCGGCACCGTGCCCGCCGAGGAGGTCTGGGACACCGCCGCCTACCTGCGGCACGTCCCCGGCGTGCTGGCCGAGGTCCGGGCGCACGCCGGTCCGGAGCTCGCCCTGCTGCACGACGCGCACCACCGGCTCACCCCGATCGAGGCCGCCCGGCTCGGGAAGGCCGTCGAACCGGCCGACCTGTACTGGCTGGAGGACGTCACCCCGGCCGAGAACCCGGACGTGCTGCGCCGGGTCCGGGCGCACGCCACCGTCCCGCTGGCGATCGGCGAGGTGTTCTCCACGCTGTGGGAGTTCCAGCAGCTGATCACCGAGCAGCTGATCGACCACGCGCGGGCCGCGGTCACCCACTCCGGCGGGATCAGCGCGCTGCGCAGGCTGGCCGCGCTCGCCGACGTCTGGCAGGTGAAGGTGAGCCCGCACGGCCCGTCGGACGTCTCGCCGATCGCGATGGCGGCGAGCCTGCACCTCGCGCTGGCCACGCCGAACCACGGGATCCAGGAGTACATGGGCTACCCGGAGCAGGCGCACGAGGTGTTCCGGCACGCCTGGACCTGCACCGGCGGCCACCTGCACCCCGGCGACGCACCCGGCCTCGGCGTCGACGTCGACGAGGCGCTCGCCGCCCGCCACGACTACGAACCCGCCCTGCTGCCCGTCGCGCGCCGCCGCGACGGCTCGATGACGGACTGGTGACCATGCAGTTCCCGACCGGGATCGTCCACATCGGACTGTCCAACTTCCACCGGGCGCACCAGGCGGTGCACACCGCGGCCGCGCTCGCCGCCGAGCCCGGCCCGTGGGGCGTGCTCGGGGTCGCGCCGCGCAGCGCAGCGGTCGCCGACGCGCTCGTCGCCCAGGACCTGCGGTACGCCGTCGTCGAGATCTCGCCGGACGGCGAGCGGGCGAGCGTCCCCGCGGTGCACACCGGGGCGCTGGTGGCGGCCCGTGATCCGGAGCCGGTGCTGGCCGCGCTCGCCGCGCCGGACACCCGGATCGTCTCGCTGACCGTCACCGAGCGCGGGTACACGATCGATCCGCGCACCGGTGGCATCGATCTGGACGATCCCGGCGTGCGGGCCGACCTGGCCGGTGCGAGCGGCACCGCGATCGGCCTCCTGGCCCGCGGCCTGCTCCGCCGGGCCCGCGGGCACGGTGCCCCGGTCACCGTCCTGAGCTGCGACAACCTGCTTGCCAACGGCGAGGTGACACAGCGCCTGGTCCGCGGGTTCGCGGCCGCGCTGCCGGCCGCCGAGCGGGCGGACCTGCTCGGCTACCTGGATTCGGTCACCTTCCCGAACTCGATGGTGGACCGGATCGTCCCGGCCACCACCGACGCCACCCGGGCCGCCGCGGCGCGGTTGACCGGCGTCGCGGACGCCGTCCCGGTGCCCGCCGAGCCGTTCAGCATGTGGGTGCTGCAGGACGCGTTCGCGGCCGGCCGGCCGGCCTGGGAGGCGCCGGGCGACGGTGTCCCCGGCGCGGTGTTCACCGACGACGTCGCCGGCTACGAGCTGCTCAAGCTGCGGCTGCTCAACGGCACCCACTCGCTGCTCGCCTACCTCGGCGCGCTCGCCGGGGAGGACCTGATCGCGGACTCGGCGGCCCGGCCGTCGATCCGGGCCGCGGCCGGGCGGGTGCTGCACGACGACTACCGGCCCACCGTGCGGGTGCCCGACGGCGTCGACGTCGACGACTACGCCGCCCGGCTGTTCACCCGCTGGTCGAACGTCGCGCTCGGGCACCGCACCCGGCAGGTCGGGTCGGACGGGTCGCTCAAGCTCGCCCAGCGGATCCCCGGCCCGGCCGCCGAGCACCTGGCGTCCGGCACGATGCCGCACCATCTCGCGCTGACCGTCGCCGGCTGGCTCGCCTGCGTCGCACCGCCCGCCGGGTTCGATCCCGGCCCGCACGCCGCCGCGATGGCCGAGCCGGCCCGCGACCGGCTGGCCGCGACCGCGGCCGGCCCGGCCGACGGGCACGTGCGGGCCGGGCTGGACCTGCTCGGCGGGGATCCCGGTGGCGGGTTCGCGGCCCGCACCGCCGAGCTGCTCGACGTGCTCGTGCGGCACGGCGTCGACGCCGCGGCCGCCGAGGCCGCCGGTGAGCGGAGGGCGGCATGAGCACCGGAGCGATCCCCGGGCGCACCCGCGCCGCCGTCCTGCACGCCGCGCTCGACCTGCGGGTCGAGGAGGTGCCGGTGACCGGTCCCGCCCCCGGCGAGGTGCTCGTCGCGGTCGAGGCGGTCGGCGTCTGCGGCTCCGACGTGCACTACTTCACCGACGGCCGCAACGGGCGCAACGTGCTGCGCGGCCCGATGGTGCTGGGACACGAGGCGGCCGGCGTCGTCGCCGCGCTCGGGCCGGGGGTGACCGGACCGGCGGTCGGCACCCGGGTCGCCGTCGAACCGGCGGTCGGCTGCGGGGACTGCCCCACCTGCCGGTCCGGCGCCTACCACCTGTGCCCGTCCGGGACCTGCCTCGGCTCGCCGCCCACCGACGGCGCCATGTCCGGCTACCGGGCCGTCCCGGCCCGCGCCGTGCACCCGCTGCCGGACACCCTGCCCACCGAGCTCGGCGCGCTCGTCGAACCGCTGGCGGTCGCCGTGCACGCGGTCCGCCGGGCCGGGGTGTCCACCGGGCACCGGGTGCTGGTCACCGGTGCCGGGCCGATCGGGGTGCTGGTCGCCCAGGTCGCCCGGGCGGCGGGCGCCGAGCAGGTCGTCGTCACCGACGTGCACGACGCCCGGCTCGACCGGGCCGCCGGGCTCGGCGCCACCGGCACCGTCAACACCGCCCGCGACGAGCTCGGGGAGGCCACGTTCGACCGGCTGCTCGAGTGCTCCGCGGTGCCCGCCGCGCTCTGGCAGGGCATGCACGCGCTCGGCCCGGCCGGGCGGGCGACCGTCGTCGGGCAGGCACCGCCGGCCGTCGACGGGCTGCCGCTGGCGCTGATGCAGCGCTGGGAGATCGACCTGAACGCCTCGTTCCGGTCCGCGCACGCGTTCGGGCCTGCGCTCGGGCTCGCCGCGTCCGGACGGGTGGACCTGGCCGGCGTGCTGACCGGCCGGTTCGCCCTCGCGCAGGCACCGGACGCGCTGCGCGCGCCGGGTGCCGACCCGCACCACCTGAAGGTCGTCGTCCGCCCGGGCGACTGACATCCCGCCCCGCACGGGGCCCGACTCCATCCGAGGACGCATGGACACCAGCGGAACCGCACCGAACCCGTCCACAGTGGATCCCGATCGGCCGGCCGACCCGAAGGCGACCCGCAAGGCGGCCTGGGCCGGTCTGGTCGGCACCACGCTCGAGCAGTACGACTTCGTCATCTACGGCACCGCATCGGCGCTGGTGTTCTCGACGCTGTTCTTCCCGAACGTCTCGCCGACCGTCGGCATCCTGGCCAGCTTCTCCGCCTACGCGGTCGGGTTCCTGGCCCGGCCGCTGGGCGGGCTGTTCTTCTCCCGCTACGGCGACCGGCTCGGCCGCAAGTGGATCCTGGTCGCGACGCTGCTGCTGATGGGCGGCTCCACGCTGCTGATCGGCCTGCTGCCCACCTACGAGATGATCGGCGTGTTCGCGCCGATGCTGCTGGTGGTGTGCCGGTTCTTCCAGGGCTTCGGCGCCGGGGCCGAACAGGCAGGCGCGGCGACCCTGCTCACCGAGACGGTCGGCCGGGGCCGGCGCGGCCGGTACGCCTCGCTGGTGATGGTGGGCGCGGCGCTCGGCACCGCGCTGGGTGCCGTGGTCTGGATCGCGGTGCAGCAGCTGCCCGAGGAGCAGCTGATGAGCTGGGGCTGGCGGCTGGTGTTCGGGTCCAGCCTGATCGTCACGGTCGTCGCGATGGTGATCCGCCGCAAGCTCGACGAGAGCCCGGTGTTCGCCGAGCTGAAGGAGAACCACGTCGCGCCGGCCAAGCCGGCCGGCGAGGTGTTCCGGCACGGCCGCCGTCCGATGCTGCTGGTGCTGTTCATGAACGTCGGGACCAGCGCGCAGTCCTACACCTTCCAGGTGTTCATCGCGTCCTACCTGGTGATGCAGGTCGGCGTGGACTCGTCGTTCGTGCCGCCGGTGCTGCTGGTCGGGGCGATCTGCGGCGGCCTCGCCGCGTTCGGCTTCGGCTCGCTGTCCGACCGGGTCGGGCGGCGCCCCGTCTACGTCGGGATCATGGCCGGGATCGTGCTGCTGCCCTGGCCCGCGTTCGTCGCGCTGAACACCGGTGACCCGGTCGCCATCGTGGTGACCATCGTGATCGGCTTCGTGCTCGCCGTGAACGGCGGCGTCGGCGTCCAGATGAGCTACTTCCCGGAGCTGTTCGGCAGCCGCTACCGCTACGCCGGGGTCACCCTGGGCCGGGAGTTCTCCTCCGCGCTCGGCGGCGGCGTCGCACCGCTGATCTGCGCCGCCCTGCTCAGCGCGTTCACCGGGTCCTGGATCCCGGTCGCGCTCTACATGTCGCTGATCGCGCTGGTCAGCCTGGTCGCCGCCTGGATGGCGCCGGAGACCCTGGACCGTGATCTCACCGTCCCGCACGACGCCGGGGCCCCGCCCCGCGGCCGGGTGGACGCCTGATGGGGACGGCGCCACGGGCCGTCTGCCTCGGCGAGACGATGGGCCTGCTCGCCGCCACGTCCGTCGGCCGGCTCGCGCACGTCGGCGAGATGGCGCTGGGCATCGGCGGCGCGGAGAGCAACGTCGCGATCGCGCTGTCCCGGCTCGGGGTGCCGACCGCGTGGACCGGCCGGCTCGGCGCCGACGCGATCGGCGACCGGGTGGCCCGGGAGCTGACCGCCGAGCGGATCGCGGTGCACGCCGTCCGCGACCCGGACGCGCCGACCGGGCTGATGCTCAAGGAGCGCCTGCCCGGCGGCCGGATCAAGGTCTGGTACTACCGCTCGCACGCCGCCGGGTCCCGGCTGGTCGCCGCCGACGTCGACGACGACCTGATCGCCGCCGCCGAGCTGCTGCACGTCACCGGCATCTCACCGGCGCTCGGGCCGGGCCCCGGGGCGGCCGCGGCGCACGCCGTCGCGGTCGCCCGGGCGGCCGGGACGACGGTGTCGGTCGACGTCAACCACCGCTCCGCGCTGTGGTCCGACGACGCCGCCGCCCCCGCCCTGCGGACCCTCGCCGCCTCGGCGGACGTGCTGTTCGCCGGGGACGACGAGGCGCGCCTGGTGCTCGGGAGCACCGAGACCGATCCGGAGACGCTGGCCCGCGGGCTGGCCGGGCTCGGGCCGTCCGAGGTCGTGGTGAAGCTGGGGGCGGACGGGGCGCTCGCGCTGGTCCGGGACGGCCGGGCGTCGGCTGGTGTGGGGGCTGCGGGGACTGCGGGGGCCGCGGGCGGCAGCGCCACGTCCGGCGGCTGGACGGTGCTGTCCGAGCCCGCGGTGCCGGTCGAGGTCGTCGACCCGGTCGGCGCCGGTGACGCGTTCGTCGGCGCCTACCTGGCCGAGCGGCTGGCCGGCCGCGACCCGGCGGCCCGACTGCGCACCGCGGTCGCCGCGGGCGCGCTGATGTGCACCGTCCCCGGGGACTGGGAGGCGCTCCCGGACCGGAGCGACCTGGCCGCGATGACCGGACCCGACGTGAGCCGCTGAGCTCACACCCCGTCGCCGTCGTCCGCACCCGTCGCAGCGGGTGCGGACCGGGGCGACGGGGTGCGGACCGGACGGCGGGCGAAGGCGGGGGCCCGCTCCGGGAGGGGGCCGACGCCGACCAGGTAGGCCGGGACGATCCGCAGGGCCGGCACCCGGCGCATCAGGCCGAGCACCGCTGCCGGCGGGGTTGTCAGCGTGCCGTCGAGTGCGGGAGCGGCGACCAGCCGGTGCATGATCCGTTGCACGCCCTGGACCAGCACGGTCGGCAGCAGCCGCCGGCGCCGGACCCGCGCGAGATCGGCGCCGGGCACGCTGCCCCGCCGCAGTGCCGGGGCGAGCAGCCTGGCGGCGGCGACCGCGTCCTGCACGGCGAGGTTGATCCCGACCCCGCCGATCGGGGACATCGCGTGCGCGGCGTCGCCGATGAACAGCAGGCCGTCGACGTGCCAGCGGCGCAGCCGGTTCAGCCGCACGTCGAGATGCTTCACGTCGTCCATCGAGCCGATCGCGCCGACCCGGTCGGCACAGTCCGGGATCAGCTCGGCGACGTCGGCCCGGAACGCCTCGATCCCGCGGGCGCGCAGCGCCGCGTCGGAACCCTTCCGGCCGAGGTAGGCGATCTGCAGGTAGCCCTCGCGCGGGATGACGACGGCGAACCGGCCCGTGCCGAGCCGGGGCGTGAGCATCGCGCCGGTCTCGTCGGGCCGGCGCGGCAGCCGGAACCACCAGGCGTCGAACGGGACCCCGAACTCGCGCACCGCCAGACCGGACCCGGACCGCAGCAGCGAGTGCCTGCCGTCGCAGGCCACCGTCAGCTCGGCCCGGAGGATCCCCGACGCGCCGTCCGCGGTCCGGTACCGGACGCCGGTGACCCGGCCGTTCTCGCGCAGCACGCCGGTCGCCGCAGTGCTGGTCCGGAGCGTGAACGACGGCTCGGCGCGGGCCGCGTCGGCGAGCAGGTCCAGCAGGTCCCACTGCGGCATCATCGCGATGTAGGGATGCCGCACGCCGAGCCGGGCCAGCCGGGCCAGGTCGCCGACGACCTGCGGCGGGCCGCCGCCCGGGGTGGGCAGGGCGACCTCGGTGATCCGGCTCTGCGGCAGGGCCGCGACCCGCTCGCCCAGCCCCAGGTCGTCGAGCAGGTCGAGGGTCGACGGGTGCACCGTGTCGCCGCGGAAGTCGCGCAGGAAGTCGGCATGCTTCTCCAGGACGGTCACCCGGATCCCGGCCCGGGCGAGCAGCAGCCCGAGCACCATCCCGGCGGGGCCGCCCCCGACCACGCAGCAGGTCGTCCGCTCCATCGCGTCACCTCGAATCGGCCGTGACCGACTGTAGCCCCGGACGCCGGCGGGGGCCCGCCGTTCCCGGCCCCGACGTCGCACCCGCTGGAGCCGGTGCGGCGTGGGGCCCGGGGTGCGGTGGGGGCTCGGGTGACGGCGCCGCGTGGTTGTCGCACCCTCTGCGCGACGTCGCACCGGGTGGAGTTGGTGCGGGGTGGAGTCCGGGGTGCGGCGTGGGAGCCGGGGTGCGGTGTTGGGCCCGGGTGACGGGGCGGCGTGGTTGTCGCACTCTCCGCGCGACGTCGCACCGGCTGGAGTCGGTGCGGGGTGGGGCCCGGGGTGCGGTGGGGGAGCCGGGGTGCGGTGTCGGGCCCGGGGTGCGGCGGGG
>NZ_BAAAJK010000027.1:105656-143957 GCF_039526905.1 Pseudonocardia kongjuensis | reverse complement strand
GGCGTGGTTGTCGCACTCTCCGCGCGACGTCGCACCGGCTGGAGCCGGTGCGGGGTGGAGTCCGGGGTGCGGTGTCGGGCCCGGGGTGCGGTGGGGGGGCTCGGGTGACGGTGCGGCGTGGTTGTCGCATCCTCGGCGCGACGTCGCACCGGCACCGGGGGCGGCGGTGTCGCCCCCGGTGTCACGGGATCAGGCGTGCGCCGCGGCCCGGAACCCGTGCAGCTGGGCGGGGCCGTCCGGCCCGGTCCACAGCACCTGGGTGAGCAGCAGGCTGATCACCCCGGTCCGCGGGTCCGACCGCCAGCCGGTGCCGAGCCCGCCGTCCCATCCGTAGCGGCCGTCCGGCTCGACGCAGAGGCCCAGCCCCCAGCCGGCGCCGTCGAGGAACATCGTGGCGTCGGCCCGCTGCGCGTCGGTGAGCCGGTCGGTGGTCAGCTCGGCGACGGCGCCGGGGGAGAGCAGCGGCCGGCCGCCGTCGCGCAGTGCCCGGGCGAAGGCCAGCAGGTCGTCGAGGGTGGAGACGAGCCCGGCCGCGCCGGACGGGAACGGCGGCGGCGCGGCCCACGCGCCGCGCACCGGGTCGACGACGGTGAACCCGCCGGCCGGGTCCGCGGCGAGCTGCGGGACGAACCTGTCCAGCTGCTCGGCGGGCACGTGGAAGCCGGTGTCGTGCATGCCGAGCGGGGCGAACACCCGGTCCCGGAGCAGGTCGGGGAGGGGCCGGCCGCAGACCCGCGCGAGCAGCACGCCGAGCAGGTCCCCGCTGGTCTGGTAGGCCCAGCGCTCCCCGGGCTGGGCGATCAGCGGGATCGCGGCGAGCCTGCGCAGCCACTCGTCCGGCGGCGGCGGCAGGTAGCGGCCGGGCGGGCCGTCGCTGCCGAGCCGGGCGTCGGCGTAGGCCCTCTGCACCGGCAGGTCGGCGGTGAACCGGGGCAGCATCCCGATCCCGCTGCGGTAGGACAGCAGGTCGGCGAGGGTGATCCCGCGCCGGGCCGGGACGGTGTCGTCCAGCTCGGCGGCCTCGTGCCGCAGCACCGTGGGACGGGCCAGCTCGGGCAGCCAGGTCGCGACCGGGGCATCGAGATCGAGCACCCCGTCCTCGACCAGGCCGAGCGCGGCAACGGCGACGACCGGCTTGGTGATCGAGGCGATCCGGACGATGGTGTCCCGGCGCAGCGGCCGCCCGGCGCCGTCGTCACCGAGGACGTGCACCTCGGTGCCCGCCCGCGGCCGGTCGACGGCGGCGAGCAGCCCGGGTGTCCGGCCGCCGGTGACGGCATCCTGCAGCGTCCGTGCCACGTCGCCGGACGGGCTGCGGTCGAGATCGGTGCGCACGGTGCCTCCCGCTGTCGGACGGTCTCACCGGTTCCGACCCGACCGGCCGCCGGAACTCATCGGCCGGGCTACGGCTTGATGCCGACGCCCCCGACGACGCAGCGCTGCACGGCGTCCTCCGGGGTGAGCTGCGGGCCGTCCGGCCACCACCGGTGACACGTCACGATGCCCGGCTCGACCAGCTCCACGCCGGAGAAGAGGGCCTCGATCTGCGGCCGCGTGCGGAAGTGGCCGCTGCCCATCGGGCTGTGCACCAGGAGGTCCTCGATCCGGCGGGCCAGCGCGCTGTCGTCGTTCTCCGGGTCGAAGAAGTGCGAGAGCACCACGACGCTCCCGGCCGGGAGCCGGTCGAGGTAGCCGGCCATGATCTCGGCGGTCCGCTCGGCGACGTGGTGCAGGGTGGCGACCTGGAACAGCGCCACCGGCCGGTCGAGATCGAGGAACTCCTGCACCGTCGGGTCGTCGAGGACCGCGCCCGGGTCGCGCAGGTCGGCGTCGAGGAAGCGGGTGTTGTCGTTGTCCTCCAGCAGCGCCCGGCCGTGCGCGACGACCGTCGGGTCGTTGTCGACGTAGACCACCCTGGCCTCGGGCCGCAGCCGCTGGACGACCTGGTGGGTGTTCTCCGCGGTCGGCAGGCCGGAGCCGCAGTCGAGGAACTGGGTGACCGGGGTCTGGGTGGCGACGAAGCGGGCGGCCCGGATCAGGAACGCCCGGTTGTCCAGCGCGATCCGGCCGATCTCCGGGGCGACCGCCCGGATCCGGTCGATGATCGCCCGGTCGACCTCGTAGTTGTCCTTGCCACCGAGTGCGTAGTCGTAGACGCGGGCGATGCTGGCCCGCGTGGTGTCGATGTAGGTGGGAGCTCGACCCTCGGCCGGCTGGACCATCTGCGGTGTCCTCACTGCGCTCGGCGCGGGCGTACGGAGTGACCGGCGTCACCTGTTCGGTCCACCGTAGCGGACCCCGGGGGTGGCTGAGCAGGACGGTTGCGCCGCGATTCGAACACCGGCTGTGTAGGCTGGATCGCCCGAACGCCTGAGCCGGGCACCGGTGCCCGGCCGGTACCCCCTGACGGGCCGGTGCGCCGGCCGGTGCCGGTGGCGCCGGGGACCCTGTCCGGATCCAGAGGAGCACGCCCCCGGTGGTCGCGAGCCCGAACAGCCCGACGCCGCCCGGCGCCGACCGCGGCCCGACGGCGCAGCGGATCGTGCTCGGCTCCCACCTGCGCCGGCTGCGGGAGCGGGCCGGGATCCGGCGGGCCGACGCGGCGTACGCGATCCGCGGCTCGGACTCGAAGCTGAGCAGGCTCGAGGCGGGCAAGGTCGGCTTCAAGCAGCGCGACGTGCTGGACCTGCTCACCCTCTACGGCGTCGCCGACGGCCCCGAGCGCGAGCACGTGCTCGCGATGGCGGGGGAGAGCAAGGGCAGCGGCTGGTGGGCCCGCTACAACGACGTGGTCCCCGGCTGGTTCGAGGGCTTCGTCGGGCTGGAGTCCTCGGCGTCCCGGATCCTGACCTACGAGCTGATGTTCGTGCCGGGCCTGCTGCAGACCGAGGCGTACTGCCGCGCCGTGGTGAGCGGCGGCCACGCCGAGCTGCCGCCGGACCGGCTGGCCGAGGTGGAGAAGCGGGTCGAGGTCCGGCTGCGCAGGCAGAAGGTGCTGCACCGCAAGGACGCCCCGACCTTCTGGGTGGTGCTCGACGAGGCGGTGCTGCTGCGTCCGGTCGGCGGGCCCGCGGTGTACCGGGAGCAGATCGAGCACCTGCTGGACCTGTCCGCACTGCCGAACGTGATCGTCCAGCTGCTGCCGCGGAGCCTGTCCGGCTACGCCGCCGAGCACGCGTTCACGATGCTGCGGTTCGCCGAGCCCGAGCTGCCCGACCTGGTCTACCTGGAGGAGATGACCGGCGCGTCGTACCTGGACAAGCGGGCCGACGTGGAGCGCTACGGGCGCTCGATGGACCGGCTCACCGTCGACGCGCTGAGCCCGGACGAGACCGGGCAGGCGCTGGTGAAGCTGCTCGCCGACGGCTGACCGGACGCCGGCCGGGCGATCGGCGGGCGGCAGCGCCGGCGGCCGGACGGCGGCGCGCGATGGCCCGACCGGACGACCGGCGATCTGCAGCCGGGCGCGGCCTGGTGACCGCCGGGCGCCGACGGGCGGTGCCGCCCCGGCCCGGCTGCTACCGTCGATGCACGCGACAATGCATGTGCAGATGAGGTGAGCGTTCGCATGAACCAGATGCACCTGAGCGACCCCGCGGCGATCGACGAGCTGTCCTGGCGCAAGAGCACCCGCAGCGGCCAGCAGGGCAACTGCGTGGAGCTCGCGGTCACCGGCGGGGGGATCGCGGTCCGCAACTCCCGCGATCCGCACGGCACGGTCCTGGCGTTCTCCACGTCCGGCATCGGCGATCTCCTGACCTCGATCAAGAACGGCGAGCTCGACGATCTCGCCTGATCCCTGTTCCTCCCGCGGGCGGCCGGCCCGACCCCGGCCGCCCGCGGTGAGCCACCGGGCCGCGCGACGCCCGCCACACCGGTGATCATCCGGCGTCACCCGGTGTAGGAAAGAACGGTGAGCCGTTCGGAACAGGCCCCGGCCCCGTCCTACCGCGGGGCCAGCGCCCACTACCTGTCCCCGTCCCGGCGGGACCCGGTGAAGATCCTCTCCGAGGAGCCGGTGACCCGGCGGGTGATCGCCGCCGCGCTCGCCGCGCTCGGCCGCACCGGGGACGGTCCGGTGTCGGTGCTCGACGTCGGCTCGGGGACGGCCGACGGGTACGCGCTGCTCACCCGGTCCACGCCGGACGCCCCGCCGCTGGTCGCGCCGGAGCGCCTGACCTACGTCGGCCTGGACGTCGATCCGGAGATGGTGCGGACGGCGCGGGCGACGGTGGTCTCGCCGTCGGCGTCGTTCGTGCTGGGTGACGTGCGCGACCGGCTGCCGGACGGCGTCTTCGACCTGTACCTGTCCTGCGGTGTCCCGTACTCGCACCTCACCCGCGACGAGCTGGTGGTGGCCCTGCGCTCGGTGCTGACCGCGGTCGCGGCGCGCGGCCGCCGGGCCGCGGTGATCGTCGACGTGCTGGGCCGCTACTCGGTGGAGTGGCGGCCGCGCTGGGACCGCGAACGCTGGGACTACGCGATGAGCTTCTTCGCCGGTGGCGGCGACGCGATCTCCGAGCCGATGACCTTCTACTCGCGGCCCGCGCTCGACGCGGTGGTCGACGCCGCCCGCGAGGGCAGCGGCGCCCGGATCGTCGCCCGGACCGCCGTCGACCGCTCGGTGCTGGTCGGGCGGCACACCGCCACCGGCACGTTCCACCCGCAGGTGCCGCGGTTCCGGACCCTGGTCAACGACCTCCTGCGCGACCCGGGCCGGGTGCGCCCGGCGGACCTGCGGTTCACCCCGGCGACCGACGGGGCCCCGGCCGACGTGCTGGCCTGGCTCGGCCGGTTCGCCACCCGCTGGAACCGGCTGCTGGCCGGCCTGCCGGACCGGGCGGGCGCGCTCGACGACGCCGCGGCGGCCCGGCTCGCGCACGCCCTGCTGGATCTGGAGCGGGAGGCGGGGCCCGGTCTCGGCGTCGGCCACTCGCTGACGATGACCCTGGTGGCCGAGCGGGCGTGACGCGGGTCTCCCGGGCATTCCGGTCATCGGACCGACCTGCTGGACCGTGGTTCGTCGCCGGTGCTCGGATGACCGGGCTCGCCGGGTTCCCCCGGCAACGACGCCGCAGCACGAAGGAGGCCGGATGCCCGCCTACTGGATCGCCCGTAGCCGCATCACGAACGAGAACCCCGAGACGTTCGAGGAGGACATGGGCCGCTACGCCCAGTTCTTCCACGGGATCAAGGACAAGTACCCGTACAGCACGCTCGCCCGCGGGATCGACGGCATCACCCTGGAGGGGGAGAAGCGCGACGGCCACTACTACATCCACGAGTTCCCGTCCGTCGAGGCGGCGCAGGAGCTCTACAACTCGGCCGGCTACCAGGAGGTGCTGGCGCTCCGGCAGCGGCACACCGAGACCGAGATCGTGATCGTCGACGCCACCGACACCGGCACCGTCTGACGGTCCCGGACGGTCCCTGACGGGCCCCCGGTGCGGTGCCGGACAGCGGACCGAACCGGGGGCCCGCCGGTTCCGGCGGCCGGCCCGCGGACGGGCCGGATCAGCCGAGGGAACCGGCGACGCTGTGCTCCACCGGCCGGAACGCCTCGATCGCGAGCCCGACCAGCGACGCCACCAGCGGCGAGTCCGAGCCCGCCGTCCACGCCACGACGAGCCGGCTGGGCGGCATGTCCTCCACCGGGATCACCACCAGCCCGTCGGGCACCGTGTGCCCGAGCGGCGTGATCCCGATGGCCTCGGTCCACAGGGTGGCGTGCTGGCACTCCTGGACCGTGCGCACGACCGGCCCCTCCTGGCGCGGGACGGGTCCGCGCACCGGGTACCAGTAGGCCCGCCACATCGGGTCCGTCCCGTCCGGGAACCGGCACCAGACCCGGTCGGTCAGCTCCTCCAGCCGGATGCTGCTGCGCCCGGCCAGCTCGTCGCCGGGGCGCAGCACGACGCCGACCGGGTCGCTGCGCAGCGTGCGGACCTCGATGCCGGTGGTCACGAACGGCGCGCGGGTGATCGCCACGTCGACGTGCCCGGCGTGCAGGCCCGCGGTCGGGTCGCCCAGGTCGCCCTCCCGGACGTGCACCTCGACGCCCGGGTGCAGCGCCCGGAAGGCCGGCGCGAGCCGCCACAGCTCCGCCGCGCCGTCCGCGACCACCCCGACGCCGAGCCCGGTGGCCGCGGCCGCCAGCACCCGGTGCCCGGCCGTCTCGGCCCGTTCGAGCAGGTCGCACGCCTCCTGGTAGAGCGCGTTGCCCATCGCCGTCGGGCTGACGCCGTGCGCGGAGCGCACCAGCAGCGGCCCGCCGAAGTCGGACTCCAGCCGCCGGATGGCCCGGCTCAGCGGCGGCTGTGTCATGTGCAGCCGCTCGGCCGCGCGGCCGAAGTGCCCGCACTCGACCACGGCCGCGAAGTAGTGCAGCAACCGCAGGTCCAGCATGTGGACGACGATACCGCCGACGTGACCTGCGCGACAGCGGCCGCGATACCGGAGCGGTATCGGGCCGAACCGGATCGGACTTGGATCGCGGGCCCGTTCCCGCCGTTCAATGACCGGCATGACCGACCTGCTCCCGGCCGAGATGCCGCCGCCGCACATCGATCCCGGTGCCGCGACCGAGCCGGCGCCCGACCTGATCGTGATCCCCGACGGCGACGTGCCGCTGGTCCCCAACGTCGGTGTGATCGGCGGCCGGGACGCGGTGCTCGTCGTCGACACCGGCATCGGCCCCGGCAACGGCGAGCGGCTCCTGGAGTTCGCCCGCGAGCGCGCCGCCGGCCGCCGGATCTACCTGACCACCACCCACTTCCATCCCGAGCACGCCTTCGGCGCCGAGGTGTTCACCCGGGCCGGCGCGACCTGGCTGGTGAACCGCGCCCAGGCCGAGGACCTGCGCGACAAGGGCCAGGGCTACCTGGAGATGTTCCGCGGGTTCGGCCCGGTCGTCGAGGCCGAGCTGGCCGGGGTGCAGCTCGTCGAGCCGGACGAGGTGTACGACGGCACCCGGGTGCTCGACCTGGGCGGGCGCACCGTCGAGCTGCGGCCGACCGGCCGCGCGCACACCCGCGGCGACCAGGTCGTCGTCGTGCCGGACGCGGGCGCGGTGTTCGGCGGCGACCTGGTCGAGGCCGGCCGGTTCGCGATCTTCCCGTGGTTCCCGCCGCACGACACCGACGCGACCGGGCCGGGCTGGATCCGGGTGATGGAGGGCCTGGTCGCCGAGGAGTTCCGGATCGTGGTCCCCGGGCACGGCGCGCCGGGCGGGCCGGAGCGGCTCGACGTGGTGCTCGAGCACCTGCGCCTGCTGCGCGACGAGACGTGGCGGCGCCGGGACTCGGCGATGCCCGAGGAGCAGATCGTCGCCGAGGTCCGCGAGGTGCTCAGCGCGGCCTACCCGACCTGGGTCGGGCACGAGTGGATCGCGGCCGGGGTCGGCTGCTTCTGCGCCGAGCACACCGTCCGTCCGGAGGTGACCGCATGACCGGCCCGCTGCCGCTGGTGTGGGACCCCGAGGAGATCCAGCGCCGGGTCTCGCTGGTCGAGCCCGGCGACGGCGAGATCACCCTCGACGGCACCCTGCAGGTGAAGCTGCTGGAGGCCGGCGACACCACCGACGGCCGGCTCGCGGTCGGCATCGCCACCGTGCAGAAGGGCCGCAACTCGGGCCTGCAGCACCGGCACCAGAAGCACGACGAGGGCTTCTACGTCATGTCCGGGCGGATCGAGTTCAGCGTCGGGCCGGACACCCGGGTGGTCGGGCCGGGCACCTTCATCATGGTGCCGCCCGGCGCGCCGCACGGCTTCCACAACCCGTTCGACGAACCGGCCGTCATGCTCGTGACGTTCTCCCCGAGCCTCTACGTCGGCCTGTTCCGGGAGATGGCCGAGATCATGCGCCGGGACGGCTCGCAGCTGACCCCGCAGGCCGACGTCGCGGCCCGCTACTTCACCGAGTTCTCCGACGAGTACGCCCGCACCCCGGTCGACCCGGGCTGAGCCGAGTTCAGCACCCGATCCGGCGTCGACGGCGACGCCGGCACTCAACGAGAAGGGAAGTCGCGTGACGAAGACGTTTCGCGTGGGGATCGTGGGCGGCTCGCTGGTCGGGACGGCCGCGGCCGTCCTGCTCCGGCGCCACGGTCACGAGGTCACCGTGTTCGAGCGCTCCACCGGGGCACTGGAGGACCGCGGCGCCGGCCTCGGCCTCCCGCAGACCTTCCTCGACGAGCTCGCCGCCGCCGACCTGGTCGACCCGGGGGCGCGCGGCCTGCGGAGCTCGACCGAGCGGGTGTTCGCGGTGAACGACGGGGACTCGCCGCTGGGGCGGGTCGTCGGCACCCAGCCGATGGTCGTCGAGATGCAGCACTGGGGGCTGGTCTACCAGCAGATCAACGCCCGGGCCGGGGACGTCGACATCCGGCGCGGGACGTCGGTCGCCGCGGTCGTCCCCGGCGAGCACCGCTCGGCGGTCCACCTGGAGTCCGGCGCGGTGGAGGAGTTCGACCTGGTCGTCGGCGCCGACGGCTACCGCTCCCGGGTGCGCACCGACCTGTTCCCGGACGCCCGGCTGGAGTACGGCGGGTACCCGGTGTGGCGGGGCGTCGTCGACGAGTCGGCGATCCCGGACATCACCCCGGTCGAGGACTCCTTCCAGAGCATCGGCACGCCGCGCGGCGGCACCGCCATCTACCTGGTGCCCGGCCGCGGCGGCGAGCGGGAGAAGGGCCGCCGACGGCTCAACTGGGCCTGGTACGACGGCAACGTCCCGGCCGAGGTGATCGGCACCGAGTACGACGAGCAGGGCCGGGTCAGCCGGGTCCGCACCGTCGCCGCGGGCGAGCCGGTGCCGCCGGAGATGCGCGAGTACCTGCGCGCGGCGGCCACCGAGCACCTGCCGCCGTGGCACCGCGAGATCGTGCTGAACACCCCGGACGTGGCCGTGCAGGGCATCTGGGACCTGGAGCTGGAGCACTACGTCAACGGGACGGCCGTGCTGATGGGCGACGCCGGCAGCGTCGCCCGGCCGCACACCGCGTCCGGCGCGGTGAAGGGCCTGCAGGACGCGATGGCGCTCGCCCGGCTGGTGGGGGAGTCCGGTTCGCTGCCCGAGGCGCTCGCCGGCTACGACGCCGAGCGCCCGCAGGCCGCCGCGGCGCTGGTCGCGGTGGGCCGGGTCTTCGGCACCCAGCAGGTGCTGGACACGCCGGACTTCCACGACATGGACCAGGCCGGCTTCGACGCCTGGATCGCGCAGGGCGCCAGCGCCATGCACTACGCGTTCCGGCAGCAGGCGCCCGCGCCGGCCTGATCCGCCCCCCGCACCGAGATGCAGCTCAGCGGGCCGCAGCGCCCGCGAGCGCCCCGTGAGCTGCATCTCGGCGGGTGCCGGTCAGAGCTGCACGCCCCGGGTGAGGGCGCCGTCGACCACCAGGTTGGTGCCGCTGATCCGGCTCGCCCGCGGGCTGACCAGCGAGACGACGGCGTACGCGGTCTCCTCCGGGGTGCCCATCCGGCCGGTCGGGTTCAGGCCCATCGCGTGCGCGAACAGCGCGGGATCGCCCTGCTCGACGCTCTCCCACACCCCGCCCGGGAAGTAGACGTTGCCGGGGGAGACCGCGTTGGCCCGGATCCCCTTCGGCGCCAGGTCGAACGCCAGCCCGGACACGTAGTGCACCAGGGCGGCCTTCATCACGCCGTACGAGCCGTCCGCGAAGTCGATCTCCCGGCCGGACACCGAGGACACCGCGGTGACCGACGCGGCGTCGCTGCGCTCCAGGTGCGGCAGCGCCGCCTCGACCAGCCGCACGGTGTGCAGCAGGTCGATCTCGAAGCTGGACCGCCAGTTCGCCTCGCCCGGGCCGATGGCGAGCGCGCTGACGTTCGCCACGACGGCGTCGATCCGGCCGTACCGCTGCGCGGTCGCCTCCACCCAGGCGGTGAGCGCGTCACCGTCGGCGACGTCCACCGCGGTGCCGGTGACCTCCGCCGAGCCGGCCCGCAGCTCCTGCTCGGCGGCCGCGCAGCCGTCGGCGTCACGGGCGCAGAACGCCACCCGGGCGCCCTCGGCGGCCAGCGCGTCGACGACCGCCCGGCCGATGCCGCGCGAGCCGCCGGTGACCAGGACGACCCGGTCGGTCAGCAACATGTCCACGGGGGAGCTCCTTCTAGAGGGTGCGGGCCTGCTCGCGCAGGTGTCGGTGCACGCCGTTGTAGGCGGCGGCGTCGGGGAGCAGCGCCTTGGAGATCTTGGTGACGGCGCTGTAGTTGGTGTCGACGACGTTCGCCAGCGGGGACTCCGCCGCCTGGGTGAGCAGCTGGTAGGCGTCCAGCCGGTCCAGGCCGTACAGCTCGCCCAGCCAGGCGATCATGCCGACCTGGCTGGCCCGCCAGGCGTCCTCCAGCGGCCGGGACGACCCGACCACCACGTAGTGGCTGTCGGTCTCGATCCGCGGCCAGGCCGGGGCCGGCGCGTTCTTGATCAGCTCGACGATCAGCACGACGTCCATCGCGCCCTCGACGGCCGTCCCGCAGCTCTCGCCCTCACCCTGCCGGTAGTGCCCGTCGCCGACCGAGAACAGCGCGCCCTCGACGTTGACCTGCAGGTAGCAGGTGGCGCCGGCGCGCATCTCCGGGGTGTCCATGTTGCCGCCGAACACGTCGGGCACCAGCGAGCTGCGCACCTCCCGGCCGGGCGGGGCCACCCCGACGGTGCCGAGCATCGGATTGCACGGCAGCTCCAGGCGCAGGTCGACGCTGGTCGCCTCGAACAGCACCGTGCCGGCGGCCCGGTCCAGCTGGTAGATCCAGGTGCGCTCGGGCAGCGGCTCGTGCAGCAGCGCCGTCCGGTCGGTCGTCGACAGCGCCCCGAACAGCGGGATCGTGGTGGAGGCGCCCCAGTCCCGGGCCGGGGTGAGATCCACCAGGTGGATGGCCAGGGTGTCGCCGGGCTCGGCGCCCTCCACGAAGAACGGCCCGGTCTGCGGGTTCACCTCGGTCATGTCGAGCACGTCGGTGGCCCGGTCCGAGGTCGAGGTGATCCGGCCGGAGAACGCGTCCTCGGTCCACAGCCGCAGGCAGGTCCCCGGGGTGACCCGGCGGGCCGGCGCGGCACCGCCGAACGTCCAGGCGAACTCGTGCCGTTCGGGGCGGTATTCGACGACGCGCATGGATGGGATCATCTCCGGCCCGCCGGTGGCGGGCAACGGTTACCGTACGCATCGTGGTTCCGGGGGATCTGCTGCCGCATCTGCGGCGGGCGCACGACGAGATCGACCGGCACTACGCCCGCCCGCTGGACCTGGCCGGGCTCGCCGCCGTCGCCGGGGTGTCCCGGCACCACTTCCTGCGCTGCTTCGCCGAGGTGTACGGGCGCACCCCGGTGGCGACGCTGACCCGGCGCCGGATCGAGCGCGCGCAGGACCTGCTGCGCGCGACGAACCTGACCGTCACCGAGGTCTGCCACCTGGTGGGCTACTCCTCGCTCGGCTCGTTCAGCTCCCGCTTCCGGCAGCTGGTCGGGGTGGGGCCCGCGGCCTACCAGCGCCGCTGGGCGGACGGGGCGCCGCGGATCCCCGGCTGCTTCGTGCTCATGCACGGGCTCTCGGACACCGCAATCCCGGAGAAGCCCGCGGACCGCCGACGCCGCTAGCGTCGCCCGGGTGCTCACCAACATCTCGCTGGTCACCCTGTTCGTCACCGACCAGGACGCCGCCAAGCGCTTCTACTGCGACGTGCTCGGGTTCGCCGAGGGCACCGACGTGTCCATGGGTGACGGCTTCCGCTGGGTCACCGTCCACCATCCGGCGCACCCCGAACTGGAGGTGACGCTGATGAAACCCGGACCGCCGCTCGACGACGCGATGGCCGAGGCCGTGACCCGGTCGCTGGCCGCCGGCCGGATGGGCGGGTTCGGGCTGACCACCGACGACTGCCGCGGCGACCACGCCCGGCTCGCCGGCCTGGGGGTGGAGTTCGTCCAGCCGCCGGCCGAGCGGCCCTACGGGATCGAGGCGGTGCTGCGCGACAACTCGGGCAACTGGCTGGTGCTGGTCGAGCCCCGGCCCTACGACGGCTCCGAGTTCCCGCACGGCTGACCGCCGCCGGTCCGCCGGTCCCGGCTCGCCTCGGCGGCCGCCCGGGTGGCGTCCCCGCTGGTGGCCGCCCGCGCGGCGAGCTCCCGGTAGGTCAGCGGCCTGCGCTCGAACCGGCCCTCGTGCGCGGCGATCGCGTCGCGCTGCTCGCGGTGCTCGGGATGGCGCGACTCGAACTCCTGGCGGGCCTCGACGGTGCGCCGCCAGTGCGTGATCGTGTCCCGGTCGCCGCCGCCCACGCCCTCCCAGGACTGCGGGGCCGAGGCCATCGACGGTGGTGGCGCGGCCCGCCCGTGCATCGCGGGCGACGGCGGCCGCCGCGACGTCGACGCGCCGCAGGCCGGGCAGTCCGGCGCGGGCGACGACCAGGACGGGACCATCATCTCGAAGCGGGTGCCGCAGCCGCAGGCGTAGTCGTAGACGGGCATGGTGGCGGCCCCCTCAGGTGTAGTGGTTCCCGGGGCCGGTGCGCAGCTCCCTGATCTGGTTCGCGTCGTGCCCGAACACCACGGTCGCGCCGGTCCGCTCCTGGATGGCGCGGATCTTGTCGACCGATTCGAACCAGGCGACCGTGTCGTAGACGATCCCGGCCGCGATCGGCGGCGGGCCGTAGGACTCCTTGAGGTACAGCGAGTCCGAGGCGAAGATCATCGTCCCGGAGTCGGCGAGATCGACCTGCAGGCTCATCGTGCCCCAGGTGTGGCCGGGCGTGCGGAGCAGCGTGACGCCGGGCATCAGCTCGGTGTCGGCCGAGATCGTGTCCAGCTCGAGGGTGTCGTAGTCGGACTTGATGTGCGCGCCCTTGTTGTGCCCGTCGAAGGAGAACGCGCCCGCCTTCTCGGCCTCGTCGACGATGATCGTCGTGTCGGCCTTCTCCCAGAACTTCGCGTTCGCCGCGTGGTCCAGGTGCAGGTGCGAGAGCACCAGGTAGTCGATGTCGTTCGGTTCGAGCTTCAGCTGCCGCAACCGCGAGTCCAGCCAGTCGTCCTCGGTGGCGGCGTCGACCGGGAAGAACTGGCCCAGCCCGGACGGCGCCCAGCGGGTCTCCCAGTCCCGCGGGACACCGGCGTCCCACATGAGCTTCTGGCCGTTCGGATGCTCGACGTAGACGACGTGGGTGGGTACCTCCACCCAGTCACGCTGCTTCGCCGGCTGCTGGTGCGTCGCCATCCGGGACGGGTCGATCAGCAGCCAGGTCAGATCGGCGTGCATCGTTCCGGTCGGCAGGATCGTGACCTTGATCTTGTCTCTGGTCGTGTCGGACATCGCTCTCCTCGTCGAGCAGCGGGCCGGGTCGGACACATGCACCCTGCCGCACGCCTGACGTGCGCGACAACCGGAGGCGGCCGTGGCAGGCTGCCCGGATGGCGAGGTACTACGACGTGCACCCGCAGAATCCGCAACCCCGCAGCATCGGTCAGATCGTGGACGTGGTCCGTGACGGCGGGCTCATCGCGTACCCGACCGACTCGTGCTTCGCCCTCGGCTGCTCGCTGGGCAACCGGGAGGGGCTCGACCGCATCCGGCAGATCCGCAAGCTCGACGACAAGCACCACTTCACCCTGGTCTGCGCCGACTTCGCGCAGCTCGGCCAGTTCGTGCAGATCTCCAACCGGGTCTTCCGGGCGGTGAAGGCGTCCACCCCGGGCAGCTACACGTTCATCCTGCCCGCCACCAAGGAGGTGCCGCGGCGGCTGCTGCACCCGAAGAAGAAGACCGTCGGCGTGCGGATCCCCGACCACGCGACCACCCAGGCGCTGCTGGAACGCCTCGGCGAGCCGCTGCTGTCGTCCACCCTGCTGCTGCCCGGGCACGACGAGCCGATGACGCAGGGCTGGGAGATCAAGGAGGAGCTGGAGAACCAGGTCGACGCGGTCATCGACTCCGGCGACTGCGGCACCGAGCCGACGACCGTGGTGGACCTGTCCGGCGACGAGCCGGAGATCGTCCGCACCGGCGCCGGGGACCCGTCACGCTTCGAGTGACGCCGGACGGGTGACGGCCGGCCGGGAGCGGTGACGGCGCGACGAGGGCGCGGCCCGGGCCACGCGGCCCGGCGCTGCGGAAGGTCCGCCGGTCGAGGGGGACCGGGTGGACGGGCCGGTGGGTGGCCGGGCCCGCGCCGCCCGCCCCTCCGCGGTCCACCGCCCACCGCATCGGGGCGGGCGAAAGCGCAACCGCCTGAGTAGTCTTCGTGATCGACCGTTCCCGGCCCGATCCCGCAGCGGGCCGGGTGCGCGACGTCCGGAACCGGGCGTCGTACCAGCCGTTCGGAGGACGATCGCGTGGCGCGAGACGACCCGCCGTACAGCCGGTCCGGTCCGGGGCAGGATCCACCGGGCGGGCCGGGTGACGGCGCCGGGGGCGACGCGGTGCTGGCCGCGATCGCACACCGGCTGCGGGCCCGGTCCGAGCGCCAGCAGCTCCTGACCGAACGGCTGCGCAGCGGTGAGCTGCGCCCCGGCGCACTCGCCGACCTGGCGGAGCTGGCCGCCGCCGCCCGGCGCGGCGCCCGCGACGGTGACCACATCCTCGTCCTGGCCGGGTCCCCGCGCGGCCCCCGGCTCGCCGCGCCGCCCACCCCGCTCGGGCAGGCGCTGAACGCGGTGGTCGCGTCGAGCGAGGCCGCGTCGCGCACCGTCGTCCCGCCCACCCCCAGCATCGCGCTGGACGCCGCCGCCGAGACCGTCCTCGGCCAGATCCTCGCCGAGCTGCTCGCGCACGCCGCCGGATCGACGCCGCCGGGGGAGCGGCTCGAGCTGCACAGCCGCTGGGGCCCCGACGGCGGCCTGGTCGTCGAGCTGCAGTGCGCGCAGCCGCCGCGCCACCTCACCCCGATCGACGAGCTGGACCGGGCGCTGACCACGGCCACCCCGGGCGGCCCGGTCGCGCCGCAGGAGATCGGCCTGCACGTCGCCGCCCGGCTGGCCCGCACGATCGGCGCCCGGCTCGGCGTCCGCGGGCCCGCCGGGACCACCGGCGTGTCGCCGATCGCGGTCCTGCACCTGCCGTCGTCGGTGGTGCACGGCGGGCCGCAGGGCGAGCAGCCCGCGCCGCCGGAGCCGGCCCGCGAGCAGGAGGCCGGGCCGACCGCGGCACTGCACCACTCGCCGTCGGCGGCCGGTGAGGCGCCGTGGCCGCCGCAGCAGCAGGAGCCGCGTCCGGCCCCGGCCGAGGAGCAGGTGCCGAGCTGGCCGCCGCTCTCGGCCGCGAGCACGGCCCCCCGGCCCGGGGACCCGGCCGGGACCGATCCGGTCCGGTCCGGCCCGCCCGCCGTCGAGCACCGTGGTGGCCCGGAGGGTGATCTGCCGCGGCCCCCGTCCGGCGGTGACCTGCCGCAGCGCGGCGTGCCCGCGGCGGACCTGCCGCAGCGTGGCGTGCCGGCGGCGGGGGACCTGCCGCAGCGCGGGGCGCCGGGGCGGCCGCCCGGGATCGCCGCGGCCACCCCGTTCGGTGCCCCGGACCAGCGCAACGGGTCCGGTGCGCAGTGGCCGGTCCGGCAGCCCGCCGAGCAGGTGGACGCCCTGTCCCAGCAGAACGGGCCGTCGCAGCAGAACGCCCCGTTCCAGCAGAACGGGCCGTTGCCGCAGGGCGCGCTGTCCCAGCAGAGTGGTCCGGCCCCGCAGAACGCGCCGTCCCGGCCGGGCCCGCAGCCCGATCCGCAGGCCGAGGCCGCGCGCGCGGACGCCGCCCGCGCCGGTGTCGCCTTCGGCACGGTCCCGCCCCCTCCGCCCGGGCCGCCCCAGGGCGCACCGCCGCAGGGGCCCCCGCCGCAGGGCGGACCGCCACCCGCCGGGCCGCGCAACGGCGCCCGGCCGCCGGGCCCGGACGGCCCGGACGATCCACCCGTCACAGAGGCACTACCTCTCACCGCTGCGGAGGGCACCCCGCCGGTGGAGCTGTTCGGTCCGTTCGATTCGGAGGTTCCGGTGGCCGTGGACGACGTCGACGACACGCCGATCTTCGCGGCGGTCGCCTCGGCCTGGTTCCGGGAGCCCAGCGCACCCGCGGGAACCGACGGGCAGCCGGGCGGCTCCGCGACGTCGGGCAACTGGCGCACCCCCGGGGACACCGAGTTCGACGCCGCGCGCATCCGCGCCGACCGGGTGGTCGACCTCCCGACCACCGCCCAGGGGCTCCCGCAGCGGCTGCCCGGGCAGGCCATGGTGCCGCCGTCCTGGCGGGACACCCCGAACGGCGCCCAGCCGAGCGGATCGCGGGAGCGGCAGCCCGACCGCGTCCGGAGCCGGCTGGCGAGCTACCAGCGCGGCCTGCGGGAAGGGCGGCACCGCGCCGCCGAGGACCCGCCGCCGCCTGCGCCGCCGGTGAACGGTGCCGCGCTCAACGGGCACGGTGGTGGGCATCGCCTCAACGGCGACGGCGGGCGCAACGTCGGCTGATCCCCGGCCGCCTCCCGCCGGCTCGCGTCGGTGCGGGATCCGCGTGGCCCGGCCGGGGCTCGGCGCGGGCTGCCTGCGGGTTTGCGTGGGCGGCGGCGCCGCGGCGGGCGCGGAGGTCACCCCCCGGCCCACCCGGCCGGATCGTCCCAGGCCTGCAGGGTGCGGCGGCTGACGAAGCGCCGCCGCCGTCCGGTGAGCGGGTCGTCGAACTCCAGCGACCGGGAGAGCAGCTGCAGCGGGCGGGTGAAGTCGCCGTCGGTGCGCCGGCGCAGCTCGGGGTACACGTCGTCGCCGAGGATCGGCACGCCGAGCCCGGCGAGGTGCACCCGCAGCTGGTGGGTCCGCCCGGTGCGCGGGAATAGCCGGTACCGGGCGACGCCGTCGCGGTGCCCGTCGCGTTCGATGCGGGTCTCGGCGTTCGGCTCGCCCGGCTCGGTGACGGCCGCGAACACCCCGCGCCGCTTCACGATCCGGGAGACCACGGTGCGCGGCAGCTCCAGCGCGGGATCGTGCGGCGCGAGCGCCTCGTAGGTCTTGGTGACCCGGCCGGTGGCGAACAGGGTCTGGTAGGCGCCGCGCAGCTCGGGCCGCACCACCAGCAGGAGCACCCCGGCGGTGGCCCGGTCCAGCCGGTGCGCCGGGCTGAGCCCGGGCAGGCCCAGCTCGTGGCGCAGCCGCACCAGCACCGTCTGCCGGACGTGGCTGCCGCGCGGGATGGTCGCCAGGAAGTGCGGCTTGTCGACGACGACCAGGTCGTCGTCGGCGTGCAGCACCTCCAGCGGGAACGGCACCGGCGCCTCGTCGGGCACCTCGCGGTGCAGCCACAGCGTGGTCGACGGGGTGAACGGCGAGTCGGGGCGCAGCGGCCCGGCGGCGGTCACGATCTCCCCGGCGGCCAGTTTCGCGTCGATCGCCGCCGGATCGACGTGCGGCAGCCGCGCGACGAGGTGCGCGCGCATCGTCGGCCACGTCCCGGCGGGCGGGGTGCGCAGCCGCGCGGGATCGAGGCCGTCGCGGGCGGGCAGTGGCGACACCTCCCGCGCGGCGCGCCGCCGGCCGGAGCGGGATCTCACGGTTCCGGAGCCTACGTCGCGCCGCTGTGGTCTGCTCCCGGGGGAGCCCGGCGAGGCTTGCTCGCATCGTGGGGCGTACTTCATGATGTGGGTCGACTGTCGTTCGAGGAGGAACCGTGTCCGACGTGACCGCGGACGGACTGCCGCTGTCCGGTGTCCGCGTGCTGGAGCTGGGCAACTACATCGCGGCGCCGACCGCGGGCCGGCTGCTCGCCGACTTCGGCGCCGACGTGATCAAGGTCGAGCGCCCCCGGACCGGCGACGAGCTGCGGAACTGGCGGCTCTACGCCGGGGACACCTCGATGCTGTACCGGACGCTGAACCGCAGCAAGCGGTCGATCACCCTGGACCTGCGCAGCGACGCGGGCCGGCAGGCGGTGCTGGACCTGGCCGCCCGCTCCGACGTCGTCCTGGAGAACTTCCGGCCGGGCACGCTGGAGAAGTGGGGTCTCGGCCCGGCCGAGCTGGACGCCGTCAACCCGGACGTCGTGCTGGTCCGGATCTCCGCGTTCGGCCAGACCGGCCCGCTCGCCGCCCGGCCCGGGTTCGCCGCGGTCGCCGAGGCGATGGGCGGACTGCGCGCGCTGGTGGGGGAGGCGGACCGGCCGCCGTCGCGCACCGGGGTGTCGATCGGCGACTCGATCGCCGGCCTCTACGGCGCGTTCTCCGCGGTGATGGGGCTCTACCAGCGGGAGTCGAGCAGCGACCGGCCGCCGCTGAACCGGCGGTCGATGGACGTCGCGCTCAACGAGGCCGTCTTCTCGATGATGGAGTCGCTGGTGCCCGACCATCTCGCCTACGGCGTGCAGCGGCGCCGGGTCGGCGGCCGGATGGAGGGCATCGCCCCGTCCAACGCCTACGTCTGCGGCGACGGCGGCAGCGTCGTCATCGCCGGGAACAGCGACTCCATCTACGGCCGGTTCATGCGGGTGATCGGCCGGCCGGACCTCGCCGAGGCACCCGACCTGACGTCGAACGCCGGTCGCTGGGCGCGCCGTGACGAGCTGGACGGCGCGATCGAGACCTGGACCCGGTCGCTGCCGCGGGACCGGGTGCTGGCCGAGCTGGAGACCGCCGGGGTGCCCGCCGGGCCGATCTACTCGGCCGCCGACATCGTCGCCGACGAGCAGTTCAGGGCCCGGGACATGGTCCAGTACTTCGACGTCGACACCGGTGGCGAGGCTCCCGCCCGGGTCGGGTTCCCGGGCGTCGTCCCGGTGCTGGACGGCCGTTCGGTGCCGGTCCGCCACGTCGGGCCCGATCTGGGCGCCGACACCGAGGACGTGCTGGGCGGCCTGCTGGGCTACCCGGCGGAGACCATCCGGGCGGCCGCGGGGGAGGACTCGTGAGCGGGATCGTGCTGCGCGACGTGACCCTGCGCGACGGGTTGCAGCTCACCGGGAAGCCGCTGCCCACCGGGCGCAAGGTCGAGCTGGTCCGGGCGCTGCTCGCGGCGGGCGTGCCGGAGCTGGAGATCGGCTCGCTGGCCCGCGGCGACCTGGTGCCGCCGCTGGCCGACACGCTCGACGTGGTCGCCGCGCTCACCCCCGAGGAGCTCGACCGCTGCTGGGTGTGGGTCGCGACGCCCCGGCACGTGCAGAAGGCGCTCGCCGCCGGTGCCCGGAACGTCCAGTACTGCTTCTCGGTCTCCGACGCCCACAACAACGCCAACATCGGCCGGGACACCGAGGTGTCGCTGGCCGCCATGCCGGACGCCGTGCGGTTCGCGCTCGACGCCGGCGGCCGGATCCAGCTGTGCCTGGCGACCGCGTTCAGCTGCCCGTTCGACGGCCCGGTCGATCCGGACCGGGTCGCCGCGATCGTCGCCGACCCGCGGACCGCCGGCTCCTGCGACGTGATCGTCTGCGACACGCTCGGCCAGGCCGTGCCGTCCGAGGTGGGCGCGCTGGTGCAGCGGGTCGCCGGGCTCGCCGACGGCCGCCGGATCGGCTTCCACGGCCACGACACCTGGGGGCAGGGCGTGGCGAACGCGCTGGCCGCCGTCGGTTCCGGGGCGACGCTGCTCGACGGCGCCCTGGGCGGGCTGGGCGGCTGCCCGTTCGCGCCCGGGGCCAGTGGGAACACCGCCACCGAGGACCTGCTGTTCGCGCTGCGCCCGGACTGGCTGACGCCGGCGGTGCTGGCCGGGCTGGTCACCGAGGCCGAGGACCTGCTGGGTGAGCTGGGGGAGCCGAACCGCTCCCGGGCCGCGCAGGGGGTGCGGTCGCGGGCCGCCGCGTTCCCGTGGACGGCCGGGCCGCGGGACTGACCTGCGGGCTCGGGACGGGCCGGCCGGATGTGGCCCGGGCCGGGCGCAGGCGTGGATCCTGCTCAGCTGTTGCGTAGGAGCCAGGTCTGCAGGTCGGGTCGGTGGATCGTCAGACTGCACCTGTCTCTGACAGATTGTGGTAGGTCGTGGCTGCTAGCCTGTCCAGATGTCGGACCAGGTGCATGAGGGCGGATCATCCGAGGTGATCGTCAACCGGGATGGTCGAATCCTCATCCCGGCGCAGATCCGTCGGGATCTCCGGATGACCGCAGGATCGACGTTGTTGCTGTCGGTCGAGGACGGACGTGTCGTGCTGGAGACCCGAGAACAGCTCCTCGACCGGATGCGTCGTGAGATCGCCGAGTCCTGGACCGGTGACCCCGACACCTCGGTGGCCGACGAGCTGATCTCCGAGCGTCGCGTCGAGGCCGCCGGCGAGGACGCCCGATGAGTGGCACGGGTCCGGCGGTGTTGGATGCCTCCGCCGTGCTGGCGTGGCTGCGCGCCGAACCCGGCGCCGACGTCGTCGAGGGCCACGTCACCGGCGCCGTGCTGTCCGCGGTCAACCTCGCCGAGGTCCACCAGAAACTCGCCCAGCACGGCGTCCACGCCGACCGGGCGGTGACCCGGCTGCGCACCCTCGGGATCCGCATCGAACCTCTCGACGCCGCCGACGCCACCGCGGCGGCGAAGCTGTGGCCGGCCACCCACACTGCCGTGCTGTCCCTGGGCGACCGCTGCTGCCTGGCCCTGGCCGCCCGCCTCGAGGGCCCGGCGATCACCGCCGACCGGGCATGGACCCGGCTCGACCTCGACGTCGAGGTCATCGCCATCCGCTAGAACCGTGCCCTCGGCCGGCGCGCCGACTGCTGCAGCGACCAGCCGAAACTCAACCGGGCGGGCGGCCGCCGAGCGTGCGGGTCAGCCGCTCGGCGGCGCCGACCAGCAGATCGACGTGCTGCTCGCAGCGCTCCCGGGTGAGCCGGATCGTCGGGCCGCTCACCGTCAGCGCGGCCGCGACCGCACCCGCCTGGTCGAACACCGGCGCGGCCAGGCCGGAGCCGCCGTCGTCGCGCTCGGCGGTGGTGATGGCGAACCCGTCCCGGCGGGTCCCGGCGAGCAGCGCCCGCAGCGCCCCCGGATCGGTCACGGTGTGGTCGGTGATCGTCTCCAGCGGCCCGGCGAGCACCCGCCCGGCGAGCGCGTCGTCCCAGGCCAGCAGCACCCGGCCGGCCGAACCGGTGTGCAGCGGGGCGATCTTGCCGACGTGCATCTCGCGGCGCAGCGCGTGCCGGGTCTCGGCCATCGCGACGCAGACCCGCAGCCCGCGCTCGGTGCGGAACAGGGTGGCCGTCTCACCGGTGGTGTCGCGCAGCTCGCGCAGCACCGGGACGGCCAGCTCCAGCAGATCGGCGCCACGGGCGGCGGCACCCGCCCAGTAGGCCATCCGCACCCCGATCCGGACCCGGTCGCCGACCCGGTCCAGCATCCCGGCGGCGACCATGTTGGACACCAGCCGCTGCACGGTCGAGGTCGGCAGCCCGGTCGCCTGCTGGATCTCGCCCAGGCTGAGCACCGGGGCCTGCAGGGTGAACGCGTCCAGGATGTCGGTGATCTTGCCGAGGACCAGCAGCGGGGTGCGCCCGGCCGGCTCGGAGCTCATCCGCGCTCCAGGAACCGCTCGGCCGCCGCGCGGTAGCGCTCCCAGGCGTCCGGGGCCGGCTCCGGCTCGTACCGGGCGGGCTCCCCGGCGGCGGTCCAGACCGGTGGCGTGGGGCCGCCGCGCAGCGCCCAGGCGGCCTGCCGGGCGGCGCCGTCGGCGACGTACTCGCCGGGCTCGGGCACCCGGACCGGCACCTCGAACACCTGCGCGGCGATCCGGCAGACCGCCTCGGACCGGGCGGCCCCGCCGACCAGGGTCACCCCGGTCACCGACACGCCCTGCGCGCGCAGCGCCTCCAGGCCGACCCGCTGGGCGAACAGCATGCCCTCGACGGCGGCCCGGGCCAGGTTCTCCCGGGTGCCGGAGGCGAGCGTCCAGCCGTGCAGCGCACCGGTCGCGTCGGGCAGGTTCGGCGTCCGCTCGCCCTCCAGGTACGGGACGACGACCAGCCCGCCCGCACCCGGCTCGGCGGCCAGTGCGAGCCTGCCCAGCTCGTCGTGGTCGACGCCGAGCAGCCTGCGGGTCGCGTCCAGCACCCGGGAGGCGTTCAGGGTGGCGATCAGCGGCAGGTAGGCGCCGGTCGCGTCGGAGAAGCCGGCCACGATGCCGGACGGGTCCTGGGCGCGCCGCGCGGACCGGGCGAACACGGTGCCCGACGTGCCGAGCGAGACGACGACGTCGTCGCCGGCGTCGACCCCCAGCCCGGCGGCCGCGTTGTCGCCCGCCCCGGCCCCGACGACGATCCCGCCGGGCCCCTCCACCGACTCCGCCGGGCCCAGCACCCTGGGCAGCACCGGCGTCCGGCCGAATCCGTGTTCCAGCAGGTCGGGCCGGTAGTCGCGGCCGTCGAAGTAGCCGGTGCCGGACGCGTCGGACCGGTCGGTGACCAGCTCGTCCAGCCCGGGTGCGCCGCGCAGCCGCCAGGTGAGCCAGTCGTGCGGCAGGCACACCGCCGCGGTGGCGGCCGCGTGCTCCGGCTCGGCACCGGCCAGCCAGCGCAGCTTCGCCAGCGTGATCGACGCGACCGGCACCACCCCGGTCGCGCCGGCCCAGCCCTCGGCGCCGATCTCCTCGACCAGCGCGGCCGCGGCCGCGGCGGAGCGGGTGTCGTTCCACAGCAGCGCGTCCCGCACGACCCCGCCGGAGCCGTCCAGGCAGACCATGCCGTGCTGCTGGCCCGCGACGGCGAGCGCGGACACCCCGTCCAGGCCGCCCGCGTCGTCGACGGCGGTCTGCAGCGCGTCCCACCACGCCTGCGGCGCGACCTCGGTGCCGTCCGGATGGGCGGCCCGGCCGGACCGGACCAGCTCGCCGGAGTCGGCGTCACGGACGACGACCTTGCAGGACTGGGTGGACGAGTCCACCCCGAGCACCAGAGCCATGCGCACACCCTGCCATCGCGGGCCACCGGCGCGGCGGGCAGCGCGCAACCGGGTCCCGGTGCCAGGCTGGACCGATGAGCGACGAGCAATGGTTCTACTGCCTCCGGCACAACACGGTGGAGCCGCTGGAGGGCTGCCGCGCCGCCGACCGGCTCGGCCCCTACCCGGACCGGGCGACCGCGGCGCGCGCGCTGGAGATCGCCCGCGAGCGGACCGAGGAGGAGGACCGCCGCGACGAGCGGTGGAACGCCGCCGAGGACGACGACGACCGGTAGCCGCCGGCCGGTCAGCCGCGCGGGCGCAGCGTGACCGGGATCCCACCGACCGGCACCGGCAGCGAGGTGTTGTCCCAGCGCAGCCGGTGGTCGGTGGCGACGGTCCAGCGGAAGCGCTGCAGCATCTCGTGCAGGATCGCGGTGACCTCGAGCGTGCCGAAGTGCAGGCCGATGCACTTGTGCACGCCGCCGCCGAACGGGATCCAGGCGTCCCGGTCGCTGCGGTCCTCGCGCCGGTCCGGGCCGAACCGGTCCGGATCGAAGGTCTCCGGGTCGCTCCAGCAGGAGCGGTCGTAGTGGTTGACCGCCTGCGCGACGACGACCCGGGTCCCGGCCGGCACGTGGTGCCCGGCGACGGCGGTGTCGGTGACCGCGGTCCGCATGACGACCGGCACCGGCGCGTCCATCCGCAGCGCCTCGCGGATCACCAGGTCGATGTCGGTGAGCGAGCGCAGGTCGGCGACGGTGGGCACCGCGTCGCCGATCCGGGCGGCCAGCGCGTCGGACTGGGCGCGGCAGCGGTCCTGCCAGTACGGGTTGCGGGCGAGATGGAAGGCGGCCGAGGCGGCCGTCGTCGTCGAGGTGTCGTGCGCCGCCATCATCAGGAAGATCATGTGGTTGACGACGTCGTCGTCGGTGAACCGCTCGCCGTCGTCGGCCCGCGCGTGGCACAGCGCGGAGAACAGGTCGTCGCCGCCGCCCGCCCGCTTGGCCTCCAGGTTGGACCGGAACCAGTCCTCCAGCAGCGCCCGCCCGCGCAGCCCGCGCCGCCACCGGGTGCCCGGCAGGTCCCGGCGGACGAACGAGTTCGCCGCGCGCACGCAGTCCACGAACGCCGTGTTGACGGCCTCGGCCTCCGGCCCGGACCGGCCGTCCATGAAGACCTTCTGCGCGACGTCGAGGGTGAGCCGCTTGAGCGCCGGGTAGAGCCGCAGCTCGGCGGGCCAGGTCGCCATGACCTCCCGCAGCACCGGGGTGGTGGTGGCGACGTAGCCCTCGATCCGGTCCGCGGTGAACGCCTCCTGCATGATCCGCCGGTGCGCGCGGTGCTCGTCGAAGTCGAGCAGCATCAGCCCGCGGTGGAAGAACGCGCCGACGGTCGCCCGCCACCCCTCCTGGGAGAACGCCTTGTCCCGGTTGGTCAGCACCTCGCGGCTCGCGGCCGGCCCGGTCACCACGATCGCCCGGCCGGCCGGGCTGCGCATCCACCAGACCGGCCCGAGCGCCTCGGTGCGGGCCCGGGTGAAGCGGTGCCCGAACCGCACGTAGGCGAGCGCGTGGCCGAGCAGCGGCGCCCCGGCGTCACCGGGGACCTCGCGCAGTCCCGCCGGGACCGGGCCGAACGGCGCCGGCCGGCGGCCGGTCGCCGCGGCGAGCAGGGCGCCGTCGACCCGCTCCGGCGCCGGCAGGGCGAGCACCGACGACCACCGTTCACGGGCGTGCTGGACCAGGCTCACGGGCGTGCCTCCTCGCTGCGACCACCGGACACCGGACGTTAGACAGTTCTCGGATAACTGTCCACTCGATTGACGGAAACCGGCGCACGGTCCAGGATCGGCGCGTGGAGCGGCGGACGATGGCCCGGCGGGCGCGCGACGACCTGCGCGCCGAGGTGCTCGACGTCGCCGAGCAGCTCGCCGTCGCCGGGGACCGCCCGTCGATGCCGGAGCTGGCCCGCCGGGTCGGGGTGAGCAGGCAGACCCTCTACAGCGAGTTCGGCGACCGCGACGGGCTGGCCGCGGCGCTCGTGCTGCGCGCGACCGGCCGGTTCCTCGACCGGATCGAGACCGCGCTCGACGGCGAATCCGACCTGCACGCGGCCTGGGTCGCCGCGGTGCACGCCGCGCTCACCGAGGCGGCGCGCAATCCGCTGGTCACGGCGCTGCTGACCGGCGAGGCCGCGGTGCCGTCGGCGTTCGGGAGCGGCTCGGGCCCGATCGTCGACGCGGCCACCGACCGGGCGGCCGGCTTCCTGCGCCGCGTCCGGCCCGATCTGCCCGACGCCGACGTCCGGCTCGCCGCGGCCACCGCGTCCCGGCTGGTGGTCAGCCATCTGGTGCTGCCCGGCGGGACGCCGGACCGGGTCGCCGGGGACGTCGCCACCGTGGTGCTGCGGATCCTCGGCGCGGAGCAGCGCGGCTGACCGGCAGCCCGGGCCCGGAGCGGTCGCTCAGGCCCGGACCGGCTGCTCGCGGGCGCAGAGCCGGGCCAGCAGGGCCGCCGGGCGGTCCGGCCCGGCGGAACCGGACCAGGCGACGTGCATGTCCGGCCGGACCAGCACCAGCGGCCGGCTGTAGCTGCGTGCCGCCTCGGCGGGCAGCGTGACGACGGTGAGCGGCACCCCCAGCTCGGCCGCCGCGTCCACCAGCCCGTGCCCGGCCGGGGCGTCGGGGCCGATCCGCAGCAGGGTGAGGTCCGGGCCGAGCCGGTCGAACACCACGCCGCCGTCGGCCAGCCGGTGGTGCGGCAGCCGGGCGCCCGGTTCGACGCCGGGCAGGTAGGACCCCATCGCGCCGGGGGCCGTGCGGCCGGTCCCGTCGGCCCCGGTGCTCGCGGTGGTTCCGGTGTTCCGGGTGGGATCGCCGGCCGCGGCCGCCGGGCCGCCGGTGTCGGTGTCGGTGCCGGGGTGGTCGTCGTCGGCGATCCCGGGGGAGCCGGTGTAGCGGGTGCCGAGCTGGATCCCGGTGCTGTACCACTGCTGCCGGTCGATCTCCTGCAACCGGGCGCCGGTCCGGGCGCGCAGCGCCGCCCCGGCCGGGGTGTCCGTGCGCAGCACGGGATCGGCCAGCGCGTCCTCGATGTAGTTCCCGATCGACGCCGCCGCCCGCGAGGTCGCGGTGCCGACCGAACGGCGTTCCAGGTCGTAGTGGTCGAGCAGGGCGGGGGAGCCCCAGCCGTGGTGCAGGGCGGCCAACCGCCAGCCGAGCCCGATCGCGTCGGCGATCCCGGCGTTCATCCCGAACCCGCCCAGGTTGACCCAGATGTGCGCGGCGTCGCCGGCCAGCAGCATCCGGCCGGTCCGGAAGGTGTCGGCGATCAGCCGGCGCGGGGTCCAGCGGACCACGCCGAGCACCTCGTGCTCGACGTCGCGGCCGATCGCCTCCCGCAGGGCGAGCTCCGGATCGGCGGTGTCGAGGTCCTGGCCGTCCGGGACGCGGGCGTGGCACACGTACTCCGACCGGCCGTCGAGCTGCATGAACGCGCCGCGGTGGTGCTCGCCGTGCCACCAGTACCACCAGCCGGGACGGGGGCCGGGCATGGTCAGCTCGGTGGACCGGAAGTGGATCGACATCCGCCGGTCGCCGACCCGCGGATCGCCCTCGAACCGGGCGCCCATCGCCCGGCGCACGGTGCTCGCGCCGCCGTCGCAGCCGATCACGTACGCACCGGTCCGCACGACCGGCTCGCCGGTCGTCGTGTCGGTGCCGTGCACGGTGACGCCGTCGGCGTCCTGGGTGCAGCCGGTCACCCGGATGCCGCGCTGCACCCGGACGCTCGGCAGCCGGGCCAGCTCGTCGGCCAGGATCGGCTCCAGGTAGATCTGCGAGATGCGGTGCTGCAGCTCCGGCGTCGGCCAGTCCGCGGCCTCCGGCGCGGTGCCGGCGAACACCTCGTCCGACGACGAGAACCGGAACCGGGTGAGCTCGTGGCCGTGGATGCTCGTCGTGTACACGGCGTCGGTCGGGTGGTCGCCGGGCAGCCCGGCCCGGCGGATCCGGTCGGCGATGCCGAGCCGCCGGAAGTACTCCATCGAGCGCGCGTTGGTGGTGTTGCACCGGGGGTTCCCGGTGGTGTGCAGGCTCTGCTCCAGGACGACGACCGGGACGCCCCGGGAGCCCAGATCCAGCGCCAGGGTCATGCCGACCGGCCCGGCGCCGACCACCACGACCGGGGAACCTGCGTGATCGCTCATGCTCCGGACGGTAGGAGCGCGTCGGCGACAGTTCAAAGACGATTGTCCTGACCCGGCGATAGCTTTCTGGCTATCTCCTCGGTCAGCTGCCGCTGGACCGGGGTGAGCCGCCGGTCCCGCCGGCGGACCAGGGTGACCGGATGGCGCAGCCGCACCCCGCGCAGCCGGATCTCGCGCAGCACGCCGGCCGCGAGATCGGCCGCGACGACGGCGCGGGACAGCAGCGCGACACCCAGCCCGCCGGCCACGGCGTGCTTGATCGCCTCGGCGCTGCCCAGCTCCATCCCGATCGGCCGCCCGGCCAGCCCGGCCAGCCGCAGCTCGGCGTCCTGCAGCCGGCGGACGGCGACGTTCGGCGGCGGGCAGACCGCCGGGATCCCGCCGAGCGCGGCGACCGGCAGCTCGTCGGGCAGGTCGCTGTCCGGCGCCGCGACCAGCACGAACTCGTCCTCGCCGACCTGCTCGCCCTCGAACAGCGCCGGATCGACCGGCTGGTCGGTGACGAGCACCGCGAAGTCGCACTCGCCGGTCTCGGTGCGCCGCAGCGCCGACTCCGGATCGGACACGAGCAGGGTGACCCGGGCGTCCGGCCGGGACCGGCCGAAGGCGGTCAGCACCGGAGGCAGGTGGAAGCTGCCGACCGTCATGCTGGCGGCCACGGTGACGGTGCCGCCGCGGCCGGCCGCCAGGTCACCCAGGTCGCGCTCCAGCGCGGAGCGACGGCTGAGCACCTCCTGCGCCCAGGCGTGCACGTGCCGGCCGGCCTCGGTCAGCACCAGCCGGTGGCCGCGCCGGGTGAGCAGCTCCAGGCCGACCCGCTGCTGCAGCAGCTTGAGGTGCGCGCTCACGACGGGCTGGCTGACGAACAGCCGGTCCGCCGCGGCGTGCACCCCGCCCAGCTCCACCACCAGGCAGAGGATCTCCAGCTTCTGCAGCGAGATCCGCGGGTCGATCGTCACCCGCCCGGACGGATCCGGCACCGCGGACTCCTCGCGCACGCCCACCTCCCGGCTGTCCGGCCGTCATGCCAGCACCTGCCGGGCCGGGGCGCAAGCCGTCCGGCCCGTCCTCACGCGGGCTGCCGGCCGGTCGCGCCGCCCGCCGGGTCGCGGGTGTCGTCGTCGGCCGGGCCGGCACCGGCGGGCACCGGGAACCGGGGCATCGTCAGGAAGATCGCGGCGGCGGCGACGAGCAGCGCGACCGAGGTGAACAGGGACAGCGTGTAGGTGCCGGTCAGGTCCCGCAGGGTGGAGATCAGCAGCGGACTGGACCCGATGCCCAGCAGGAAGAACCCGTAGAACACGCCGATCATCCGGCCGTAGAGCCGCATGCCGAAGTACCGGGCGGTCAGGTAGCTCATGAAGTCGATCTCGGCGCCGAGCGCCAGCCCGACCCCGATCGCGGTGAGCGGGGCGAACGCCGGTCCGCCGACCGCGAGCGCGAGGAACCCGGCCGCGGCCACGACGACGACGCCCGCGGCCACCCGGGGCGCGAAGATGCGGTCCACCAGGTACCCGGCGCCGAGCCGGCCGACGATGACGGCGATGCCGACCAGCGAGGCGACCGAGGCGGCGCTGCCGGCGTCGACGCCGTTGTCGCGCAGCAGCGGCACCAGGTGCACGGCCATCCCGCCGACCGCCAGCGACACGACCAGGAACGACGTCGCCACCTGCCAGAACAGCCTGCTGCGCACCAGCGACCCGATCGGCAGCCGGTCGCCGGTCGCCGGGGTGGCGCCGGCCCGGGCCGCGGCGTCCCGGCCGGGCACCAGGAGCAGCACGACGACGGTCGCGACCAGCACCGCGATCGCGAGCACCCGGTAGCCCCACCGCCAGTCGTCGGCGATCAGCGTGCCGAGGGTCAGCGGTACCAGGAAGGCGAGGAACCCGTTCGCGCCCAGCGCGATGCCCAGCGCCAGCCCGCGCGCCCGGTCGAACCGTTCGTTGACGGTGCGGGTGAAGCTGACCGGTGTCGACGTCGCCGACATCAGGTAGATCAGCGTCCAGAGCAGCAGGAAGCCGGTGAAGGTCGGCCCGATCTCGGCGAGCGCGAAGTACCCGGCGGCCAGCGCGAGCAGCCCGAGCACGCCGGGCAGCCGGGCGCCGAACCGGTCGACCAGCGACCCGACGAACGGCAGCACCACGATGTGCACCAGGTAGCCGAACAGCGGCACCGACGACAGCGCCGTCCGGGACCAGCCGAACTCGGCCTCCAGGCTCGGGATGAACAGGCCGTTGGTGTAGAAGGTGAACCCACCGATCCCGAACCCGATGCCGATCGTCGCTCCGATCAGCGCCGGCCAGCTCCGTCGGAACTCGCCGGCTGCGGTGGCCGGTCCCGGCCCGTACGACGTCGTACCCACCAGTGCACCCCTGATTCCCGGCGGCACCGGGAGTGCCGGATTCGCCGCGCATGACCGTCTCGGTGACGGAAGGGACGCTAGGGCGGGCCGGGTGAGAGGTCCAAGACGAATTCCGCCGATCGGCGATAGCTCTGCGGCTATCGTCCTCGGCCGGGACGGATCAGCCGACGATCACGACGTGCAGGGTGCGCGGCCCGTGCACGCCCTCGACCCGGTCCAGCTCGATGTCGCTGGTCGCGCTCGGCCCGCTGATCCAGGTGTGCGGCCGGACCGGGTCCAGCCCGGCGACCGCCTCCGGCACCCCCGCGACGACCTGGTCGGCCCGGACCACGCAGACGTGCAGGTCCGGGACCAGGGTCGCGGCCCGCCTGCCCTGACCGGGGCCGTGGTCCAGGATGATCGTGCCGGTCTCGGCGATGCCGACCGCGGCCGTCGACAGCACGCCGTCGCAGCGGTCCAGCTCGGACACCGCGACGTCCGGGCCGTCCACGACCACCTCGATCCCGTCCGGCACCAGCTCCGGCGGGAAACCCGCCGGCACCAGGACCCGCAGCGGCCCGCTCCCGGCGAGCGGCTCCCGGCCGGCCAGCGCACCGGCGACCGCCCCGGCCGCCGACGCCGCCGACGCCCGCTCCACCACGGCCCGGTAGTCCGCGACCCGCTCGTCGAACAGGTCCACCACCTGCTCGTGCGTCAGGTCCCGGGCCGGGGCGGGCCGGACCACCGGGACGTCGAGCACCGGCTCGACGTCCGGCACGTCGGACAGGGCCCGGCGGGCCCTGCCCAGGATCGCCTCGCGCGCGCTCACGACCGGCCTCCCTCGGCGTCGCCGTCGGTGGGTGTGGCGGTGGGTGTGTCGGTGGTCCGGCTACGACCGCCGTCGGTGTCGGTGGTCCGGCTACGACCGCCGTCGGTGTCGGTGGTCCGGCTACGACCGCCGTCGGTGTCGGTGGTCCGGCTACGACCGCCGTCGGTGTCGGTGGTCCGGCTACGACCGCCGTCCGTCCGCTCCCACCAGGTCCGGAAGGACTCCCCGGCCGGCACCGGCACGTCCCGCGAGTCCGACCAGGCACCCGCCGGGCCGGGCACCGCGCCCAGCACCGTCCGCCCGCCCGGGTCGTGCCGCACCATCCGTGCCACGAGCCGGCCACCGAGCCCGGCGGCCTTCTCGGCCCGCTCGGTGCGCGCCGCCGACGACAGCGTCCAGGACGCCGCCTTCATCGCGACGTCCTGCAGCGACGGCAGCCGGGACGTCCGCCGGTGCTCGGCGACCACCTCGCCGCGCAGGTGCACCAGCACCTCCGGGATGTCGATCCGCACCGGGCACACCTCGAAGCAGGCCCCGCACAGGCTGGACGCGTAGGGCAGCGAGTCGGTCTGCGGGTCCGAGCCGACGCCGCGCAGCTGCGGGGTGAGGATCGCGCCGATCGGGCCCGGGTACACCGAGCCGTAGGCGTGCCCACCGGTGCGCTCGTAGACCGGGCAGACGTTCAGGCAGGCCGAGCAGCGGATGCAGCGCAGCGCCTGCCGCCCGGTCGGGTCGGCGAGGACGTCGGTGCGGCCGTTGTCCAGCAGCACCACGTGCACCTCCTGCGGCCCGTCGCCGGGGGTGACGCCGGTCCAGGTGGAGGTGTAGGGGTTCATCCGCTCGCCGGTGGAGCTGCGCGGCAGCAGCTGGAGCATCACGTCCAGGTCGGCGAACGTCGGCAGCACCTTCTCGATGCCGACCACCGACACCAGCACCTCGGGCAGCGTCAGGCACATCCGGCCGTTGCCCTCGGACTCGACGACGGTCAGCGTCCCCGTCTCGGCGACCGCGAAGTTCGCCCCGGACACCGCGACCTTCGCCCGCAGGAACTTCTCCCGCAGGTGCGCCCGGGCCGCCGCGGCGAGCTGCTTCGGCTCGTCGGTCAGGTCGTCCGGCGCGGCCCGCCCGGCCCGGCCCATCTCGCGCAGGAAGATCTCCCGGATCTCTGCCCGGTTGCGGTGGATCGCGGGCACCAGGATGTGGCTGGGCAGGTCGTCGCCGAGCTGCACGATCAGCTCGGCGAGATCGGTCTCCCAGGCGTGGATGCCCGCGGCCTCCAGCGCCTCGTTGAGCTCGATCTCCTGGGTCGCCATCGACTTGACCTTGACGACCTCGTCGGTGCCGTGCCGCTGCGCGATCCCGACGACGATCGCGTTCGCCTCCGCCGCGTCGCGCGCCCAGTGCACGGTGGCGCCGGCCGCGGTCAGCGACCGCTCCAGCTGCTCCAGGTAGTCGGGCAGGTGCCGCAGCACCCGCTCCTTGATCGCCGCGCCGGCCAGCCGCAGCTGCTCCCACTCGTCGACCTCGCCGACCACACCGGCCCGCTTGGTGCGGATCGTGCCGGTGGCGTGCGCGAGGTTGCGGCGCAGCTGCGAGTCGCCCAGTGCGGTGCGGGCCGCCGCCGGGAACGCCGGGGTGCCGAGGAAGGTGCCGCTCACGCCGTCACCCCCGCGCTGCCGACCGAGCGCCGGTCCGCCGCCCGGCCGGCGTCGGAGATCACCGGCTCGGTCTGCGCGAGCACCTCGGCGAGGTGCATCACCCGGAGCCCGGAGCGCTGCCGGGACAGCAGCCCGCCGACGTGCATCAGGCAGGAGTTGTCCCCGGCCACCAGCACCTCGGCGCCGGTCTCCCGGACGTGCCGGGCCTTGTCGTTGCCCATCGCGATCGACGTCTCGGCGTTCTTCACCGCGAACGTCCCGCCGAAGCCGCAGCACTCCGCGGCGCCGGGCAGATCGAGCAGGGTGAGGCCGCGGACGGCGCCGAGCAGCCGGGTCGGCCGGTCACCGACGCCGAGCATCCGCAACGAATGACACGTCGGGTGGTAGGTGACCCGGTGCGGGAAGTACGCGCCGACGTCGACCGTGCCGAGCACGTCGATGAGGTACTCGGACAGCTCGTAGACCGGCGGGGCGTCCCCGACGGCGCGGACCAGCCCCGGATCGCCGGAACGCTCGGCGACCAGCCCGTGCTGGTGGCGGACCGAACCGGCGCAGGAGCCGGACGGCGCGATCACCGCGTCGTACCCGGCGAACGCGTCGAGGTGGTTGCGCACCAGCGGGACGGCCTCGTCGAAGTAGCCGGTGTTCACCATCGGCTGGCCGCAGCAGGTCTGCGCGGCGGGGAAACCGACGTCGACCCCTAGCCTGCGCAGCAGGGTGACGACGGCCTTGCCGGTGTCCGGGAACAGGGTGTCGTTCAGGCACGTGACCATCAGGCCGACGCGTGGCATGGCGCCTCCGTGGAAGTGGTGGGCGGAGGTATGTGTGGTCGGACCAAGGTAGCGATATGGTCGGACCACACACAAGTTCGGGGGACGACGTGACCGACACCCGCAGGGCGCGCCCGGCCACCTACGAGATGGTGCTGGAGCACGTCGTGGGCCGCCTGACGACGGGGGAGTGGCGCCCCGGCGACCGGCTCCCGCCGGAGCGCGAGCTGGCGGCGCAGCTCGGTGCGAGCCGGCAGGCGGTGCGCGAGGCGCTGCGGGTGCTGCAGGCCCAGGGCGTGATCCGCTCCCAGGTGGGGACGGGCGCGGACTCGGGCACGGTGGTCGTCCCGGCCCCGGCGCGCGCACTCGGGCGGGTGCTGGCGCTGCACCTGGCCGTCGACTCCTTCCCGGTGGACGACGTGACCGAGGCCCGGGTGATGCTGGAGCGGTTCTCCGCCGAGCTGGCCGCCCGCCGCCGCTCCGCCGCCGACCTGCTGACGATGGCCGCCGCGCTGGACGAGATGGACGCCGATCTCGGGCCCGAGGAGTTCAGCGACGCCGACATCGCCTTCCACGTCGCCATCGCGGGCGCCGCCGGGAACCGGCTGGTCAACGAGCTGACGGTGGCGATCCGGGAGTCGGTGCGCGGGTTCCTGCTCGGGGCGATGCGGGAGCAGGGGGACTGGCCGGCGCTGCGGGACCGGCTGCGTGCCGAGCACCGGGAGATCCACGCCGCACTGTCCGGTGCGGACGGGGTGGTCGCGGCGGACCTGATCGAGGCGCACATCCGCGCGTTCCACGGGCGGTTGGGTGGGTGAGTTGGCGCTGCCGGTTGGGTGGGTGAGTTGGCGCTGCCGGTTGGGTGGGTGAGTTGGCGCTGCCGGTTGGGTGGGTGAGTTGGCGCTGCCGGTTGGGTGGGTGAGTTGGCGCTGCCGGTCGGGTGGGTGGGTCGGCGCTGCCGGTCGGGTGGGTGGGTCGGCACCGCGGTCGGGCGGGGAGTCGGCGTGAGCGGCTGGTGGGTGCGGCGCTGCGGGCCGGGTGGGTGCGCCGCGACCGCGACCGCGGTTGGTCGGGTCGGCGGTGCTGGTGACGGCCGGTCCGGGCCGCGCGCGCTAGGCTCCCGCCCCGCGGATCGAGGGGGAGCTCCATGTCGCAGGACGCGGTCGTCGCGGTGTCGGCCCGGAACCGGCGCGCCCTCGCCGATCTGGTCGAGTCGCTCGACGCGGACCAGCTCGCAGCCCCGAGTCTCTGCGCGGGCTGGGACGTGCGGACGGTCGCCGGGCACGTCGCCTCGGTGCTGACGATGTCGCTGCCCGGGCTGCTGCTCGCGATGGTCCGGGCCCGCGGCGACGTCGACCGGGCCATCGACCAGGCGGCCCGGCGGGTGGCGGAGCGCCCGGTGCCGGAGATCGTCGCGACCCTGCGGGACCGGGCCGACAGCCGGTTCTCCCCGCCCGGCACCGGCCCGCGCGGCCCGATGACCGACTCGCTCGTGCACACCGCCGACATCGCGGTGCCGCTCGGGATCCTGTACGACCCGGATCCGGCGGACGTGCGGCTCGGGCTCGACCACGTCGTCGGGCGGGCGCCGACCGGGTTCACCACCCGGCGCAGGCTGGCGGGCCTGCGCTTCGTCGCCGACGACGCGGGGTTCGCGCACGGCGAGGGCGCCGAGATCCGTGGCCGCGGCATCGACCTGCTCGTCGCGGCCTGCGGCCGGCCCGCCGTGCTGGATCGCCTGGCCGGACCCGGTGTCGAGGTCCTGGGTGAGCGGATCGGCTGAGCCGCCGGCCGGATCCGCACGGGTTCGCTGCGTTCGCACGGGATCCGATCCCGTGCGAACGCAGCGAACCCGTGCGAAGGGCGGGGCCGGGGCGGGGCCGGGCGGGTGGTCAGAGTCCGGCCAGCCGTGCCACGTGTTCCAGCCGGTCGACCGCGGCCCGGTGCAGATGGTCCCCGGTCGCCGGATCGGCCTGCCCGGCGTGCGCGCGGGCGTGCGTCCCCTCGATGACGATGGCCAGTTTGAACCCGGCGAGCACGGTGTACCAGTCGATCGCGGACAGGTCCCGGTCGGAGCCGCGGGCGTAGGTCTCGACCAGCTCGGCGGGCTCCGGGAGGCCGCCGAGCTCGGCGAGCGCGGCGCCGGCGAGCGGGCCGGGGCGGTCCGGCCAGGTGACGAGCAGCCAGCCGAGGTCGAGCAGCGGATCGCCGACCGTGCACATCTCCCAGTCGACGATCGCGGCGACCCGCGGCTCGACCGGATCGAGCAGCACGTTGTTGAGGTGGTAGTCGCCGTGCACCAGGCCGGGCCGGGACTGCTCGGGGCGGTGCGCCCGCAGCCAGGCGGCGAGCTCGTCGATGTGCGGGAGCCGGTGCCCGGGGTAGCCGGGGACCCCGTCGTAGGACGCGAGATGGTCCAGCCAGCGCTGCACCTGCCGTTCCAGGAACCCGGCCGGCCGGCCGAGGTCGCCGAGCCCGATCGCCTCGTGGTCGACCGCGGCGAGCCGGGCCAGCGCGGTCGCGGTGTCCAGTGCCGCGGCCCGGCGGGCGCTCGGGCCGGTGCGGTAGAGCGAGCCGACGGACGCGCCGGGATTGTCGCCGTCGACGGCGTCCATCAGGTAGAACACGACGCCGAGGACGTCGGTGTCGGTGCAGCCGGCGACGAAACCCGGGTGCGGCACGCCGGTGCCGGCCAGCGCGGACAGCACCCGGATCTCCCGGGCCATGGTGGCGTTGCTGCCGGGCCGCGGATGCTCGGGCGGGCGGCGCAGCACCAGGTCCCGGTCGCCCCAGGTCAGCCGGAGCACGACGTTCTGGGTGCCGCCGCCGACCGGCCGGACGTCGGAGATCGGACCGGTCAGCCCGGTACGGTCGCCCCAGCGGGCCAGTGCGGTGAGATCGACGGTATCGGCGAGGGACACCGGGTGACGTTACGGCCGGTCCGCCCGGCTGTCGCGGGGGCGCGGCCGTCCGGTTTGGCGGAGTCGACAACGCGGCGGCCGGCCGGGGGGTGACAGCGCCCACCCCGGCGACCAGGGTGCCGCCATGACCAGCGTGCGCGAGACCTCCGCCGGTACCGGTCCGGCCTTCGGGCTCTGGTACGACTTCCGCAATCCGGTCCCGGACCGGCCCTTCGGCTCGTTCTACGCCGAGGTGCTCGACCAGATCTCCTGGGCCGAGCAGAAGGGCCTGGACTCGGTGTGGCTGACCGAGCACCACTTCTGCGACGACGGCTACAGCCCGTCGCCGTTCGTGCTCGCGTCGGCGATCGCGCAGCGCACGTCGCGGATGCGGATCGGGACCAACCTGATCGTCTCCCCGCTGCACGACCCGGTGCGGCTCGCCGAGGACTCGGCGACGCTGTCGCTGCTGTCCGGCGGCCGGTTCGATCTCGGCGTCGGGCAGGGCTACTGGGTCCGCGAGTTCGAGGCGTTCGGCCGGAAGGTCACCCAGCGGCCGAGCCTGCTCGAGGAGGGCGTGGAGGTGATCCGGCAGGCGTGGTCCGGCTCCGCGGCCGGTTACCAGGGCCGCCGCTACCGGTTGCCGCCGCTGCCGGTCACCCCGGTCCCGGAGACGCCGCCGCAGCTGCTGGTCGGGGCGATGGCCGACGTGGCGATCGAGCGGGCCGCCCGGATCGGCGACGGCTTCCTGTCCACCCAGAACGCGCACCACCGCAGCTACCTCGACGCCCTGGAGCGGCTCGGCCGCCCGGTCGCCGACGCCCGGATCTACGCCGGCCAGTGGGCGATCGTCGCCGAGGACCCGGAGCGGGTGTGGTCCCGGATCGGGCAGCACGCGCTCTACCAGCTCAACGAGTACATCTCCTGGGGCGCGTTCGGCCCGCCGGACGAGGTGCCGCGGTTCACCGATCCGGCGCAGATCGTCGAGGCGGGCGCCTACCAGCTGATGGACGCCGAGATGGCGGTGACCCACTTCAGCGGGCTGCTCGCCGCGACACCGCAGATCCGGGACGTGCACTTCTGGGCGATGCTCCCCGGCGAGCCGGTGGACAGCGGCTCCGAGCGGATCGCCTACCTGGCCGACAAGGTCGTCCCGGCGGTCCGCGAACGGCTGCGGGCCTGATCCCCGGCCCGCACCGGACGACGGACGGCGGCGGCCGCACACGCAGCTCGACGCACACGACGAGAAGGAGTGATCGACGATGGCGTTCCTCGAGGTGGAGGACGGCAAGCGGGTGTTCTACGAGCACCACGCCGGGACCGGGCGGCCGGTGGTGCTGGTGCACGGCTGGGCCGCGAACGCGCGCTGCTGGGACACGACGCTGTCCGCGCTGCTCGCCGCCGGGCACTCGGTCACCACGATCGAGCACCGCGCCTGCGGCCGGTCGGACGCCGACTTCGCGGACGCCTCGATCGGCGCGATCGCCGGTGACGTGGTCGCGCTCGTCGAGCACCTCGGGCTGCGCGAGCCGGTGCTGAACGGCTGGTCGCTCGGCGGCGCCGTGGTCGTCGAGGCGGCCCGCCGGCTCGGGTCGAACCTGGGCGGCCTGGTGCTGACCGGCGGGGCGACGCCGCGCTACACCTCCGCCGACGGCTGGCCGTACGGCGGCACCCCGGACGACGTCGAGGGCGTACTCGCCGGGCTCGCCGCGGACCGGCCCGGCACCTTCCGCGCCGTCGCCGAGGCGGTCTGCGCGAAACCGGTCGGGGAGCCCGTCGTGCAGTCGATCTGGCTGGCCTTCCTGGAGTCCGGCCCGCGGTGCGGCGACACCCTGCGCGATCTCGCGCACATCGACCAGCGGGAGATCCTGCCGACGCTGGACGTCCCGGTCCTGCTGCTGGCCGGCCGGGAGGACGGCTTCGTGTCGTTCGACGCGGTCGCCGCCTCCCGCACGCTGTTCCCGGACGCACGGCTGGTCGAGTTCGGCGGTGTCGGGCACGCGCCGTTCCTGGAGGACGGCGAGACCTACCGGACCGAGCTCCTGGGGTTCCTGGCCCGGTCGGGGAGCTGAGGGTGGGGCGGACCTGGGTGGTGACCGGCGGCTCCCGCGGGATCGGCCGCGCCGTCGTCGACCGGGCGCTCGCCGAGGGGGACACCGTGCACGTGCTGGCCCGGTCGGTGGACCGGGACGGCTGGCCGCCCGCGGTCCGGGACCGGGTGCTCCCGGTGCCGGCCGACATCGGTGACGCGGACTCGGTGCGGCGCGCGCTGGACGCCGTCGAGCGGGCCGCCGGCTCGGTCGACGTGCTGGTCCAGTCGGCCGGCGTGCACCGCGGCGGCCGGCTCGAACGGCTCGGCGACGACGCCTGGGACGAGGTGCTGACCACCAACCTGACCGGCGCGTTCCGGGTCGCGCGGGCGGCCCGGCCGCTGCTCGGCGAGGGCTCGTCGATCGTCAACATCGGGGCCGTCGTCGGGTTGCGGGGCTACCCGGGGGACGCCGCGTACGGCTCGGCGAAGGCCGGCCTGGCCGGCCTCACCCGGACCCTGGCGATGGAGCTCGCACCGGACGGCGTCCGGGTCAACCTGGTGGTGCCGGGCTTCGTCGACACTGAGATGACGGCCGGGCTCTCGGCGGGCTCGCGGGCCGCCGTGGTGGACGGGATCCCGCTGGGCCGCCCCGGCCGGGCCGGGGAGATCGCGGACGTGGTGTGGATGGTGGCCGGGGCGACCTACATGACCGGTTCGACGGTCGCGGTCGACGGCGGGCT
>NZ_BAAAJK010000027.1:76009-105587 GCF_039526905.1 Pseudonocardia kongjuensis | reverse complement strand
GGTGTGCTCGGTGTCCAGGTACTCCTTCACCGACGAGATGCGGCCGTCCCGCACGGTGAACAGGAAGTGGTACAGGTTGTTGTAGACGCGGCCGTTCTTCAGCTCGGTGTAGGACTCGGTCTCCACCGCGACCCGGTCGCCCTCGGCGGTGAAGGCCAGCGGGGTCAGCCGGATCGCGCCGCTCGTGGTCGACGCGGCGATCCCGGAGACCATCTCCCGGAAGCCGGCCTTGTCCTTGGTGCCGGAGATCCCGGGGATGGTGCCGGCCACCCACCAGGTCGCGTCGTCGGTCAGCCGGTCCATGATCCCGTCGACGTCGCCGGCCGAGAACACCTCCATGAACTCGGTGACGATCTTCTTGTTCTGCTCGCTGCTCACGTGTCGCCGTCCCTCGTGGTCGGCCCGCCCCCGGCGGTGGGGGCGGGCGGGGCCAGCTGGCGGACGACCATCTCGGCGTAGCGGTCGGCGATCTGCTCGATCGTCAGCCGCCCGCCCGGGTCGAACCACTCGTTGGGCCCGTTGATCAGGTCCAGGATCGCCAGGGTGGCCAGCCGGGGGTCGGGGCAGTCGAACTCGCCCGCGTCGACCCCCTCGGCGAGGTGCCGGGCGATCCTGCGCTGGTAGTCGCGCCGGTAGCCCTGCACGGCCTCCAGCCGGTCCGGGGACAGTGCACGCAGCTCCCGTCCCGCGACGAGCCACGCGTCCCGGTTGGCGCCGATGTGCGTGATGTGCGCGCGCACCAGGCGGGTCAGCCGTTCGGCGTGGCTCTCCGGACCGTCCAGGAGCGGCATCTGCTCGACGACCATGTCGCGGTCCACGACGTAGATCGTGTGCAGGAGCAGCTCCTCCTTGCTCCGGAAGTGGTGGTAGAGCGACGCGGCCTGCATCCCGGCGGCGTCGGCGAGGGCACGCATGCCGACGCCGTGGTAGCCGTGTTCGCGGAACATGCGGCTCGCCAGCGCGACGAGCTCGGCCTTGCGGGTGCCTCCGCGGGAGGGCCGATGCCCGTCGCTCGGATCGACGTTCATGACCCGAGACCCTGTCACTGTCCCCACCTCCGGTGGAGGCCGGGCGCCCGGTCAGGCGGGCACCGGCGCCGTCACGCCCATCTTGTGCAGTTCGGGCACGACCTTCTCGCCGAACAGCTTCAGGCTGGCCCGGACCTTGTCGAACGGCAGGCCCGCGAACGACGGCGCCACGTTCGGCTGGTGGTCGCCGAACAGCTCCAGGCGGTGCCGGTACTTCTCGACGATCTGCTCCGGCGTCCCCCAGATCTGGGTGTCCGCGTAGCCGGCCGCGGCGGCCTCCATCCCGGCCTCGCGGATCATGTCCGCACCGGCCTGGTAAGCCTCGTAGCCCTTCGTCTCGCGCCAGTGCTTCCCGGCGAAGTCGTAGTGCTTGACGACCGAGAGGAAGTACCGCGACAGGTACTCGCGGGCGGTCTGCTCGGCGACCTCCGGGTCCTCGTGGCAGTAGATGAAGTCCTGGGTGAGCACCGGGCCCGGTTCGGTGCCGTGGGTCTCCCGGTACACCTCGCGGTAGCGCTCGATCGCCGGGACGTGCTGCTCGGCCGGGTACTGCATGAAGGTCATCATCCGGGCGCCGATCTTCGCCACCGCGGGCACCGAGTCCGGGGACATCGCGACGCCGTAGAGCCTGCCGTCCCAGTCGTTCCCGGCCTCCGGGGCCGGGCGGATGTCCACCCGGGGCTGGTCGTAGTACGTGCCGTGGTGCTCGACGTAGCCCTTCCGCAGGCCCTCGATGATCAGCGGGGCGGCCTCGTCGAACCGGCCGCGGGACTCGTTCATGTCCTGGCGGAAGCCCTCGTACTCCATCTTCGCCAGGCCGCGGCCCATCCCGAACACGACCCGTCCGCGGGACAGGATGTCGAGCATCGCGACCTTCTCGACGACCCGGAGCGGGTCGTTCCACGGCAGGATCACCGCGCCGGTGCCGAGCTTGATCCGGCTGGTCCGGCCGGCCAGGTAGGTCATCAGCTGCAGGTTGTCCGGGCACATCGAGTAGTCGTCGAAGTGGTGCTCGGCCGCCCAGGCGGAGTCGAAGCCGTACTCCTCGGCGAGCACGCCGAGCTCGGCCTCCTGGCGGAACATCTCCGCGTCGCTCAGATCCTCGTGCCAGTTCTGGAAGACAAGCAGGACACCGACATCCATGGCGGTTCGCCTTTCCTCGGATCAGGGGTTGCCTAACGATCGTTAGGGCTGCGAGGGTAGTGTGACTCGTCACAGCGGGTCAAGGCGCCGACGGAGGTGGCAGCGAGCGATGGCCAGACCCCTCACGGCCGAGCCGGACCCCGGTACGCGGCCCGGGCCGGTACTCGTCCCGGACCCGCCCGATCCGCTGGTCCGGCTGCTGGGCGGGCTGTCCGCCGCGGTGCTCGACGGCGCCGGGCCGGAACGCCTGGTGATCCGCGCCGCCGAGCTGCTCGGCCTGCCGGTGGCGCTGCGGTCGCCCGACCTGGGCCGGGTGCGCTGCTGGTCGGCACCCGCCGCCTTCCGGCTGGACGCACCGCCGCCGCTGCCCGCGACGGCGCTCGCCGTGCCCGGGGTGCGGCGCGCCGTCGCGCGGCTCGGCCCGGCCCGGCCCTCGGTCGTCCTGCCGCCGGACCCGGTGCACGGCATGGCCCGCCGGCACCTGCTCGCCGTGCTGACGGGGGAGGACGGCGTCGCCGGCTACCTCGACGTCGCCGAGCTCGGGCGTCCGCTGCGCCCGGCCGACACCCCGGCCGCGGAACAGGCGGCGGCGATCCTGTCGGTCCAGCTGCTCGGCGAGACCGTCGCCGAACGGGCGGTCGCCCGGGACCGCGACGACGTCCTCACCGATCTGCTCCACGGCACCCGGGACGAGCCGGACCTGCGCCGGCTCGCCGTCCGGGCCGGGCTCGATCCGGCCGCCGTCCACCTGCTGGTGCGGTTCCCGGTGCGCGACGGCCGCTCGGCGTCGGGCTGCCGGGACGCGGTCGCGGATGCGCTCGTCGGTGCGGCCGGCGGTGCTGCCGGCGGTGCTGCCGGCGGTGCTGCCGGACGTGCTGCTGGCGGTGCTGCCGTCGGCGCTGTCGGAGGTGCGGCCGGAGGTGCTGCCGTCGGCGCTGTCGGCGGCGCTGCCGGAGATGCGGCCGGCGGTGCTGTCGGCGGTGCGGCCGGTGATCCGATCGGTGATGCGGTCGGTGACCTGCCCGGCGCGGTCCCGGCGGTGCTGCCCGGGCCGGACGCCGTGCTGGCGCTGCTGGAGCTGCCCGCGGATCCGGCCCCCGGCGGGCTCCGCGCCGTGCACCGCGCGCTGCGCGGACGGCTGGACCGGATCGCGGCCGCCACCGGGGTGCGGCGCGCGGTCGTCTCCGGCGCGGTCCGCGAGATCAGCGGCCTGCCCGCGGCACTCGCCGAGACCGGCGACGTCGACCGGCTGGCCGCCGCGCTCGGCGGGACCGCCGACGTCGTCGGGGTGCCGGAGCTGCGGACGCTGCGGCTGGTGGTGGACGGCGGCCGGGCCGCGGCCGCCGCCCGGTTCGCCGAGCAGTGCCTCGGCCCGCTGCGCCGCAGCGACGCCGAGACCGGCGGCGACCTGGTCGAGACCCTGCGCCGCTACCTGGCCGCCGGCGCCCAGGTCCGGGCGGCGGCCGCCCGGCTCGGCGTGCACGAGAACACCGTCCGCTACCGGCTCGGCCGGATCGAACACCTGACCGGGCTGGACATGCGCCGGTTCGACGCGCTGCTCACCGCCCAGCTCGCGCTGCAGGTGGACGTCCTCGCCGCCGGGGCGGCACCACTCCAGGAGGGAACACCATGACCGTGCAGGACACCCTGCAGGACCGGGTCGCGATCGTCACCGGCGCCGCCCAGGGCATCGGCCGGGCCACCGCCCTGCGGCTCGCCGCCGAGGGCGCCGTCGTTACCTGCGCCGACATCCGGGACTGCGCCGAGACCGTCGCACTCGCCGACAAGGAGGGCGGCCGGGCGGCGGCCGTCGAGCTCGACGTCCGCAGGGCAGCCGACTGGGAGCGTGCGGTCACCGCCGTGGTCGCCGAGCACGGCCGGATCGACCTGCTCGCCAACGTCGCCGGGGTGGTCAACCTGCTCAGCCCGGACACCGTCGTCGACCTCACCGAGGACGCCTGGCAGGTGGTGATCGACACCGACCTGAAGGGGGTCTGGCTCGGGATGCGGGCCGTCATCCCGCAGATGGTCGCCGGTGGCGGCGGGCGGATCGTCAACATCTCGTCGATGGCGGCGTTGCGCGGGCTGCCGAACCTGGCGTCCTACTCGGCGGCGAAGGCCGGGGTGGTCGGGCTGACCCAGCAGGCCGCGTTCGAGTACGCCGAGCAGGGGATCCTGGTCAACGCCATCGCGCCCGGCACCATCGACACCCCGATCCTCGCCGAGATCACCGACGAGATGCGCGAGGCCAACGCCAACGCCCACCTGATCCGCAGGCTCGGCCGCCCCGAGGAGATCGCCGCGATGGCCGCCTACCTGTTCCGGGAGGGCGGCTTCCAGACCGGGCAGACCGTGCCGGTGGACGGCGGCTGGGCCGCCAAGGGCAACTTCTGATGTGGGACTTCGAGACCGAGCCGGAGTACCAGGAGAAGCTGGACTGGGTGGACGCGTTCGTCCGGGACGAGATCGAGCCGCTCGACCTGGTGCTCGGCGACCCCTACGACAAGTCCGACGCGACCGCGCGCCGGCTGGTCCGGCCGCTGCAGCAGCAGGTCCGCGACCGCGGTCTGTGGGCCGCGCACCTGCGGCCCGAGCTGGGCGGCCAGGGCTACGGCCAGGTCCGGCTGGCGCTGCTCAACGAGCTGCTCGGCCGGTCCCGGTGGGCGCCGACGGTGTTCGGCTGCCAGGCCCCGGACTCGGGCAACGCCGAGATCCTGGCGCACTTCGGCACCGACGCGCAGAAGCAGCGCTACCTGCAGCCGCTGCTCGACGGCGAGATCTCCTCCTGCTACTCGATGACCGAGCCGCAGGCCGGCGCCGATCCGACGCTGTTCACCACCCGCGCGGTCCCGGACGGCGACGGCTGGGTGATCGACGGCGAGAAGTGGTTCTCGTCGAACGCCCGGCACGCGTCGTTCCTGATCGTGATGGCGGCGACCGATCCGGACGCCGCGCCGCACGACCGGATGTCGATGTTCATCGTGCCCCGGGCGACGCCCGGCCTGACGATCGTCCGGGACGCCGGTGTCGGCACCGAGTCACCCGAGCACTCCAGTCACGCCTACCTGCGCTACGACGGCGTGCGGGTGCCCGGCGACCACCTGCTGGGGGAGCGGGGGCGGGCGTTCGCGATCGCCCAGACCCGGCTCGGCGGCGGCCGGATCCACCACGGGATGCGCACCATCGCCCAGATGCGCCGCGCGTTCGACCTGATGCTGGAGCGGGCGGTGTCGCGCAGCACCCGGACCGGCCGGCTCGCCGACATGCAGTCCACCCAGGACAAGGTCGCGGAGAGCTGGATCGACCTGGAGCAGTTCCGGCTGCTACTGCTGCGGACGGCCTGGCTGATCGACCGGCACCAGGACTACCGGGCCGTGCGCAAGGACATCGCCGCGGTCAAGGTGGTGATGCCGCGGGTCTACCACGACGTGGTGCAGCGGGCGATGCAGCTGCACGGGGCGCTGGGCATCTCCAACGAGATGCCGTTCTCGGCGATGATGGTCGACGCCCAGGTGATGGCGATCGCGGACGGCCCGACCGAGGTGCACCGGCAGACCCTGGCCCGGCAGCTGCTGCGCGACGTCGAACCGGGCGAGCCGCTGTTCGGGTCCGGGCACCTGCCGGCCCGTGCCGACGCGGCCCGCGCGCACGTCGCGGCCCGGCTGGAGCACCTGGTGGCGAACGCCTGACGCCGGATCAGCCGTCCGCGGTGGCGGCCCGGTGCTGCCCGAGCAGGTGCACGTACGCCTCGGCGGAGAGCGGGATGGACTTCCGCTCGTCGTCGGTGAGCTCGCGGCGCACCTTCCCGGGCAGCCCGGCGACCAGCGACCCGGGCGGGACGACGGTGCCCTGGGTGAGCACGGCGCCGGCCGCGATCAGCGAGCCGGAGCCGACCCGGACCCCGTTCATCAGCACCGCACCCATCCCGACCAGCACGTCGTCGTCGATGGTGCAGCCGTGCACGACGGCCCGGTGCCCGATCGTCACCCGTTCGCCGATGGTCACCGGGAAGTCCGGGTCGGCGTGCACGACGGTGCCGTCCTGCACGTTCGACCGGGCGCCGACGGTGATCGACGCGAAGTCGGCGCGGAGCACGCAGGTGTACCAGACACCGGCGTCCGGGCCGATCCGCACGTCGCCGGCCAGCACGGCGCCGGGGGCGATCCAGGCGTCGGTGTGCACGTCGGGCCGGTGGCCGTTGATCTCGATCACGGGGTTCCTTCCGGGGGGTCGATGACCCGGACCGGGGTGCCGGCCCGGAACGCGGCGACGTCGTCGGTGACGTCCGCGAAGTACTCGGCGTAGGACTGCCGGGAGGCGTAGCCGGTGTGCGGGGCGAGCACCGTGCGCGGGGCGGTCCGCAGCGGATGGTCGGCGGGCAGCGGTTCGGTGTCGTAGACGTCCAGTGCGGCGCCACCGAGCCGGCCGGCGTGCAGCGCGTCGAGCAGCGCCTGCTCGTCGACGATCGGGCCGCGCGAGGTGTTCACCAGCAGCGCGGTCGGCTTCATCAGGGCCAGCTCGGCCGCGCCGACGGCGCCCGCCGACCGCGCGGACAGCACCAGGTGCACACTGAGCACGTCCGCGGTGCGGAAGAACGTGGTGCGGTCCGGCGCCTCGACGCCGATCTCGGCGGCCCGCGCCGCGGTCAGGTTCGGGCTCCACGCCGTCACGTGCATGCCGAGCGCGCGGGCCACCGGCACCATCGCCGCACCCAGGGTGCCCAGCCCGAGCAGGCCGAGGGTGGATCCGGCGAGCACCGTGCCCAGGCCGAGCTGCCAGCCGCCGGAGCGGATCGCGGCGTCCTGCGCGGGCAGGTTGCGGGCCAGCGCGAGCAGCAGCGCCCAGGTGTGCTCGGTGGTGCTCGCCCGCGCGGCGGGGCCGCGGGCACCGCAGACGGTGACGCCCCTGGCGTGCGCGGCGGCGACGTCGATCGAGGCGTTGCGCAGCCCGGTGGTGATCACCAGCCGCAGGTCGGGCAGCGCGTCCAGGACCTCGGCGGTGACCGGGGTGCGCTCGCGCATGCAGACGACGGCGTCGAACCCGCGCAGCCGGGCGACGAGCTGCGCCGGATCGGCGACGTGATCGGCGAAGGCGACCGCCTCGACGTCGCCGGGGAATCCGGTCAGCGACAGCGCGACCTGCTGGTGGTCGTCGAGCAGCGCGACGCGGAACGGCATGCCGGCGATCCTACGTCCGCACCGCGGCCTCGAAGGCCGCCTGGACGTCGTCGTTGAACAGGACGAACCGGACGAGCGCGACGGACGTGTCCGCGGCCCGGACGGTCTCGACGGCGATCCGTGCGGCGTCCGGGATCGGCCAGCCGTAGATGCCTGCGGAGACCGCGGGGAACGCGACGGTGCGCGCCCCCAGCTCGTCGGCCACCCGCAGCGACTCCCGGTAGGCGCTCGCCAGCAGGTGCGAGCGGTCCTCGCGCTTCGCGTACACCGGGCCGACGGTGTGGATCACCCAGCGGGCCGGGAGGTCGCCGGCCGTGGTGGCGACGGCCTGCCCGGTCGGGAGACCGTCCGGGTAGCGACCGGCGCGCAGCTCCCGGCACTCCGCGAGGATCGCCGGGCCGCCGCGGCGGTGGATGGCGCCGTCCACCCCGCCGCCGCCGAGCAGCGACGAGTTGGCGGCGTTCACCACGGCGTCGACCTCGGCCTCGGTGATGTCGCCGCGCTCGGTGCGGATCTCGGTGCGGATCTCGGGGCTCATCGGCGCGCCTCCTCGCGCAGCCGCCCCAGCAGCGGGATGGCCGCGATCTTCTCGTCGGTCAGCGACTCCCACACGATGCCGCCGTCGGGCCGGGTCCGCCGGTGCTCCCGGCAGTCGATCACCCGGTCCGGGGTGACGACGATGTCGACCGGCGCGTCGTGCGAGGCCCACGGGATCACCCCGGCGTCGCGCAGCTGCAGCTCGTGCACGGTGGTGACGACGAGGGTGTCGTCGGAGACCAGGCCGGCCTCGCGGGCCAGCGCGAACTCCAGGTCGGCGAATCCGCCGCCCTTGCCGAGCCGGGCGCCGTCCGCGCCGACCGCGACGCAGCCGGTGACGACCAGGTCGACCGGTTCCAGATCGGCGACGGCGATCCGGCGCGCCGAGCGGGTGGCGTGCGCGATCGAGACGGCCTTGCGCGGCGGATCGGCGAGGTGGTCCGGGTCGAGCAGGAAGTACGGATCGTCCTCGGCGAGCCGGGGGACGGCCATGTAGACGGTCTTGCCGTCCTCCAGCGCGTACCGGCGGACCGGCAGCTGCGCGGAGTCCGGGTTCGACTTGACGGTCCGGGCGGACCGCCACGCGTCCAGCTCGCGCAGCCGCCGGGCGGCCCGCTCGGCGCCGACGAAGTTGGAGATCCGGTTGCGGGCGCCCGGGAACCGGGCCGCGCGCTGCTCGGTCAGCGCCGTCCACACCTCGTCGCGCAGCTCCGCCTTGCGGGCGAGGGTCTCCGGGTCGCCCCCGGCGTCGTGGTCGTGGCGGCGGCTCATCCGCTCAGTGTTCCCGCAGCGCCTCGATCAGCTGGTCGCGGGTCATGTCGGAGCGGCCCTCGACGCCGACCCGCTGGGCGCGCTGGTAGAGCTCGTCCTTTGTCATGTCCTCGTAGTCGCCGGATTCGCCGCCGCGGGCACCGACGGTGTCGCGGCCCTCCGCCGCCGCGGCGTTCGCGATCCGCGCGGACTTCTCCTTCGAGTTGCCCTCCTCGCGGAGCCGCTCGTACATCTCCTCGTCCTTGATGCTGCTCGCCATGGCCGGGGACTACCCGGCGACCAGCGCCTCCAACCGGTCCAGGAACGGCTGCTGGGCGACGACGATCCGTTCCCGCGCCGTCGCCAGGTCGCACCACTGCGCGCGGTCCAGCTCCGGGAACCGGATCCGCCGCCCGGACCGGGGCGGCCACTCGATCTCGACCCAGCCGCCGTCGTCGGGCCGGTCGGCGACGGCGTCGGCGCCGTCGAAGCCGGTGCCGTCGAGGGCGAACACGGTGACCGTCTTGCGGGACTGCCGGACGCTGCCGAGCGCGACCGGCTCGCCGTCCGGGGCGGGACGGCCGATCTCCTCGGCGAACTCGCGGCGGGCGGCGTCGAGCGGGGTCTCGTCGGGGCCGTGCTCGCCCTTCGGGACCGTCCAGGAGTGCTCCTTGCGGGCCCAGAACGGGCCGCCCATGTGCCCGAGCAGCACCTCGGTGCCGTCCGGTCCGGGGCGGTGCAGCAGCAGCCCGGCGCTGGTCACGGGTGGCATCCTGGTTCCTCACGGTCGATCCGGTGCACGTGGTGCAGTGGCGGGTCGACCGGGTTGTCCGGGACGAGATCGCCGGAGGCGACCCGACGGAACCCGGCCTTCTCCAGCGCCCGCCAGGACGCCCGGTTCGCCGCGCACACCGGCACGATGATCGCGGTCGCGTCCGGGTAGTGCTGCCACACCCCCGTGACGGCGGCGGCCAGGATCCGCGGGCCGAGGCCGCGCCCGGTGAGCTCCGGCGGGCCGATCAGGTAGTCGATCGTGACGGCGCCGGCCGGGATCGCCACGATCGGCGCGATCTTCTCGACGTACCCGGGGAAGTCGTGCCAGCGGGCCCGCTGCAGCAGTCCGGCCGGGGTGCCGCCGACCGACACGACGAGGTCCTCGCCCGGTTCCTCGCCGCGCATCGTCGGGCCGAAGTCGCGTTGCACCGCCTCGGGGGAGGTCTCGTGGTTCCACCAGCGGCGCACGTGCGGCTCGGCCAGCCAGCCGGCCAGCATCGGGAGGTCGGCGGGGGTGAGCGGGCGGAAGGTGATCGCGCCGTGGGGTGTCGCGCGGTCAGGTGTCGTGGACTCGCCGGGTGTGGTCGCGCTGGGTGTGGCGTCGCCGGGTGTGGCCGCGCTGGGTGTGGCTGTGCTGGGTGTGGCGCTGCCGCGTGTGGTTGTGCTGGGTGTGGCGTCGCCGGGCGTGGTCGCGCTGCCGGGTGTCGTGGCGTCGGCGGGTGTCGTGGCGTCGACCGCTGCCGGCGCGTCGGCGGATGCCGGATGCTCGGCCATGCCCGGACGCTAGCGGCGTGCGGGGGACCGGGCAGCCGGTTATCCGCGGGGGTGGAGCTCTACCGGTCGCCCCATCCGGTCGTCCGGCCCGGTCGCCCCGCCGAGTCTCGGCGCCCGGTCGCTCGTCCGCGGGGACGAGACCGCCGCGGCGCCGAACTCGTCCCCGCCGACGACGTGCCGGGACGGCGCACCGTTTAGCGTCGTCACGGACGCGGCGTGCGGGGGTGCGCCGCAGGAGGGGGAGACGGTGAGCGACGAGGAGCAGCAGCCGGCCGCGGCGGCCGGGACGACCCGGGCCCGGCGGGGCCGGTGGTCACGGCGCGAGTACACCCCGGAGGAGATCGAGGCCGGGAAGCAGGCGCTGCGCGACGCGGTCCCGTGGGAGACCCCGATGAACCGCGGCGACAAGATCCTGGTCTTCTCGACGCTCGGGATCATGGCCGTGATGCTGCTGTCGCTGCCGCTGCGACCGTTCCTGCTCGCCACCCACCCGGTCGCGCTGAGCGTCGTCACCGGCAGCCTGTCGGCGATCGGCGCCGGGGCGGCGTTCGCCCGGATCGGCGAGATCGAGCTGTGGCTGGTGATCGTCGCCGGGATCATCGGGATGATCAAGTTCGACTGGCTGTTCTGGCTCGCCGGACGCCGCTGGGGTCCCAAGGTCGTGACCTTCTTCGCGCCCGGTGACGTCGCCCAGCGGTTCGTCGCCCGGGTCCGGGCCTGGCCGCGCTGGGCGATGCCGCTGGTCGTCGTCGCCGCCGCGCTGCCGGGCATCCCGGCGGTCGCGGTGTTCGCGCTGGCCGGGCTCGGCCGGATGCGGCTCGGCACGTTCCTGCTGTTCGACGCGATCGGCGCGGCCATGATCACCGGCCTGGTCGCCGGGCTGGGCTACGGCCTGGGCCAGCAGGCGGTCGACGTGGTGCTGGCGATCGACCGGTACGCGCTGTGGATCAGCCTCGCGCTGGTCGTGTTCGTCGCCTGGAGCTCCGGCCGCAGGCAGAAGGCCGCGCCCCCGGCGACCTCCGCGCCCCCGGCCGGTCCGGCCACCCCCACCGACGGCCCCGGCTGACCGCGCCACCCGCGCCCGGCCGCACACCTGCGGCCCCCGGCCGACCGCGCCGCCGACCACCGGCGCCCGGCCGCACAGCCTTTCGCCACGGTTCGCACCCTGTCGCCCCGGTCCGCACCCGCTGCGACGGGTGCGAACCGCAGCGAAGGGGTGCGGACGGCCCCGGCTGACCGCGCCCCCCGCGCCCGGCCGCACACCTGCGGCCCCCGGCCGACCGCGCCGCCGACCACCGGCGCCCGGCCGCACAGCCTTTCGCCACGGTTCGCACCCTGTCGCCACGGTTCGCACCCGCTGCGACGGGTGCGAACCGCAGCGAAGGGGTGCGTGGCGTCAGCTGTCGGCGAGGCGCAGCCGCAGGCCGCTGGCCCGGCCGGCGGGACGGGCGATCGCGGCCCGGACAGCGGCCTCGGTGCCGATGATCCGCACCTGCTCCTTGGCGCGGGTGACCGCGGTGTAGAGCAGCTCGCGGGTCATCAGCGGGGAGTCGGCCGGCGGCAGGACGACGGTCACCCGCCGGAACTGGCTGCCCTGGCTGCGGTGCACGGTCATCGCGTAGACGGTGCCGACGCCACCGAGGCGGGCCGGTTCGAACGCGGCCGGTGAGCCCTCGCGCACGAACACCGCCCGGCGCCCCTCACCGGTCCGGACGACGACGCCGGTGTCACCGTTGAACAGGCCCAGGTCGTAGTCGTTCGCGGTGACCAGCAGCGGCCGGCCGGGGAACCACGGTGCCTCCGCGTCGTACCCGGGGCGGGCGGCGGACAGCCACCGTTCGACCTCCGCGGTCCAGCGCGCGACGCCGTACGGGCCGCGGCGGTGCCCGCAGAGCAACCGGTGGTCGTCGAGCACCCGCAGCGCCGACGTGACGTCGCCCGACTCGGCGGCGCCGATCAGGTCGACGGCCGCCTCGACGACCTGCGAGCGCAGCGGGGCCAGCCGCTCGGGGGCGATCTCGGCCGGGTCCGCCGCGACGAACGACAGCTCCGCCGGTGTCCCGGCGAGCAGTGCCATCGCCCGGTCGCCGTCGCCGGCCTGGACGGCGGCCGCGAACGCGGCGATCGCGCCGCTGAACCGCCAGTTCCGCTGCAGCCGGACGACGCCGTTGCGCACCACGACGGGCTCGCCGGCCACACCGGAACCGGGCTCACCGGTGGCGGCGGGCGCGCGGGTGCCGGGTTCCCCGGGTGCGCCGGCGGCCGGCCGGCCGGGGGCGTCGGGCTCGCCGGAGCCGGGCCTGCTCGCGGCGCCCGCGCCGGTGTCGGCGGCGCCGGTGTCGGCGGCGCCGGTCTCGGCAGCGGCGGTGCCGGTAGCGGCGGTGCCGGTAGCGGCGGTGCCGGTGTCGGCAGCAGCGGCATCGGTGTCGGCTGTGGCGTCGGCTGCTGTGGCGCCGGTGTCGGCTGTGGCGCCGGTGTCGGCTGTGGTGTCGGTGTCCGTGCGGCGGGCCGGGCGCTCGGCCCGGAACGCGCCGCAGCGTTCCAGCGCCTCCTGCAGCTCCGGCTCGACCCGGCCGGGTGCCTCGGCGAGATCCCCGAGCACGGCGCCCGCCTCCACCGACGCGAGCTGCTCCGGATCGCCCACCAGCACCAGCCGGGCGTCCGGGCGGACCGCCTCCAGCAGCCGCGCCATCATCGTCAGCGACACCATCGACGTCTCGTCGACGACCACCACGTCGTGCGGGAGCCGGTTGCCGCGATGGTGCCGGAACCGGCCGGACGCGCCCCGCGAGCCGAGCAGCCGGTGCAGCGTGGAGGCCGTCGTGCCCTCGACCGCGATCCGGTCGCCGGGCGGCATCCGGACGACCGCGTCGGCGACCGACTGGGTGAGCCGGGCGGCGGCCTTCCCGGTGGGGGCGGCCAGCGCGACCCGCAGTGGCGGCCGGCCGGGCCGGTCGGCGTGCAGGTCGTGCAGGACGGCGAGCAGCCGGGCGACGGTCGTCGTCTTGCCGGTGCCCGGACCACCGGCGATGACGCTGACCGGGCGGAGTGCGGCGACGGCGGCGGCGAGCCGCTGGCGTTCGGCGCCGGGATCGTCGAGCAGCCGGTCCAGCGCGGCGCGCAGCCGCTGCGGGGGCACGTCGGCGACCGGGCCGGAGCGGGCGGCGAACTCGCGGCGCACCAGCTCCTCCTCCTGCCAGTACCGCTCCAGGTAGAGCAGGTCGCCGAGCAGCCGCAGCGGCCGCCCGGCCGGGCCGGCCTCGCCGTCGGCGACCAGCGGGCTGGCCGCGCAGGCCGCCCGCCACGCGCCCGGCTCGGGCCACGGCAGCCCGGACACGTCGACCGCGATCTCGCCCTCGCCGGCCGTGGTCGTCGCGACCTTCCCGAGATCGACGCAGACCGACCCGTTGCGGATCGCGCGCACCGCCAGCGCGGCGGCGAGCACCACCGGCTCGGGTTCCGCGGTCGCCGGGTCGGGGGCGCCGACCGGGTCGCCGCGGCCGCCGAGCCGGGCCAGCCGGCGTGCGACGTGCACGTCGCCGGGGGCGAGCACGTCGGCCTCGTTGAACGTGGCGAGCACCCCGGCCGCGGTCCGCGCGGCCCGCGGGCCGTACGGGTCGCGCTCGGGTGCCGCGGTCGCCCCGGTCGTCATGCGCCGCCTCCGTCCAGCAGCTCGGACAGGTCCTCGACCAGCGCGGCCGGTGGCCGCCAGGCGAACACCCCGCACGGCGCGGCCAGCGGGCCGTCGCCGGTGACCGGGGTCGCCGGCCCGCACATGCCGCGCAGGAACAGGTAGCCGACGCCGCCCAGGTGGGTCTCCGGGTCGTAGCCGGGCAGCCGCCAGCGCAGGAACCGGTGCAGCGCGACCGCGTAGAGCAGCGCCTGCAGCGGGTAGTGCGCGTCGCTCATCGCCTCGGCCAGCCGGCCCGCGGTGTAGTGCGCCGCGGTGAGCGGCTCCCGGCCGGCCGCGCCGATCGGGCCGAGCCAGTTCGTCTTGTAGTCGACGACCAGGTAGCGGCCGTCGACCCGCAGCACCGAGTCGATGCTGCCGGTCAGGTAGCCGCGCAGCGCCTGCCCGGCCAGGTCGGGGCCGTCCAGCCGGTCGGCGTAGCCGTGCAGCGGGTCGCCCGGCCCGATCCGGCGCCGGATCGCCGACGCCAGCCCGGCCAGGGTCAGCCGGCCGGTCGGGGTGTCGCCACCGCACAGCGGAAGCTCGAAGTCGAGCTCGGAGAGCCGGTCGGCCGGGGCGACGTCGGCGAGTGCCCGGCCGGACGCGAGCGGGCCGAGCGGGGTGCGCAGCACCGGGACCAGGGCGTCGGCCAGCGCCTCGGGATCGACGTCGGCGGGCTGGCGGGCCAGCTCGGCGGTGACGTGCGCGACCAGCTCGGCGCGCAGCGCCTCGTCGCCGTCCGCGGCGACGGTCGTGTCCAGGTGCTCCAGGACGGCGTGCACCAGGGTGCCGAAGCCGGCACCCATCGGGAGGTCCGCCATCGGCGACGGCACGCCGGCCGGATCGGGCCCGGACGACGGCGCCGCGCCGGCCGTCGGCGCAGCGGCATCGGGCCCGGCGCCGGGCCCCGGAACCGCGGCGTCGGGCACGGCTGCCGGGCGCACCGGCGACCCGGCCGGGTCCGGCTCGTCGCGGATCCCCTCGGTCTCGGGCTCGCTGAGCACCCCGGGGGTGACTGCGGGCTCCTCGTCCGGCTCGTCGCCGAGCGGGATCCGGTGCGCGGCGTGCGCGGCCGCGGTGAGCGCGGTGTAGGAGGTGCGCCGCCACGCGGTGTCCAGGCCGCGGCGGAACTCGGCGGCCGCGGGCCGCTCGTCGTCCGTATCGGCGGGCCGGCGCACCGGCTCGCGGTCGTGCAGGGTCTCCACGGCCGCGCCGCCGCCGTCGAGCCGCTCCCGCAGGTACTGCAGCGCCACCGCGTCGCCGGGGACCTTCGCGGTGCCGGCCGGTTCGGCGCCGGGCCCGCCGTGCCCGAACAGGATCCGGTGCAGCGACGACGCGGCGGTGGTGGTCGCGGGCACCCACCAGGCGACGACCTGGCTGCACGCCCGGGTCAGCGCGACGTAGAGCAGCCGCAGGTCCTCGCCGGCCTCCTCGGCCTGGTGCAGCGCGGTGCGGCCGGGCCGGTCCGGGCCGGTCGACCCGCCGACGTCGAGCAGCCGGCGCGGCCCGCCGCCGGGGCCGGTGTCGTGGTAGAGCAGCGGATCGGGGCTGTCGTTGACCCACCGGTCCCAGGCGAACGGCAGGTAGACGACCGGGAACTCGAGCCCCTTCGACCGGTGCACGGTGACGATCTGGACGGCGTCGGCGTCGGACTCGAGGCGCCGGCTGCGCTCGGCGGAGGTGTCCCGGGCGGCCTCGCCGATCCGGTGCCGCAGCCACTCGGTGAGCGCGGTCGGGCCGAGATGGCGCTCCAGCGCGGCCGAGTGCAGCACCTGGCCGACGTGCCGCAGGTCGGTGAGGTCGCGCTCGCCGTCCGGCCGGGACAGCAGCCTGCGGGCCGGGGCGTACCGGGCGAACACGGCCTCGGCGAGCGCGGCGACCCCGCGCTCGGCGAGCACCGCGTGCCAGCTGCGCAGGTCGGCGCCGAGCGCGTCGACCAGCCGGTCGGCGTCGGCCCCGCACAGGTCGGCGACGGTGTGCCCGACGAACCGGGTGAGGGCGGCCGCCCGCAGCCGCAGCGTGCGCTGCGGCTGCTCGACGGCCTCCAGCAGGGTCAGCCAGTCGGCGGCCGCCGGGGTGGTGAACACACTGGTGCTGCCGGTGAGCACGGCGGGGACGCCGGCCTCGGCGCAGGCGTCGCGGACCAGGACGCCCTGCGCGTTCGTCCGGACCAGGACGGCGACCTGGCCGGGCCGCAGCGGCGCCCCGTCGTAGGTCGCGGGGCCGGCCAGCAGCTCCGACAGGTCGACGGCGACGTCCCGGGCGACGACCTTCCGGGCGCCCGGCGCCCGGCCCAGCTGCCGCCCGGTCAGGTCGAGCCGGTCCCGGTCGACCAGCCGCAGCCGCAGCGGCGCGTCCCGCGGCGCGCCCAGCCTGCCCGCGGTGTGGTGCGCGTCGACCGGGTGCACGACGATCTCCGGGTCGCCCAGCGTCGCCTCCCCGAACACCTTCTCCAGCGCGCCGAGCAGGGCGCGGTCGCTGCGCCGGTTGGTGGCCAGCGTGCGCCGGTCGGTGGCGGCGGCCGCGGCCTGCAGGTAGCTGTGCACGTCGGCCCCGCGGAACGCGTAGATCGCCTGCTTGGGGTCGCCGATCAGGACCAGCGTGGTGCCGGGCGCGGAGTGGAAGGCCAGCGAGAGGATCTCCCACTGCAGCGGGTCGGTGTCCTGGAACTCGTCGACCAGCACCACCGAGAACCGGGACCGCAGCCGCTCCCGGGCGGCCGGGCCGCGCAGCGGATCGCGCAGCGCCTGGGCCAGCCGGGTCAGCATGTCGTCGTAGCTGTAGATCCGCAGCCGCCGCTTGCGGGCGTCGACCTCGCGCCGGACGGCGGTGGCGAAGCCGTGCCGGACGGCCGCGTCCGAGCGCGGATCGGCGTCCCGGGGTTCCAGCTCGGCCTGCGGGTCGGCGACCGCGCGGCGGGCCAGGGTGAGCGCCTCGGCGCGGGTGAAGGCGGGCCGCCCGGCGTCGGGGTTCGCGTACTTGCGGACGTAGAAGTCGTCGACGACCTCGGTGACGACGTCGTCGACGTGTTCGACGAACTCGGCCTCCGGGTCGTTGTCGCCGGCCACCCCGAGCCCGGCCAGCATCTGCATGCAGAACTGGTGGGTGGTGGCGATGGTGGCCGCGTCGAACGACGCCGACGCCTCCGCCAGCCGGGCCCGCCGCCGCTCGACGACGGCCGGGTCGCCCGCGGCGAGCAGCGCGACCACCGGGTCCCCGGCGGGTGCGGCCCCGCCGTCGAGCACCGCGGCCAGTGCCCGCTCGGTGCCGACCAGCCGCTCCCGGACCCGCTCGCGCAGCTCCTGGGTGGCGTCCCGGCCGAAGGTGACCAGCATCAGCCGGTCCAGCCCGGCGACGCCCTCGGCCACGTAGCGGGTGGCGAGCGCGGCGATCGTGTACGTCTTGCCGGTGCCGGCGCTGGCCTCCAGCACGACGGTGCCCTCGGGCAGCGGCCCGTCGACGGCGAAGGTCGGGGCGGAGAGAACCGCGGTCACGGCGCGTCCTGCCTCTCGTGGTCGAGCAGCGGGGCCCACACCCGGGTCGCGAGCGCGCCGAACCGGGTGGGCTCGGCACCGGCACCGGGCTCGTCGCGCAGCAGCAGCGGGGCGGCCGGTCCGCGGACGAAGGTGTGCGCGGCCTCGTCGCGCTCGAACCGGGACCACTCGGCGTCCGCCGCGGCCAGCGCGTTCGCCGGGGTGACCCCGCGGGACCGGTTGCGGGCGTAGACGGCGGCCGCGTCGGTCGGCAGCGGCAGTGGTTCGCGCAGCCCCTCCCGGCGCAGCGCCACCAGATCGGCCAGCACGCGGCGGGCCAGCTCCGGATCGACCGGCCCGAGCGTGGACCGGGCCGGGCCGCCGCCACCCCGGCCGATGGTCACCGCCGTCCAGCGGCGGTCCGGGTGCGCGGCGGTCAGCGCCAGCAGCTGCACCCAGGCGCGGAGCCGCTGCCTGGCCTTGAGCCGCGAGTACCCGACCCGCACGACGACGTCGCCGTGCAGCCCGGGGACGGTGCCGGTCACCGTGGCCCCGTCCAGCTCGGCCACCAGGTCCTGGGAGGTCGCCTCCCCGGTGCGGACCGCGGCGGCCAGCGCGACCAGCGGCTCCACCCGGCCGCCGACGTCGGTCAGCACCCGCCGCCCGATGCCGCCCGGCGGCAGGTCGCCGCGCAGCGTCTCGGCCCGGGCGACGGCCTGCGGCGGCGCCCCGGCGAGCCGGTCGGTGAGCAGCCGTTCCCCGATCCGCCAGCTGCCGAGACCGTCGAGCTCGACCGGCAGCGCGTCGTCGGGCTCGGCGTTCTCCTGCGGTGGCAGCACCCGCACCCGCTGCCGCAGGAACGCCCGCACCGGGTGCTCGACGAACGCGACCAGATCGTCGAGCTCCACCGGGTCCCCGGTGTCCTCCGGGGCGGGCAGCGGTCCGGGCGGGAACAGCGGCACCGCGGCCCGCGGACCGGCGGCCATCTCGGCGCCGCCCAGCGCGGCCCGGTCGAAGCTGAACGGCCCGTCGGCGAGCAGCGCGCCGGGCCGGAAGTTCCGCCGGTCGAACGGCTGCAGCGGATGCCGGGCACGCAGCGCGTCGGACGCGGCCACCGGCCGGTCGCCGGGGACCTGCACGCAGGCGTCGATCGCGTCGCACAGCTCGCCGACCGGCACCGACGGCGGCCGCTGCGCGCCGGTCCGCTCGTCGGCCCCGGAGCTCACCACGACCAGGGCCGAGGTGGCCGAGCAGATCGCGTCGAGCAGCAGCTGGCGGTCCTCGCCACGCGGGTCCCGCTCGCCGACCACCGGATCGCGGGCGAGCACGTCGTCGCCGTCCGGGGCGCCGGCCCGGGGGAACACGCCGTCGTCGCAGCCGAGCAGGCAGACCACCTTGTGCGGGACGGCGCGCATCGGGACCAGGGTGGCGACGGTGAGCGTGCCGGTCCGGAAGTTCGCCCGGCTCGGCCTGCCACGCAACCGCTCCGCGAGCAGACCGCGCACGTCGGGCAGGTCGAGGTCGACGGTGTCGGCCTGCGGCCCGGCCGAGTGCAGCACGTCGGCCAGCTCCGCGCGGGCCTGGCCGGCCTGCCAGGCGTCGGCCGGTGCGGTGTCGGTGAGCGCGGACAGGGCCTCGGTGAGTGCGGCGACCCAGGCCGACAGCGGCTGCGGCCCGCGCAGCGCGGCGAGCGCGGTCGCCAGCCGGTCCACGATCTCGGCCAGCCTGCCGACCAGGTCGACGTCGGAGGAGTCGACCTCGTCGAGCGGGAGCGCGCTGCCCAGCCAGGCCGGCGCGCCCGGCGTCTCGGCCATCGCGACGCCGACCAGCAGCCGGTCCAGCCCGGCCCGCCAGGTGTTCTGCTCGATCCCGTCGAGCCGGTAGGGGGCGCGGTGCGCGGCGTCCAGCCCCCAGCGCACCCCGGCGGCGGTGACCAGCTCGGAGATCCGCTCCAGCGCGTCGTCGTCGAGCCGGAACCGGCGGCGGACCGGGCCGGACGCGATCAGGTCGAGCACCTGGGACGCGGTCAGCCGGGACCCGGCGAGCTCCAGCAGGGTGGACACCGTGCCCAGCAGCGGATTGGCCTGGCGCAGCGCCCGGTCGGCCAGCCGGACCCGCAGCAGGTGCCCGGGATGCAGCTCGTCGCGCGACGGCCCGGCCCCCTCGCCCGCGGCGCCGGGCTCCGGGGCCAGCCCGAACGACGCCGTGATCAGCGGCGCGAACACCTCGATGTCCGGGCACATCACGATGATGTCGCGCGGTTCCAGCCCCGGATCGGTGGCCAGCAGCCCCAGCAGCACCTCGCGCAGCACCTCGACCTGCCGGTCCGGGCCGTGGCAGGAGTGCAGCACGATGCTGCGGTCAGCGGGATCGAGCGGCGGGCGGTCGGCGGGCCGCGGCGGCGGCGTGTCGTCGCGCAGCGCGCGCTGCACCCGCTGCAGCAGGGTCGGCGGCCCGTCCGGTCCGGCCGCCGGATGGTGGGTGTCGGTGACGCCCGGTCCGGCCGCGGGCAGCCGCAGCGCCAGCTCCCGGACGTCGCGGCCCAGCGAGCGCAGCAGTGGGTTGCGGACCAGCGCGGCGCTGCCGTCGGCGGCGCGGGCGGGCGGATCGGCGGGGCGGGCGGCGCGGACCGCCTCCCACATCGCCGGGGACGGGTGCGGCAGCCACAGGTGCACGTCGCGGTGCGCGGACAGCGCCTCCAGCACGGCGAGGTGCTCGGCGGCGAGCCGGGTCGGCCCGAACAGCGAGATCCGCCCCGGCAGCTCGCCGGGATCGGCCCCGGCGCGCAGCGCGGCGACCGCGTCGGCGAGCCGCTCGGCCGGGCCGGGCGCATCGAGGCCGGACCGCAGCCGCCGCCACAGCTCGGGCTGCCAGGCCAGGTCGGGCGGCACCGCGTCCTCGCCGAGGGCCCACGAGCGCAGCAGCGCGGGCCGGTGCGTGGCGTAGGAGCCGAACAGCCCGGCGAGCGCGCGGGCCAGCGCGTAGCGGCGGCCGTGCCCGCCCCGCTCCAGGTGCGCGGCCAGCCCGGCGAACCGCCCGTCGCCGGAGGTGACGGCATCGTCGATCAGCTCGAGCAGCGGCCACACCGCACGCCCCGGGGCCCACGGGTCGGTCTCCGGATCGGTGCCGGTGACCCGGGAGACGACATCGCCGAGCAGGGCGGCCGGGGACGGGAACCGCACGTTGGCGCACACCCCGTCACCGCCGCCACCACCGCCGCCGGCACTGCCGCGGGCGCCGAGCCGGTGCGAGAGCCGCTGCGCCAGCCACCGCTCCACCCCGCGCTCGGGGACCGCGACGATCTCCGGTGCGAACGGGTCGGCACCGCCCGGTGCCGGGTCCGCGAGCAGCCCGGCGAGCGCCTCGACGAGGGTGTCCGCGCGTTCGGACCGATGCAGCTCCAGCACGCCCGGCACGGTATCGGCGAGCACCGACAGCGAACGCGCGGCCTACCTCACCAGCGGGACACGCCGTAGTCCTTCAGGAACACGCCGTAGAGGTCCTCGCCGCGCTCACCGGCGACGATCGGGTGGTACACCCGGGCGGCGCCGTCGGACAGGTCCAGCGGTGCGTGGAAGCCCTCCTCGGCCAGCCGCATCCGCATCGGGTGCGGGCGCTCGTCGGTGATCCAGCCGGTGTCCACCGAGGTCATCAGGATCCGGTCGGTCGTGAACATCTCCCCGGCGCTGGTCCGGGTCAGCATGTTCAGCGCGGCCTTCGCCATGTTCGTGTGCGGATGGCCGGGCCCCTTGTAGCCGCGCCCGAACACGCCCTCCATCGCGGACACGTTCACCACGTACTTGCGGTGCGGGCCGGCCGCGGCCATCGCCGGCCGCAGCCGGGACACCAGCACGAACGGCGCCGTCTGGTTGCACAGCTGCACCTCGAGCAGCTCGACCGGGTCGACGTGCTGGACGTGGTCGACCCAGCTGTTGACGGCGGCGGTGTCGGGCAGCAGCCCGCCCGCGTCCACCGCGGTGCCGGCCGCGATCCGTTCCGGCGACGCCGACCGGGCGGTGACGGCCAGCGCCGCCAGGTCCGCGCCGGGCACCGCCCCGGCGAGCAGCGCCGGGTGCTCGCGCGCCGCGCTGGTGAACGACAGGATCTCCGGCAGCTCGCCGGCCGGCAGCGGCTCGGACTCGGCGGCCTCGATCGCGGCGTAGGAGCCGGGGGAGCGGCGCACCGTCTGCGCCGCGTTGTTGATCAGGATGTCCAGCGGCCCGGCCGCGGCGACCTCGTCGGCCAGTGCGACGACCTGCCCGGGATCGCGCAGGTCCACCCCGACCACGCGGAGCCGGTGCAGCCATTCCGGACTGTCGGCGAGCGCGGCGAACCGGCGGGCCGCGTCCCGCGGGAACCGGGTGGTGATCGTGAGGTGCGCGCCGTCGCGGAGCAGCCGCAGCGCGATGTACATGCCGATCTTGGCGCGGCCGCCGGTGAGCAGCGCCCGGCGGCCGGTCAGGTCGGTGCGGGCGTCCCGGTGTGCGTGGTGCGCGGCCGCGCAGTCCGGGCAGAGCTGGTGGTAGAAGGCGTCGACCACGGTGAACCGGGTCTTGCAGGCGTAGCAGCCGCGGGCCCGGTGCAGCACGCCCGCGGTCGCGCCGCGGGCGGTGGAGACCAGCGGGATGCCCGCCGTCTCGTCGTCGGTCCGGCCGTCGGCACCGGTCGCGGTCGCCGCGGTGACCGCGGCGTCGGACGCCCGCTCGCGCTCCCGCTTCTCGGCCCGCCGGCGCATCCGCACCGACTTCCAGATCCCGGCGGTCGCCCGGCGGACCCGGACCGCGTCCGGGTGCTCGGGCGGCAGCTCGTCGACCTGGGCGAGGACCTTCAACGCCGTCGCGAGTTCGCCGGGGTCGATGCCGCTGCTCACGACCCCAGTCTAGGAGTCACGACGCGAGCGGCTGCTCCAGCCCGACCTCCTCGGCCATCTCGGACAGCACCGCGATGTTCAGCTCGAACCCGAGCACCGCCTCGGCGGCCACCCGGGAGCGGGCCGCGGCGTCCCAGCCGGTCGCGTCGAGCAGCTCGCGGTAGCGGGCCCGGAACCGCGGCGGCGCGCCGAGCGCGGTGAAGTCGTAGAAGCGCACGCCGTCGCCGGACAGCCCGTAGGTCCGCTGCAGCAGCTTCCCGATCACCTGGCCGCCGGACAGGTCGCCCAGGTAGCGGATGTAGTGGTGGGCGACGAACCGCTCCGGATCGGTCGCCGCGGTGCGCAGCCGGTCCACGTAGCGGGTGGTGGCGGGCAGGATCCGCGGGACGCCGCTGCCCAGCGCGTCCAGGTCGTCGTGCAGGGCGGGCAGCCGGCGCAGGTCGTCGATCACGAACGGGCCGGCGACCGGGTGCCCGGCCATCGCGTCGGACGCCGCCTCCAGGGCGGTGTAGATCGCGCCGTACTGCTCGGCGAGCAGGGTGTAGGCGTCGAGCGGGAGCGCGCCGTCGAGCAGCGCGGCCATGTAGGTGGAGCGGTGGGCCTGCTCGTGGACCTCGGACGTGGCCTGCCGCAGCTCGGCGGACAGCGTCCCGCCCACCGGCGTACCGGAGATCGGTGTCGTGGCGCTCATCGGCCCTCCCGTACAGCGGGGCGTCACGGCGCCGGATCTGACACCGTGTCAGATCATGATGCTAAGGGCTCGGCGGCGGTAAGGCTAGCCTCAGTCGGATGCCGTCGTCGAGGGGGTGACCATCCGCAGCACCGCGCGCACCGCCGTCTCGACGGTGTCGTCCAGCTCGGCGGCGGGCACCTCGACGATCTTCCGGCTGGACAGGGCGGCCGAGACCAGCCCGGCCAGCACGACCGGGTCGTCGCCGGACATCGAGCCGTCGAGCGCGCCGTCGGTGAGGATGGCGGTCAGCCGGTCGCCGATCGGGTCGGCGTGCGCGGCGATCCGGCGGTACGCCTGCGGGTCCAGTGCGCCGGCCAGCGCCTGGCCGGGCGGCAGGTGGAACTCGGCGAGCCGGCGCAGCTGCATCCGGGCGAAGACGGCGAGCCGGTCCGCGGGGGAGCGGGCGCCGGCCAGCGCGGCGTCCAGGTCGGCGACGTAGCGGGCGGCCTCGGCCTCGACGAACGCGACGAGCAGGGCCTGCCGGTCCGGGAAGTGGTTGTACATCGCCGACCGGCCGACGCCGGCCGCGGCGGCGACTCCGGACAGCGTGACCGACTCGAAGCCGCGACCGTAGAGCTGCTCGCGCAGCGCGCCGAACACGCGCTCGCGGACCTGCTCGCGATGCGTCGCGAGCGAACCCCCGATCACCTTCGGCACGCGGGCCAGTCTAGGCCCGCGTGCCGGGGACCGGGTGCGGCCGGAGGAGATTCAGAGCTGCTTGAGCACCGACTCGACGCCGGACACGTCGACCGAGGACGGGACGTCCTCGACGCCGATCCACTGCACCACGCCGTCCTTGAGGATCGCGGCGTAGCGCTTCGAGCGGGTGCCGAGGCCGAACTTCGAGCCGTCCATGTCCAGGCCGGCGGCGGCGGCGAACTCGGCGTTGCCGTCGGCGAGCATGAGCACGGCGTCGCCGACGTTGCGGGACTCGGCCCACGCGCCGAGCACGAACGCGTCGTTGGCCGCGGTACAGGCGACGGTGTCGACGCCCTTCTGCTTCAGCTCGTCGGCGCGCAGCACGAAGCCGGGCAGGTGGGTGTCGGAGCAGGCCGGGGTGAACGCCCCGGGTACACCGAACAGCACGACGGTGCCGCTGCCCAGGACGCTGGCGCTCTGCACCGGCTTCGGGCCGTCGGCGGTCGGGGTCATGAGCTGGACGTCGGGGACGGTGTCCCCTGCGGCGAGTGCCACGGATCCTCCTGTGGATCGGCGATCGGATCGGTACCGACACTAGTGCCCGGCCCGCACCAGAGCAGTGCCCCGGCCAGGCCGCAGGCCCCGGCCTCGGCGTGGGTGAGCGGGCGGGCGGGGTCCGGGTGCAGCGCCTGCGCGACGACGACCGCGGCCAGCCCGCGCGGGTCCGGGTCCGGCACCCGGTGCCGGGCGCCGTCCGGGCCGACCCAGCCGGTGCGCCCGGTCCAGCCGGCGGAGACCCCGGGGCCCCGCCCGCCCGGCCGCCGGGCCCGCAGCCGGCGCTGCGGGCCGGTGCCCTCGACGACACAGTCCAGCCCGGCGCGCCGGACGATCGAGGCCACCAGCTCCAGATCGGGCTCAGCCCGCATCGCCGGGCCGGAGCTCACGGTCCGGCCAGCCGAGCAGCCGGGCCCCGAGCACGGCGGCGTGCAGGGTGAACCGGTGTCCGGGATCGGTCGGGTCGTGGCCGGTCAGCTCCGCGATCCGCTCCAGCCGGTAGGAGACGGCGCGCACCGACAGGTGCAGCCGGCGGGCCGTCTCGGCGACCACACAGCCGGTGCCGAACCAGGTCTCCAGGGTGTCCAGCAGCGGCGCGGCGCCGCCGCGGGCCCGCGCCAGCGGCACGGCGACGGTCTGCACGAGGTCGGTGATGGCCGGCTGGTCACGCAGCAGCACCCGGTAGACCAGCATGTCCTCGGCCCGTAGTACCGGCGCCGGCAGCCGCAGCCGGCCCGCCGTGGTCAGTGCCTCCCTGGCCTCCTCGTAGGAGCGGGCGATCCCGTAGGACCCGGGGTGCGCGCGGCCCACCGCCACCCGCCACCCGGCACCGCGCCCGGTGCGGGTCAGCTCGCCGTGCAGCAGTCCGCCGAGCTCACCGGCGCCGGTGCCGGCCGGGGCGATGACGACGATCCGTCCGTCCTTGGTGGCGACCAGCACGTCCCGGTCGCCGACCCCGCGCACGACGGCGCGTTCCAGGGCGGCCGGTACGGACTCCACCCGGGCCGGGCGGCCGTCCGGCGCGGCCAGCGCGACCTGGTGCGGCCGGCCCAGGTCCATCCCGAACGGCTCGGCCCGCCCGACCAGCCCGCCGGCGTCGCCGTCGCCACGCAGCAGGTCCTCGATCAGCTCCCGGCGCAGCGTCTCCTCGTGGCGCACCAGATCCCGGCGGGCCGCGGTGTAGCCGTCGGCGAGCCCGGCCACCGCCAGGTCCACCGCCCGCATGACCGCCTCCGCGGCGTTCGCCGTGGTCCCGGCGTCCCGGAAGTGCGCGGTCGGCGGGAGCTCCCGCCACAACCGCCAGGCGGCCGACAGGTACAGCTGCACCGCGTTCCCCGCGCTGACCCCCAGTTCGGCGGCCCGGGCCCCGTTGCGTCGCACCGCGTCGAGCTCGGGGTCCGAGGGCAGCCTGCCGGACGCCGCGGCGTCGGCCAGCACCCGCAGGAAGTCGCCGAGCAGCTCGGGCGGGACACCGCCCGCCCCGCGCCCGGCCTCGTCGGCGACCCGGCGCAGCCACCCGTCCGGCACCGGTGCGCCCGGCCGCCGGACACCGTTGCGGCTCTCGGCCCGTCCGCTGTCGTACACGGTGCGTCGGTTCAGCGCTCGAACGGCACGGCGCGGAGCAGCGTGCACCCGGCCCGCCCGCCGTCGGGGAGCCGGTACCGGACGGCGTCGCCCTGGTGCGCGCCGTGCAGCGCGCGACCGAGCGGGGAGTCCGGCGAGCAGATCATGGTCCCGTCGGGCCGGATCCGGTTCTCGTCGTGCGAGAGCAGGAAGGTCTCGGTCTCGCCGTCGTCGTAGCGCACGGTGACGGCCATGCCGGGCTCGGCGACGCCGTCGTCGGCCGGCCGGTCGCCGACCACCGGATCGCGCAGCAGCTCCTGCAGCCGCCGGATCCGCTGCTCGCGGTCGCGCTCCCCGGCACCCGGTCCGTCCGGGCCGTCGTGCTCGCGGCCCTCGGCCGGGGCCACCGCCTCCCGCTGCTGCAGCAACGACTGCAGCTCGGCACGCAGCTCCTGGTGGCTCCGCTCGGTCAGCCAGACCCGGGTCACGCTCATCGTCCGCTCCTCGTACGCCGGGGTGCGGCGATGTGCCGGACCCCCCGCAGGGAGACCTACCACGAGCGGCGCCGGACGCCGATCTCGTTGCCGGGGCCCGGCAGGCCGGGACGCCCGGACGTTGCCCGGGACGACCGTGCCGGGGGCCCGCCGGGACGCCCGCGGGTGGGCGTGCCGGCGGGCGCACCGGTCAGTGACAGCCCTCGGTCTCCGCCGCGGGCACGTCCAGCGCCGGATTGCGGTCGAAGAACCCGGCCGGCTTCAGGGTGAACCCGGTGTAGTCGACCGGCATCACCGGCCAGTCCTCCGGCCGCGGGAAGTGGGTCAGCCCGAAGGTGTGCCACAGCACGACGTCCTGCCCGTCGATCTCGCGATCGGCCGCCACGTAGGCGGGCAGCCCGGCCCCGCCCGGGTTCTGGTTGACGAAGTCGCCCGCCGAGTAGCGCTCCGCCGGGTCGTAGCGGGTCACCCACAGCGCCTTGGACGCGAACGTCGCCCGCGCATGGATCGACGACGCCTCGTCGGCCAGCAGGGTCGGCTGCCCGAGCGGGTGCAGCACGTACCCGACGGGCCGGCCGAGGCCGTTCGTCTTCTCGGTGTTGACGACGTGCCAGACCCGCCCGGTGCCCGGCGAGGCGTCCCGGGCGGCCGTCGACTCCCGGGTCAGCCGGGTCGCCGAGCGGCCGAACGCGTTGCCGTGGGGATTGCCCTCGCCCATCGGGACCCGCACCGCCTCCACCTCCTCGACCGCGTTCGCGAGCCCGTCGACGGTCATGTCGAGGCGGGCCGAGAACAGGTGCTGGTGGTAGGGGGCGCCGAGGCCGGGCGCGACCTCGGTGGCGTACTCGCCGGGCGTGCCGGAGGTGAACACGATGCCGGTCGCCTTGCACTCCAGCTCGATCGTGCCGTCGAGGTAGAGGTACCAGTAGAAGCCGTAGTCGTAGTTGCCGATCGGGGTGAAGAACGAGATGACCAGCCGGCGCTGGCGGCGCACCTCGCGGGAGCCGGTGAAGATGTCGGTGTGCTTCCAGAGGACGCCGTAGTCCTCCTCGTGCATGCAGATCGCGTTCCGGATGGTCTTCGGGTTGCCCAGGTCGTCGGCGATGGTGGCGTCGACGTAGTGGATGTCGCCGAGGCAGTCGCAGCCCAGCTGCAGCGAGTCGGCGTAGCGGGCGAACATGTACTCGCCGCAGTCGAAGTAGTTCTGCCAGAACCGGACCGGCGCCGGATCGGCGTAGGGCACCACCATCTCGGCGACCGACGCGCGGTAGCAGATCGGGCGGTCGTCGAAGGCGATCTGGTGCAGGGTCAGGCCCTCGCGCTCGTTGAACCCGATCCGCAGGTCCCACTTGCCCCAGCGCACCCGGCCGTCGTCGACGGTGAACGACCGGCCCTCCGGCTGGGTGATCTCGATCGGCCGCAGCGAGTCCAGCGGCGGGCCCTGGACGGCCGGGTCGTCGAAGTTCCCGCTGGTCGCGGGCACCGGCACCACGCCGGTGTCGATCACCCGGTCGACCGTGCGGGCGGTGAGGTCGATGTAGGCGACGAGCCCGTCGACCGGATGTGCCCAGGCGTGGTCGGCCTCGTGGTCCTGCCGGAAGCCGAACGCCCTGGCCATCCGGCGGCCGGTCTCCTCCGGGTAGTCGTAGACGCCGGCGGACAGCGGCACCGCGCGCACCGTGGCCGGCTCGATCCCGCGCTTCTCCAGCGCGGCGAGCCAGTCCGGGGAGGCGTTGAGGACGTCCTCGATGAACTCGAACTCCGAGTCGATGATCGGCGGCTGGCCGTCCCGCGCGGGCTCCAGCTCGCGCGAGGAGACCAGCTCGCCCGCGGTCACCGACACCACGGTGTCCCAGGACCGGCCGGTGGACAGGTCCAGCAGCACCGCGCGGAACCGGCGGTCGGCCGGACCGCCGGCGAGCACCTCGTCCTTCGGGGGCTCCTCGGGCGCGAAGAACGCGTACCGGACGTGCTCGGTGAGCAGTCCGGCCGCGTCGAGCACCTCCCGGACGGCGGACACCTCGGTCTCGGTGGTCATCCCCAGCGGGTGCCCGGTCGCGGTCCGTGGCTGGACGGCGGTCATCGGATCTCCTCGTGTCGGGCGGTGCCGGGGCCGCGACGTCATCGGCCGGCCGTCGGCGTGGGTACGAACGGGACCGGAGGGTCACGTGCCCGACCGACCGGCACAACTGCCCGTCCCGAGTGGTGCGAATCACCCTGCCATCCGTTCCCGCCGCGTGGGAACCGCTGTGTCGATTTTCTCGTTCGGGTCATCGCTGCTGGTCACGGCACTGTGACCGGAGGTTAGGGTCCGCAGCGGACAATCGTGCGACCGGGCGGCCCGGCGACCGCCGATGATCCGGAGGGGAGAGGTGCCGAGGTGGCGACGCTGCGCGACCGCTCGCCCGTGCACGGGCTGGAACGCCGCAGGCTCGGCCCGGCCGACGTCGTGGCGCAGTCCATCGCGGGTTCGGCCCCGTCGGCGGCGATGGCGGCGACCCCGGTGATCGTCGCCGGGCTGGCCGGCCCGTGGACGGTGTGGTCGTTCGTCGCCGCGGCCGTGATCGCGCTGCTGGTCGCCGCGTCGATCGGCCGGTTCACCACCAGGATGGCCGCGCCGGGCGGGCTGTACCCGCTGACCGCGCAGGGCCTCGGGTCCGGGCCCGCCTTCGCCGGGGGCGTCGCGGCGGTGCTCGGCTACCTGCTGCTCTGCGCAGCGGCACTGGGCGGGGCGGTGCTGTACCTGCGGCCGCTGCTGGGGGCGGGTCCGGCGCAGACCCGGTGGGGCGCGACGGCGGCGGCGGTGCTGTGCGGGCTGATCGTGACGGCGCTGGTGGCCCGCGGGGTGCGGCCGGCCGCGCGGGTGGTGCTGCTCGTGGAGGCGATCGCGGTGGGGGTGCTGGTCGGGGTGTTCGCGCTGCTGCTCGCCGGGGGTCCGCTGCCCGGGCCGGGCGCCGGGCCGCAGCCGGCGATCGGGGCGGCGGGCCTGGTCGCGGGGGTGGTGCCCGCGCTGGCCGCGTTCATCGGGTTCGAGGTGGCGACCTCGCTGGGCGCGGAGACCCGGCGCCCGTTCCGGACGGTGCCGCGGGCGGTGTTCGCGACGGCGGCGGTGACCGGCGTCCTCTACGTCTTCGCGGCCGCGGTGCAGACGAGCGGGTTCGCGGCGGTGCCCGGTGGGCTGGGCGGCCAGGTCCAGCCGGTCCAGGTGCTGGCGACCACCCGCGGCTGGTGGTGGATCCCGCCGGTACTGCACGCCGCGCTGGTGCTCTCCTTCCTGGCCTGTGCGGTCGCGACCGCGACGGCACTGTCGCGGGTGCTGTTCTCGCTGGCCCGCGACGGCGCCGTGCCCGGCGTGCTCGGCCGTACCCACCGCCGGTTCCGCACGCCGCACGTGGCGG